>CAJFTX010000062.1 GCA_904420075.1 uncultured Clostridia bacterium | reverse complement strand
CGGCCGCAAACTCCTCGGTGCCCGGGTCGATAAAGGCGGTGTGCCCCGGCCAGCCGGTCGCCGAGTAGACCACGTCCGCTCCGCCGTTTCCGGCCTCTTCGATGAGGCTCGAGTAGACACCGCGGCCCTTGTTCTCGTTGTTAAAGGTGTGCCACTGCTCAAACGGCGGACGCAGATCCTCTCTGATCTGCATATAGAAGTGGTTGACAAAGGAGTAGCCGAGTCCCGCCCCGTAGGTCAGCGGCGCGACGTTCCCGTCCTGATCCGCCCATTCGTCCATTGCAAACGCGTGGAAATTCCGGCAGTTCACATTGTACTTGTTGATCATCCCGGCAACCGCGGTGTAGGCGGTCGGATGCTGGTTTGGGAAGATTGCCGTAAACGGCTTATCCTCTACGTCGCTCAGGTAGATCCGGTGGAAGATATCCTGCACCAGGAAGAGCTCCGGGGTGAGCACCACCTTGACCGAGTACCCGTTTTCGTTGGTGTACTCCATCTCCTCGCGCGGGATGTTTCTCACTCTCTCGAGCATCTCCACATCTCTCGACGGCAGCCACTCTGCGGGCTGGAACGGAAATTCCATCATAACTAGTTCCTCCTCTTTTTTAAAATATCTTTATTCGGCAATGCCGCAGTACCGCATCAGGAACAGCAGCAGCGCTTTCGCATGATCAAGCAGGTCTTTGCACTCGACGAATTCGTCCGGCTGATGTGCGCCGCCGTAGAGTGCGAAATCCCGGATAATTCCAAAGTTGAAGCTGGTCTTCGCCCCGTACGGCAGGTAGATCGACAGATCGGTGAGACAGGAACCGCAGACCTTCACCGGCTCCCCGCGCACCTCCTCAGCCGCCCGGTGCATGGCGGCCATCGCGCCGCCCTCGTCCTCCGTTTCCGCGTAGTCGAAATAGCGGGTGGTGTGCACAAAGCCCCCGGTGCGCAGATGATTCGCCTCGAGGTAGGGAGTCACCCGTTCCACCACCTCGGCAAGCTCCTTTATAATCGTCTCGCGGGACTTGTCGGTGTAGATCGAGCAGAGCAGCCGCCCCGAGTCGAGGTTGGTGCCTTTGCTCCCCACGCCGAATTCTGTGATGCGGAAGGCCGAGCGCTCCATGTCGCTGCCGGTATAGAGCGGATTTTTGTGCAGCTCCTCCCGCCGCCGCTTCGCGAACGGCTCGAGCTCCTTCCGGATGAGATAGAGCGCGTCGAGCACCGGGGTCACCGTGTCGGTGATGAAGTTTGTCTCCACCGTAATGCCCATCCCGCCGCCACCGAGCGCCGCATTCCAGATTTCGAAGTTGCCGCCGTCGGTGTTCACAAACACCTCGGACGGATATTTGAGGCAGGCCGCGAGCGACCCGTTCCCCCCGCCGTATTCCTCATCCACATAGGAGGTGAGCACCACGTCTTTTTTGAGCTTCACTCCGCAGGCGCGGAGCGTCTCCAGCGCGAAGAAGGAGTTCGCAATGCCGAATTTGTTGTCACAGGCGCCGAGGCCGTATATCCGCTCCCCTTTGCGCTCCCCGAACGGATTTACCGTCCACTTTGCGGGGTCCCCGACCGGCATGGTGTCGATGTGGGCCGCCAGCGTCACCCGGCCCTCCCCCGTCCCGCGCAGCACGCCGGACACGTTCGGCCGCGACTCGTCGGTCCCGCGCCCAGGGAGGTAACCCGGGTGCTCCCGGATACCGGGCACCGAGTCGGGCGCATATCGCTCGGTCTCAAGCCCCGCCTCGCGGTACAGTCCCTCGATATACTCCGCGCAGGGCCGCTCGTTTCCGTGATCCACGAAGTTCTGCGAGTCGAAGCCGAGCAGCTTCAAAAGAAGCGCAAACAGCTCCTCTCTGTGCTCATCCGCACAGGAGAGCACCTTCCTTTCAAGCTCAGTCATTCCAGTTCCCCCTCTCATCGGAAGAGCGCCTTTGCGCCCAGGGTGTGCCTGCGCATCACCTCGGCCGCTCTGTCCGCATCCCGCGCCTCGACCGCCGCGACAATCGCCCGGTGGTCCGCCGCCGCGCTCTCAAGCGAGCGCCCCTGAAGATTGTGTCGCTCGACGCAGGCGTTCGAGATGTCCTCCAGCGTCATAATCGTCGCCTTCAAAAGCGGATTTTTGCTCGCCGTCGCCAGCGCAATGTGAAAGAGCGAGTCCGTCACTACCACATGGTCTTTCCGCTCCATCTCCTCGAGCAGCCGGTGGAGCGTCTCGAGATCCTCCTCGGTCCGGTTGACCGCCGCGAGCCGGCAGATCCCCTCCTCCACATAGAGTCTCGCGTCATAGATCGTCTCAATATCAAGATCGTCAAATTCGATCATCTGGAGCATCGGTTTCATCAAAAGTCCGAGATTCGCCCGGTTGACAAAGGTTCCCCGTCCCTGCTCGATGGTCACAATCCCCATCGTCCCGAGCCGCTTGAGACTCTCCCGGATGGTGATTCGCGAAACGCCGAACCGCTCGCAGAGCGCGTTCTCCGGCGGAAGCTGCTCCCCCATCTGAAAGGTTCCGTTTACGATCTCCCCCAGCAGCTGTTCCGTCACCAGATCGCATTTTGTCTTGGATACAATCGCGCCGGGTCGTCGGTCCATATTCCTCCCTCTTTTCTCATGAAAGGTAATATGATATTACTTGTTGCCCTCATTTTATCTGAGCACCCGCCCTCTGTCAAGATGTTTTTCCCAAAATTACTGCTATATTTTTTACTATTTTAGATGATTTGCACAATATTGACACCACTTCGCTCCCCATGGTATTCTAATACTATGTCAGCTCCCGCTCGAGTCATACGGCGGGAGCGCCACTGTCTAGGGGGATTTCTATGGGAATTGTCGAACTGATACTGATTGCCGTCGGGCTGTCCATGGACGCCTTTGCGGTCTCCATCTGCAAAGGTCTCTCCGTCGGAAAGCCCCGTCCGCAGCACGTGCTGATCACCGGAGCCTATTTCGGCGGCTTCCAGGCGCTGATGCCTCTGCTGGGCTATCTGCTCGGGGTGCAGTTTCAGACGCTGATCCAGTCGTTCGACCACTGGGTCGCCTTTGTTCTGCTGGCGCTGATCGGCGGCAATATGATCCGCGAGGCCCGCGGCGGGGCGGAGAGCTGCACCACCTCCTTCGGTCCGCGCACAATGCTTCCGCTCGCCGTCGCCACGAGCATCGACGCGCTCGCCGTCGGCGTGACCTTCGCGTTCCTGGAGGTCTCCATCCTCCCCGCTGTGGTGTTGATCGGCTGTACTACTTTTGTCATCTCCGCGCTCGGCGTCCGGCTCGGCAGTCTTCTCGGCGCGCGGTACCAGACTCGCGCCGAGTTCTTCGGCGGCGTGATTCTCATCCTGATCGGCCTTAAAATTCTGCTCGAGCACCTCGGCGTGCTCCCCTTCTGAGAAAGGAACTCACATGGACGTGCTCTCCCAAATCTCCGCTCCGCTGCTCCGCTGGTACGACCGGGCCGCACGGGTTCTCCCCTGGCGGGAGCACCCCACCGCCTACCGGGTCTGGATCTCGGAGATCATGCTCCAGCAGACCCGTGTGGAGGCGGTGAAGCCCTACTTCGAACGGTTTCTCGCCGCACTGCCGGACGTTCACGCCCTCGCCGAAGTTCCCGAACCGCAGCTGCTCAAGCTGTGGGAGGGCCTCGGCTATTACAACCGCGCGCGCAACCTGCAGAAAGCCGCCCGCATCCTCATCTCCGAGTACGGCGGCGAACTCCCCGCCTCCTATGAGGCGCTGCTCTCCCTGCCCGGCATCGGTCCCTACACGGCGGGCGCCATCGCTTCCATCGCATATCATATCCCTGTCCCCGCAGTGGACGGCAACGTCCTGCGGGTGACCGCACGGCTGCTCGGCAGCGCGGAGGATATCGCCGATCCGAAGGTGAAAGCCCGTCGGGAGCGGGAACTCACGGCAGTTCTGCCGGAGCGGGCGGGCGACTTCAACCAGGCTCTCATGGAGCTCGGAGCCACCGTCTGTCTGCCAAACGGGGCGCCGCGCTGCGGCGACTGTCCGCTCGCCGCGCTCTGCACCGCCCACCGGGAGGGACGCACAGCGGAACTCCCGGTGAAATCCCGCGCCAAGCGCCGCCGCGAGGAGGAACATACCGTCTTTCTGCTCACCTGCGGCGGGCGACTCGCCCTCCGCAAGCGGCCGCCGAAGGGCCTGCTCGCCGGGCTGTGGGAGCTCCCTTCGGTCCCGGAGCGGCTCTCCGTCGAAGGCGCGCGCGACGTCCTCTTCGACTGGGGGATTCCGACCGGACCGCTCGTCCCGCTGCCCGACAGCAAGCACGTCTTCACCCATCTCGTCTGGCGGATGTGCGCCTTCGCGGCCGAGGCGGAATCCCCCTCCCCCCGTTTCTGCTGGGTCACCCCCCGGGAGTTTCAGGTCTCCTATGCCCTTCCGCACGCCTTTCAGGCCTATTTCTCTGAAATCCGCGCGCGTCTCGGCCTCTGAGCACAGCCGCAGCGTTTCCCTTCCGCATGGAGCGCCTCCGTCCAGTACTGCTTCTCTCTGTTTCGGGCTCTCGAAGGTCCACTAAAAATTCCGGGAGCCGTACGCGGAGCGGCTGAATCACATGCCGCACTCACAGCGGGGCGGCCGTCTCCCGATCGCTCCAAACGCAGGGTGCTTCCCGTCCACCGATGTGGGCGGGGAGCACCTTTTTCTCCGCATGCGCATATACTGTCACAGAATAAACAGGCGCAGGAGGTCTCTCTATGGTTACGATCAGTCTCTGTATGATTGTCAAAAACGAGGAGGAGGTGCTCGCCCGCTGTCTCGATTCGGTCCGCTCCCTTGTGGACGAGATTGTCATCGTTGACACCGGCAGTACCGACCGCACCCGCGAGATCGCCGCCCGGTACACCGACCGTCTCTACTCGTTTCCCTGGAACGACGACTTCGCCGCCGCCCGCAACTTCTCCCTATCCAAAGCGACCATGGAATACTGCATGTGGCTGGACGCCGACGACGTTCTATTCCCCTGCGACCAGATCGCATTTCGCGCGCTTAAAAGCCGCCTCACCTCCGACACCGACGTCGTCATGCTCAAATATCATACCGGCTTCGACGAGGACGGTTCTCCCACCTTCAGCTACTACCGCGAGCGCATTCTAAAAAACAGTCCCGACTATCGCTTCACCGGTGCGGTACACGAGGTCGTCCCGCCCGTCGGAGCCGTGCTCTACTCCGACGTCGCCGTCTCTCACAAAAAACTCCGCCCCAGCGACCCAGACCGCAATCTGCGCATCTTTGAACAGGAGCTCGCAAAAGGGCACCTGCTCGACCCGCGCCAGCGCTACTACTACGCGCGGGAGCTCCTCTTTCACGGGCGCTACAGCGAGGCGGCGCACAGCTTTCTCGCCTTCCTCGAGGAGGGGCTCGGCTGGCTTGAGAACAATATCGAGGCCTGCTCCCTCCTCGCCCAGTGCTACCGGGCGCTCGGAGATTCCGCAGCCGAACTGCGCGCTCTTCTGCGCTCGCTCGAATACGATCGGCCGCGCGCCGAGCTCTGCTGTGACCTCGGCGCCTACTTTCTCGACCGCGACCGTCTCCCGGAGGCGGTCTTCTGGTATGAGACCGCCCTCTCCTGCGAGTACGATATCCGCCGCGGCGGCTTTGTTCAGCCCGACTGCTACGGCTACCTCCCTCACATCCAGCTCTGCGTCTGCTACGACCGGCTCGGGGACCGCGCCCGCGCGATCGAGCACAACGAAGCCGCCGGCGCGGAGAAACCGCACAGTCCGGCCTATCTCTACAACCGCGACTACTTCGCCGCCCTCCCCTGCTCACAGTAACGCATCTCCGCTTCCATTTTCACGGGTATCCGCCCTCCATCAGTCCCGTCACACAACAAAATATTCTCTTCACCAAACCCCAGGAAAAAGACCGCCCGGTTCGCTATCGTCCCCTTTCTCTCCCGCTCCTGAAGGACTCCGATCAATCCCGGAAGCTGTCCGCCTCTCCCGCTCTGCGGTCCCAGCCGGCGCTCCGTATCTCTGACAAATTCGCCTCCCGCCAAACAAAAAGCGGCTCCCGGATGGGAGCCACAAAAAAGAGCCCGCACAAGCCGTGCGGGCTCTCTCTTATTCGCCGCTGAACGGGAGCAGCGCGATGTGACGCGCTCTCTTGATCGCGACCGTCAGCTGACGCTGATGCTTCGCGCAGGTACCGGTGATTCTGCGGGGCAGAATCTTGGCGCGCTCCGACAGGAATCTGCGGAGCTTCGCGGTATCCTTATAATCGATGTGATCGATCTTATCCACGCAGAACGAGCAGACTTTTCTTCTGCCTTTTCTGCCATAGCTTCTCTCTCTCTCAGCCATTTTTCTTCCTCCTTATCAGAATTAGAACGGAAGCTCGTCGTCGTCCGCGCTCAGGTCCTCAAAGCTGGTGTCCTGAGACTGGAACGACGGCGCGCCGTAGTTCGGCGCAGGTGCGTCCATTCCGGGTGCGGGCGAGGCAAAAGTGCCGCCGGTCGACGGCTCTCTCTTGCTGTCCGCAAAAAACACTTCGTCGGCGACGACCTCAACCGACACGCGGTTCTGGTCGTTCTGGTCCTTCCACTTGCGGGTCTGAATGCGGCCGGTCACAGCCACCTGCATCCCCTTCTTGAAGTAACGGGAGACAAACTCCGCCGTCGATCTCCAGGCGACAATATCGATAAAATCGGTCTGCTTCTCCGTCCCCGCCTTCGCATAGCTGCGGTCAACCGCGAGGGTAAAGGTCACAACCGAGATACCGTTCGGTGTCTGCCGGAGTTCCGGGTCGCGGGTGAGCCGCCCCATGAGAATCGCCTTGTTCAGCATGTCATCTCACTCCTTACTTCGCAATGATGATCGAGCGGAGAATTCCGTCCGTGATCTTGTAGATACGGTCGAGCTCCGCCGGGAAGTCGTGCGCCGCCGAGAAGTTGATAAGGACATAGTAACCCTCGTTGAGATCGTTGATCGGATACGCAAGACGGCGCTTGCCCCACTCGTCCACGCTCTCAATGGTGCCGTTGTCGGAAATCAACTTGGTGAACTTCTCGACCATGGCCTTGGTGGCCTCCTCATCGAGAGTCGGCGAGACGATAAAAATAGTCTCGTAATTTCCCTTCAGATCTGCCATTTTTTACACCTCCTTTTGGACTTTGGTTCTGCCTCATTGGACAGAACAAGGATACAAAAGAGATTATATAAAAATTTCACGCTATTTGTCAAGAAAATCCTTCTTTTTTCTCCTGCGCTGTGGTACCATGTGGAGAGCTTACCTATATAAAAGGATGTGACTGTATGGATTTCGTCGCGATTCTCAGCCGCGAGTGCAAGCTTGCGCCGCGCCACGCTGAGGCGATCATCGCCCTTCTAGACGAGGGCAACACCCTCCCCTTCATCGCCCGCTATCGCAAGGAGCGCACCGGTGGAGCGGACGACCAGACGCTGCGCGCCTTCTGCGAGCGGCTCTCCTATCTCAAATCGCTCGAGGCCCGCAAGGAGGACGTGCTTCGCCTGATCGAGGAGGCGGGCGGGCTCACGCCCGAGCTCCGCGCCGCGGTGGACGCCGCCTCGACGCTCACCGAGGTGGAGGACCTCTACCGCCCCTTCAAAAAGAAGCGGGCCACCCGCGCGAGCAAGGCGCGCGAACGCGGCCTTGCCCCCCTCGCAGAGGAGATTCTGGAGGGCCGCGACCTCGCTCCCGCCCGCTATCTCTCCGACCAGGTTGAAACCGAGGAGGAGGCCGTCGCGGGTGCGCTCGACATCATCGCAGAGCAGGTGGGCGACGACCCCGCGCTCCGCCGCACACTACGGGCCGACTCGCTCCGGCACGGGCAGCTCTCCTCCGCCGCGCGCGGGGAGGAGGACTCGGTCTATCGCACCTATTACGACTACCACGAACCGGTCTCCAAAATCCCCTCCCACCGGATTCTCGCCCTCGGCCGCGGGGAGCGGGAGGGCTTTCTGCGGGTGCAGCTCGAGGTGGATGAGGCGCGGCAGCGGGGCCTCTGCTCCGCCCTCGCGCAAAACCGCCGCCACGCAGCGCTCATCCGCCGCGCCTGCGACGACGCGTACACCCGCCTCATCTTCCCCGCGATCGAGCGGGAGGTGCGTGCCATCCTCACCGACCGCGCAAACGAGGCGGGTATCCGCGCCTTTGCGGAGAATCTGCGCGCGCTGCTCATGCAGCCCCCGCTGCGCGGCGCCGTAATTATGGGACTCGACCCCGGCTTTCGCACCGGCTGCAAGGTCGCCGTCATCAGCCCCGCCTCCAAGGTGCTCGACACCGGGGTGATCTATCCGACCCACTCGGAGCGCAAAAAAGAGGAGGCCCGCGCCACCCTCCGCACCCTGATCGCGCGGCACGGCGTCACCGTCATCGCCATTGGCAACGGCACCGCCTCGCGGGAGACCGAACAGTTTGTCGCCGACCTGCTGCGCGATTGCCCCGGCGTCTCCTACCTCATCGTGAGCGAGGCCGGCGCCTCGGTCTACTCAGCCTCCAAGCTCGCGGCGGAGGAGTTTCCCCAGTTCGATCTCACACTGCGCAGCGCGGTCTCCATCGCCCGCCGGCTCGCCGATCCGCTGGCCGAGCTCGTGAAGATTCCTCCGGAGGCCATCGGCGTCGGCCAGTACCAGCACGACATGCCGAAAGCCCGCCTCTCCGAGGCACTCTCCGGTGTGGTGGAGGACTGTGTCAACTCGGTGGGCGTCGATCTCAATACCGCCTCGGTCCCGCTGCTCTCCCAGATCGCAGGCATCGGTCCCACGCTCGCGAAGAACATCGTCGCCTACCGCGAGGAGCACGGCCCCTTCCGCCGCAGAGCGGAGCTCCTGAACGTCCCGAAGCTCGGCCCCAAAGCCTACACCCAGTGCGCCGGCTTTCTGCGGATTCCCGGCGGGGACGACCCGCTCGACAACACCTCGGTTCACCCCGAGTCCTATCAGGCGGCGCTCGCTCTGCTCGCCCGCTTCGGCCACAGCCCGGCGGAGCTCCGGCAGGGGGTGGAACTCCCCGCCGAGGGGCTCGCCGCGCTCGCTGAGGAACTCGGCGTCGGCCTCCCCACCCTCACCGACATTCTCTCCGAGTTGCGCCGTCCGGGGCGCGATCCGCGCGACAGTCTCCCCGGCCCCATTCTGCGCAGCGACGTACTCACTCTGGACGATCTCGTCCCCGGAATGGAGCTCTCCGGCACCGTGCGCAATGTCGTCGACTTCGGGGCGTTTGTCGACATCGGCCTTCACGAGGACGGCCTCTGTCACATCTCCGAACTCTCCGACCGATTCGTGAAACACCCCTCCGAGGTGGTGCGAGTTGGCGACATCGTCCGCGTCCGTGTGCTCGCAGTGGAGAAGGAGAAAAAGCGCATCTCGCTTTCCATGAAGAATCTCCGTACCGCTTCAAAGTAATTGCAGCACTTCTCTCCCCGTCAACAAACACCCACTTGTCCAAACTCCTTCGTTTCCGGCGTCGGTTGGGCAGGCCTTCCGCCCTCTTCCCGCCGCCATAGAGACAATTTTTACTCCTCCTCATAAAAAATTCTAAAAAGCAGTTGACAACCGCCAAAAAATCGTTATAATGATTATTGTAATTATTTCAATTTTAAAATTATTCCAAAGGAGTGCCCGATGACTGACGCAGTAAGGCGCCTGAGCGAGACTGGCCTGCGGCCAACCCCTCAGCGCGTATTGGTCTATGAATATCTGCTCACCCATCCGACCCATCCGACTGCGGACGTCATCTATCGCGACGTATCGGAGAAGCTCTCAACCTTCTCCCGCACCACCGTCTACAACACGCTGTCCGCGCTCGTGGCGCGGGGGCTCGTGCGGGTCGTGCGTGTGGAGGACGGCGAGCTCCGGTACGACGGGACGCTCAAGGACCACGGCCATTTCAAGTGCACCCGCTGCGGCGGTGTATTTGATTTTGACATACCGGAGCAGATACCGCTTCCGCCCGGTGCGAGGGTGGACAGTATCGACTTGTATCTCTCCGGTATCTGTAAAAATTGTTTGGGAACCAAATTGAAGGAGGAGTTTTAAAATGGCAAAGTTTGTATGTTCGATCTGCGGTTACGTTCACGAGGGCGACAGCGCTCCGGACAAGTGCCCGATCTGCGGCGCTCCGGCGGAGAAGTTTGTCAAGCAGGAGGGCGAGAGAAGCTGGGCCGCCGAGCATGTGGTCGGCGTGGCGAAGGGCGTCTCCGAGGACATTCTGAAGGATCTCCGCATGAACTTCGAGGGCGAGTGCTCGGAGGTTGGTATGTATCTTGCGATGGCGCGCGTCGCGCACCGTGAGGGCTATCCGGAGATCGGCCTCTACTGGG
>CAJFTX010000061.1 GCA_904420075.1 uncultured Clostridia bacterium | reverse complement strand
TCCCCGCCTCTGCCGATACAGCATTCTCTGAATTGACCGAGCGCTCCATTTTCGCTTCCACTTCGCGAGGCCATTCTACCACAAAAAGAGATCGCCGAAGGCGCGGACGGCAGAGCCGTCCGACGGGGACGGAAGCCCCCACTTTTTGTGATTCCATGTTCTCCGAAATTCTCAAAATCTTTGATTTTGTCAGTATTTCGTGAGGCTATTATATCACAAAACCGCCCCCCTTCCAACGGGAAAGGGACAAAATCGGCGAAATCGCAGTTTCAAACCGCTCCGCCCGGTGATATAATAGGGACATACCTACAAAAAAGGGGGATCACCTTTGGAGACACGCTTTACAAACGCCTCTCTCTTCACCGAGGACGGTTTTGTCCGCGGGACGCTCTCGGTACGCGACGGTTTTATCGTCTCCGACTGCGGCGGCGAGGAGATCGACTGCGAGGGCGGTTACCTCCTCCCCGGCCTGCTCGACATTCACATCCACGGCGCAGCCGGGGTGGAGTTCTGCGACAGCGACTCGCTCGGCCGGATGGCGGAGCACCTCATCACCTGTGGGGTCACCGGCTTCTGCCCCACCTCGGTCAGCCGTCCGGAGGAGGAGCTGCTCGCGGGATACGAGGCTTTCCGCGCCTACGAGGAGATTCCGCATCCCGGCCTCTCCCAGACGCTGGGGGTCAATATGGAGGGCCCGTTTCTCTCGGAGGAGCGGCGCGGCGCACACAAAAAGAAGTATCTCTGCGAGCCGTCGATGGAGCTGTTTTTGAAGCTGTTCCACGCCTCGGGCGAGCGGATCGCCGTCGTCTCGGTCGCGCCGGAGCTGCCGGGCGCGCTGGAATTTGCCGAGGCGGCGCACGACTTCTGTGCGGTGTCCGCGGCCCACAGCGCGGCGGACTACGACCGCGCGGAGGCCTTCTACCGGAGCGGAGCGACGCTGCTCACCCATCTCTACAACGGTATGGCCCCGCTCTGCTCCAGAGAGCCCGGGCTGATGGCGGCCGCGCACGACAAGGCGCAATATGTCACGCTGATCTGTGACGGGTATCACGTCTCGCCGCCCGCGGTGCGCGCGGCTTTCCACCTCTTTGAGGGGCGGGTGGTGCTCATCAGCGACGGAATGGCCGCGCTCGGAATGCCGGACGGGGATTACACCCTCGGCGAGCTCGCGGTCAATGTCGCCGACCGCCGCGCGACGCTGCGCGACGGCACCCTCGCCGGCGGCGCGACCGACCTGCTCCGCTGCGTACAGAACGCGGTGCGCTTCGGCATCCCGCTCTGGGAGGCGGTCGCCGCGGCGACCATGAACCCCGCAAAGGCGATCGGCCGGTTTGAGAAGATCGGCTCGCTTGAAGTCGGCAAGGCGGCTGATCTCGTGCTGCTGCGGCCGGATCTCACCCTCTCCCGCGTCTATCTCGCGGGGGAGCGGGTGGTTTAAGGAAGGAGAAGAAACAGATGAAACGTGATTTTGAGGCGGAGATCGCCGCGCGCGTCGCCTTTATTGAAGAGCAGGTGCGGCAGAGCGGCGTCTCCGGCATCGTCTTTGGCAACAGCGGCGGGAAGGACAGCGCCCTTGTGGGCATCCTCTGCAAAAAAGCCTGTCCCGACACAGTGGGCATTATCCTGCCCTGCGGTTCCTCCCGGAACTACGGGGAGGACCGCGAGGACGCCCTCGCCCTCGCGGAGCAGTTCGGCATTGAGACGCGTACCGTGGACCTCACGCCGGTGCGCGACGCGGAGGTCGCGGCGCTTACGGCGGCGGGAGTTTCCCTCTCCCCCGCCGCGCGTAACAACATCCCGCCCCGGCTGCGGATGACCACCCTCTACGCCGTGGCCGCGGCGGAGCGGCGTCTGGTGGCCGGCACCGGCAACCGCAGCGAGCGGCACATGGGCTATTTCACCAAGTGGGGGGACGGCGCGTTCGACTTCAACTGCATCGCAGACCTCACCGCGACCGAGATTCTGGAGTTTCTCGCCTATCTCGGCGCACCGGCGCATATCGTCACAAAAGCCCCGTCCGCCGGACTCTTCGAGGGGCAGACGGACGAGGGTGAGATGGGCGTCACCTACGCGGAGATCGATTCTCTGCTGGAGGGCGGCAGTATCCCTGAGGAGAGCCGCGCCATCATCGAGCGGTATCACCGGACAAGCGAGCACAAGCGGCGCGGCGCGGCGCTCTTCGAGGGCCGGAAAGTCTAGACGGCTTCCCGCGAATCCTCTTGTTACAATTAGGGCTTAAAGCCTCAAGAGAAAACGGCGCGAGACGACAGGTCTCGCGCCGTTTTCTCTCGGACGGAAGTTCGCTCCGGCACCCCTCCCGCCCCCTCGCTCTGCCCACTGTCAAAAGACGGCCGGCACACGCTTTTGTGCCCTCCATCTTTTCAGTTCCGCAGGCCCAAAAGCGTCGCGCAGAAGCTGACGCTCCGAGGAGGCCGCTCCCCCAAACAAAAACGCTCCTCTCCACGCCGCCCCATCCGCGCGCTCGAAACTGCCGAAGCGGAACAGCTGCATCCGGCAAATTCCGCGCCCCGCCGCATGCAGCGCCGCCCGGCCGGGACACTTCTCTCTCCGCCTGCGGTAAAGCGTTCCACCGGGTCGCCTCACCCCGTAGCTCTCCTTCCGCCGGGCCGGAATTCGTTGTGGAGGCCGTCTCGCGGAGCGCCTTAAGGTTCTCAAGGCGGCATATCGCCTGTCCAAACCGCTCACGGTCCCTAGAGCGCTATGGGACGCCGGCCGTCCCGAGCAGATCCGCCGGGCCGGATTGCCGGTGAAACCGATCCGCATACCCCCGGACTGTCGGGCCGGCTGTCCCGCTTACGCCTGCTATAAAATGGGGCTCTCTCCGCTTGTGCTCCGCCGCACTGCGCGGCTCCCCGGAAAGTCCGTCTGAGAGGCGGGCAGGTCCGCCCCTCTCACCCGGCGCCGGGCGCTCTTAGAGAGCCGCACCGGTTCACATGTGCCGTAAGACAGCCTGCGCTCCCTCTCTATCCCGTCTCTCCCCGCTTCCCATTTTATAGATCGTCGATCTTCATCCGCTTCAATTCCTCCTGCTCATGGGACCCTCTCTGCTGCACCCTGGCATTGTAGCGGATGAGCGCCCGAACGGCGAAAAAAATACCGACCGGCACTCCCACCAACAGCAAAAGTACAAACAGCAGTGTGAAAATGCTCAGAGACATCTCTCTTCCTCCTTTCTCTGTCTTCTGTACTCGGAGATCAGCAGTTTTGCCGTGTCAAAATCGACCTTCTCATTCACTGCCAACCGTTTGATAAGCGAGACATAGGGGTCGCTCTCCACTTCCTCCCCGAGCTTGATCTTCTGAATCAGACGGTCCAGCCGCAGTCGAACCGTGGGATAGGTCACTCCGTACAGTTTCGCGATCTCCTTGAGCGAGCCGGAGGAGAGCAGAAAATTTTTGACAAAGGTCAGCTCCTCCTCCTCCAGATTCGCCATCCATCCCGGCATAAATGCTACCGACATCCATTCACTCCTTTCATTAAATTAAATATATATTTTAATTTTATTAAAGTCAATAGAAAAGTTATCCTTTATAAAATAAAATTTCTCCCCTGCACAGAAGAAACCTCCCCGGACCGCAGGTCCGGGGAGGTTTCTTCTGTAAGAGCTCTTCGATCAGATCCATTCCAATTGGGCGGCGCTCTTTTGGGGCTACCGCTCCAGCAGCCGCTTTGCCCGAGGCGGCTCTTTCTTCGCCGTACCGCGCCAGAGGTAGTACACAAGCAGCACGCCGCATGCCACAAGGATGGCGGTGAGGCCCTCCACGAGATAGATGTTCCGCAGGATGCCGGCCTGATAGAGCATCGCGGGCAGATTTGCCACCGCGTGCAGCAGAATCGCGACCGGATACCAGATCATACCGACCGAGCGGTTCACCACCAGGAAGATGAGCACCGAGAGCGCAATCTGGAAGAGAATCGCAAACAGCCGCTCCACGCCCGGAATCAGATAGGTCACCGCGCTGGTCCCGGTCAACGTCTCGAGATCCCGCATTGCGAGCTCCAGCGTCTCCCCCGTCATCCCTTCGGTCAGCGCCTCCACGCCGCCGACATTGAGCAGCAGCGAGAGGAAAAGGGTGGACGCAACGCTGCCCGCGACCAGCAAAATCGCCTCTGCGCCGCCGTGTCCTACGCCGTAGAGGATTCCATCTCCGAGCGACAGTTCGCCGCGCGTACGCCCCCAAATTTTCATCATAACCAGTCTCCCGGTCTCCTCAAATACGCCCGCCGCGAGGCAGCCGTAGAGCACATACGCCCAGGGGATGGTGCCCACCGGGGTGAAGCTCAGCACCGCCCAGTGTAAAATCTGTTCCAACACCAGTACAAACAGGATAAATCCCCCGGCGCCGACCAGCGCGCCCATGGCGGACACCTGAAACCTGCGCTTCAGCACAACCAGCAGCACAATCGGCAACACAAATGAGACAAGCAGCGAGAAAACCATTGCGAGAATTGTGTCAATGGATACAGTCATGGCCTCATCCTCCTCTTTCTTCTCACACAGTATACCAGAAAAGCCCACGGGAGAAAACCCCAAAAAAGAGATACGGCGCCCACACGGAAAGAGGTCCACATAGGGCGCAGTCCACAGGGCGAAGCTCTCCGCGCAAAAAGAGAGCAAAATCCCGGAGGAGAAGCCGTTCGCACAGGGAAAACCGTAAAATCCCCGGGGCATTTGCCCCGGGGATTTCTCTCATTGCCGAGAGGAGATCAGGAGATGAGACGGGCACAGAACGCCTCTGTCGCTTCTCAGCCGTATCCTTTTCAAAGACTCCGTCGGAGATGCCGTCCGAAGGCGGCGCCATCTTCCGGAAATCAGCGGGCGTTAAACGCGCAGAACGCCCGGTAGGTCATATAGACGTCCCCCTTCGACACGACCTCGAAAGGCGAGTGCATCGAGAGCACCGGCACCCCGACGTCGACCGTGTCGATGTCGTGGTTTGCGATATACTTCGCCACCGTGCCGCCGCCGCCGAGATCCACCCGGCCCATCGAGCCGGTCTGCCAGATAACCCCCGCACCGTCAAGGATATCGCGCACCTCCGCCATATACTCCGCGCCGGCGTCCGAGGTGTTGTACTTTCCGCCCGAACCGGTGTACTTGATCACTGCGACGCCGCAGCCGAGCAGGCTCGCGTTGCGCTTGTCGTAGGCGTCGGCGTAGTTCGGGTCGAAAGCGGCCGCCACGTCGGCCGACAGACAGCGCGACTCCGCAAAGATACCGTGGGAGGAGACGCCCTCCATCTCGCAGAGGCTGTCGATCAGATTATACATGAAGTTCGACTGCATCCCGGTGACGCCGTCGCTGCCGATCTCCTCGCGGTCCACAAGCGCGCACAGGCAGGTGCGCTCCGGCGACTCCACCTCGAGGATCGAGCGCAGCGCCGTGTAGGCGCAGACACGGTCGTCGTGCCCGTAGGCGCCGATCATCGAGCGGTCAAATCCGATGTCCCGCGCCCGGTAGACCGGCACGAAGGAGAGATCGGCCGACAGGAAGTCGTACTCGGTCATCCCGTATTTCTCGTGCAGCAGCGAGAGCACCCGGAGCTTCAGCTTCTCGGACACCTTCTCATCCTCAAACGGCTCGCTGCCGACCAGCACGTTCATCTTCTCCGCGACGATCGCCTCGCGCAGCGGCTTTGCCTCCTGCTCGCGCCCCAGGTGCGGCAGCAGATCGGTGATGCAGAAGACGGGGTCCCCCTCCTCCTCGCCCACAGTGACGGTCACCTTCTCGCCGTTTTTCAGGCAGACCACCCCGTGCAGCGCGAGCGGCATCGCCGTCCACTGGTACTTCTTCACGCCGCCGTAGTAGTGGGTCTTAAGAAAGCACAGCCCGCTGTCCTCATAGAGCGGGCGGACCTTGAGATCAATCCGCGGCGAATCGATATGCGCCGCAGTGAGATTGATCCCCTCGGAGAGCGGCCGCCGCCCGAGTACAAAGAGAAAGATCCCCTTCTCCCGGTTGACCGCGTAGAGTTTGTCACCCGGGCGGTAGGAGCCGCCCCGGACGTACTCGGCAAAGCCCGCGGCCTTTGCAAGCTTTACCGCCTCTTTGACCACCTCGCGCTCGGTCTTGCCCGCATCGAGGAATGTCTTATACTCCTCGCAGAAGTGATGGATCTCTTTTTTCCAGTCGACAGGACTTACAGTGTCTGTTTTCAAATCGCCCGCCGCGATCGCCTCAAACACCGTCTTTGGCGCGTAGCAGAGCTGCTCCGCAAGCTGCTCGCCCGCCGTTTTTTCCTTCTCTGTCATTGTTCTCTCTCCTTTTTCAACAGATTTGGTCGTCTTTTCACGTCTCTCTTCCGGGTTCTCGGAACTTGCAAGCCGCAGCTCCGTCCCACCGCGCTCTCAGCGGATACTCTCAGTATAGCACAGAATACCGGCTCGAACTCAGCTAAAATAGAGATAGCGGTATAATTTTTGATAGAACTCGATTCGGTCGACATATTTCTCGGTCTCGGCGATCGGGATCTTTTTGAGCGTCACCCCGTCGTCCGAGTACTCGGGATTTTCCAGCCAGTCCTGCACCCGGTTCGGCCCCGCGTTGTAGGCCGCGAGCCGGGTCTTCTCGTCCGAGAAGCGCCCCTTCAGATAGGAGAGGTAGTAGCTGCCGTACCGGATATTGACCTCCGGAGTTTTGAGCGCCGACTCCTCATAGTTCTCCCCCGTCTTGCTCTGCAGCCAGGTGAAGGTCTCCGGCGTCAGCTGCATCAGCCCGACCGCCCCCGCGCTCGAGACCACCGTCTCCCGCCAGGAGCTCTCCGCCTGGATCACCCCCGCGATCAGCTCGGGCTGCAGGTCGTACTCCTGCGCACAGGCTTCAATGGTCTCCTCATAGGAGAGGGGCAGCAGCTGCCGCGCCACCATCGGGACGACAAACACCCCGAGCGCGATCACCACCGCGAGTACAACGATTAGTTTGAGCAACGTCTTCATCCTTGATTCTTCCCTTTTTCCGCGGATTTCAGTCGGGCAATCAGCTGCTCGACCGCGGGGCGGAGCGCGGCACTCTCCCCGCTGTTTTCAATCACCAGGTCGGCGCGTTCGGTGTAGAAGGCGTCCTCCCGCTGGGCCGCCATCCTGCGGCGCAGCTCCTCCTCGCTGCGGCCGTCCCGCGCGAGCAGGCGGGCAAGGCGCACCTCCTCCGGCGCCGTCACCGCGACGAGCAGGTCGCACCGGTCCGCAAAGCCGCTCTCGATCAGCGCGGCGCCGTCCACCACGGCGGCGGGCGGCGGCGTCTTCGCCGCCGCGAGGGCGCGGAGCCTGCGCTCCACCTCCCGTAGCACGGCCGGGTGGGTGATGGCGTTGAGCTTTGCCGTCCCCGCGGCGCTGCCGAAAGCCTTTTTTGCGAGCGCGGCCCGATCCAGTTCCCCGCCGCGCACCACACCGGGGAACGCCGCCTCGAGCTCCGGGAGCAGCCCCCCGGTCACCCCGCGTGCGACGACGTCGCAGTCGATCACGGGAATCCCCCGCTCCGAGAGCAGGCGGGCGACGCTGCTCTTCCCCGCACCGGTCTTGCCGGTCAGTCCGATCACCTTCACGCCTCTTCCTCCTCCGTTTGGCGCAGGTCGTGCCCCGCCGCCTTGAGCATCCGGTTGTAGACCGCGAGGCCCACGCCGTCCGGATCGGGGGTGACGCTGAGAATCCGGTCGAGCCCGCAGTCGAGCTCCCGCAGCACAGCGAAGATCCGCTGCGCCTGCACAAGATGGTTCTCCCGGGGGCCGATTGAGCGCACCTCAGCGCCGGGGAAGAGCGTCTCCTCCCCGTCAAAGCAGATGACGCCCACCTTTTTCCCCTCTCCTATAAGACGAGCGAGCTCCGATTTCATCACAGAAGCCGCCCGCGCCCCCCGGTAGAGGGTCATCGGGCAGGCGGGCGCGTAGTGCCGGTACTTCATCCCCGGGGCGGAGACTGTGCTCCCGGCCGCGAGCTCCCCGGTCACCGCCTCGTCCACATCGACCGGGCCCAGAAGCTCCCGCAGCTGCGAAAGGGTCACCGCGCCCGGCCGCAGCAACCTGGGCCGCGCACCGCAGAGGGAGACCACCGTCGACTCCACCCCGACCGCGCAGGGTCCGCCGTCCACGATCAGCGGCACCCGGCCCGCGAGCTCCTCTCTGAGATGCTCCGCCCGGGTCGGGCTCGGCCGCCCGGAGCGGTTGGCGGACGGCGCCGCGAGCGGCACTCCGGCCGCGCGGATGATCTCCCGCGCGGCCGCGCTCGACGGGCAACGCAGCGCCACCGTGTCGAGTCCGCCCGAGACAATCGGCGACACCTCCGGCCGCTTCGGGAGCACCACCGTCAGCGGTCCCGGCCAGAAGCGCTTAAACAGCGCCTCCGCGGCCTTCGGCACCTCCCTTGCGACCCGCGCCGCCATCCCCGGCTCCGCGATGTGCACGATGAGGGGGTTGTCCGACGGGCGGCCCTTCACCTCGTAGATCGAGCGCAGCGCCCCCTCCCGCTCGATAGAGGCCGCGAGCCCGTAGACCGTCTCGGTCGGGATGACAACAAGGGAGCCCTCACGGAGAAGCTCCCCTGCTCGGCGATAGATAGCGGCGTCCTGTCCGGCGCCCAGTTGTAACAGTTCTGTTTTCATAGACTTCCTTCGATCTAAATGCAAATTTTGGAGAGCAGCAGCCCCGCGGCCATCCCCGCGATGTTGAGCGCGCCCTGTCCCCTGCTTGTGACCAGCCGCCGCGAGGAGGGGATGACGTCCGAAAAGGAGATATAGAGCATCACTCCGGCCGCGAGCGCGAGGCAGAAGCCGGTGAGCTCCGGCGAGATCCCGCCCGCGAGCGCTCCCGCCGCCGTCCCCAGCAGCACCGGCAGACCGGTCGCCGCCGCGAGCAGCAAAATCCGAAAGGGCCGCACCTTTGCACCCCGGAGCGGCGCGCCCAGCCCCACTCCCTCCGGCAGGTCGTGCAGCACAATTACAAGCAGCAGCGAGAGCCCGAGCTGCGGCGACAGGAGAAAGCCCGACCCGATCGCGAGCCCCTCAAAAAAATTGTGGGTGCAGACGCCGATCAGCTGGAGCGCGCCGGTGGAGAGCAGCGTCCGGCCCTCTCCGTGCCGCTCCACCACCCCCTTGAGGCAGAGCGCGAGAACAGCGCCGAGCGTGAGCCCCGAGAGCGCGGGCGGATAGCCCGCGTGCAGCGCCTCCGGCAGCAGGTCATAGGCCGCAATGCCGATCATCAGTCCCGCGGAGAACTCCATAATAAAGCTGATCAGCCGCCTCCGCTCCGGCCCGATCAGCAGCGAAACGGCCGCCCCGAGCATCGGCGCTATCATCCCGGAGATGCCGCTGAGCAGTACAATTCCAACGATCTCGTTCAAAATTCCACCCCCTCTCACCTCTTTCTATGAGGAGAAGGGGTGGAATAGAACGCTGTTCCACGTGGAACAGGTAAAAAACTTTACAGCTCGCCGGCCTCGCCCTGCTTCAATTTTTCGCTCTCAACGGCGGTGGCAAGCGCGTCGATCATCTCGTCGAGGTCGCCATTCAAAAACGCTTCCAATTTATAGAGGGTGAGTCCGATCCGGTGATCGGACACCCGTCCCTGCGGGTAGTTGTAGGTCCGGATTCGCTCGCTGCGGTCGCCGGTCCCCACCTGGCTCTTCCGCTCGGAGGCGATCGCGCTCATCTGCTCCCGCTGGGCCTGCTCATAGAGGCGGGAGCGCAGCACCTTCATCGCCTTGTCACGGTTCTTGTGCTGGCTGCGCTCATCCTGGCACTCGACCACAAGCCCTGTCGGCAGGTGGGTGATGCGGATGGCGGACTCGGTCTTGTTGACGTGCTGCCCGCCCGCGCCGCTGGCGCGATAGGTGTCGATCTGCAGGTCGGCGGGATTGATCTCCACGTCGACCTCCTCCGCCTCCGGCAGCACCGCGACGGTCACCGTCGAGGTGTGCACCCGGCCGGACGCCTCCGTCTCGGGAACCCGCTGCACCCGGTGGACGCCGCTCTCATATTTGAAGCGGGAGTAGGCCCCCTCCCCCGTCACCGAGAAGGAGATCTCCTTGATTCCGCCGAGCTCGGTCTCGTTTAAGCTGATCGGCTCGATCTTGAACCCCTTCCGCTCGGCGTACATCGAGTACATCCGGTAGAGCGCCGCCGCGAAGAGGGCCGCCTCGTCCCCGCCCGCGCCGCCGCGGATCTCCACGATCACGTTCTTATCGTCGTTCTCATCCTTCGGAATGAGCAGCACCTTGAGCTCCTCCGCGAGAGCGGCGAGCTTCTCCTTGCCCTCCTTCTGCTCCATCTCACAGAGCTCCCGGAGCTCGGGGTCCGGATTCTCCGCCAGCAGCGAGGCCGCCTCCTCAAGCGTCTGCTCCTGCGCGCGGTACTCCCGGTATTTCTCCACGATCGGCGTCAGATTTTTATACTCCTTCATCAGCTTTTTAAACTGCTCCTGATCGCTGATCACCTCGGCGTCGCTCAGGCGTTCGCCGATCTCCTCATATCTCTTCTCCGCTACTTCCAGTTTCTCAAGCACCGTCTTTTGATTCCTCTCTGACTATTTTTTTGATATTCTTCTCGCACCTGTGGCGGGGGAGCATCACCTCGTGCCCACAGCCGAGGCAGCGCAGCTTAAAATCCATCCCCGCCCGCAGCACCAGCCAGCGCCGCTCGCCGCAGGGGTGGGCCTTCTTCATCTCGAGCAGGTCTCCAACCCGGACGTCCAAACAGCCCCCTCCTCTCACCTGTTCTCGGAATTTCAACAGTCTTCTGAAAGCGCCGGTTCCGCCCCCCGAAGAGGACCTCTCCCGCACCCATAATTACGTGAGGTCATTATACCCCATTTGCAAAAAAATTTCCACTGATTTCTCCCCTTCACCGGGGAAAACTGAAAAGGACAGAGCGCACGCTTTGAAAGGGGTTTTAAACAATGGTTGGAATTCAGGCGACCTTCCAAACTGTAGACGCGGCGGATCTCGCCGCCCGCCGGATCAGCTCGGCTGTGCCCGGCGTCTCCGACATCTCGCTGCGGGGCCACACCGCGGGCGGACCGGTGTTCGCCGCCGCAGTCGCACCGTTTGCGACCACCAGCGGCATCTCAGGGCTCGGCGGTGTGATCGAGTCGGACGTCCCGCACCGGCGCGACACGCCGGATCGCGAGGGGACGCTGCTGCTGCGGGCGCCGGAGGAGGCCACCGGAGAGATCCGGGGCATCATTTTCAACGCCGGAGGATACGACTTCCGCGCGGAACAACTGTAGCGCCGGGGCCGGGGAGCAATCCCCGGCCCTAACCCTTCATATCGCGCCGCGCCGCAGCATATAGTCTTAACGGAAAAGGACTGCGCAGAGCGACAGACCCCGAAAAAAAGCCGGATGCGCAGCGGCGGAATGGAAGCGAAAATGAATACATATCAGCCGGAGGGCTCCCTCCTCCTCACAAAAGAAAACAGCAGATGGCTCACCCCCGAGGGGCTGCGGCGCGCGCAGGAGTGCGGCCGGATCCTCGAGGGGCGCGCCCTCCTCTGCGATCGAAATAACAATCTCGTCGTCGATCTCGGCGGGCTGCGCGGCCTCATCCCCCGGGAGGAGGCGGTGCTCGGCGAGGCGCGCAATATCGCGGTCATCTCCCGGGTGGGAAAACCGGTCTGTTTCAAGGTGTTGGAGCTGGGGGATCGGATTCTGCTCTCCCGCAAAGCCGCCCAGCTCGAGGCGGCCGACCGGTATCTCGCAGCGCTCACCCCCGGCGACGTGATCGACGCGCGGATCACCCATCTCGAACAGTTCGGCGCATTTGCGGACGTCGGCTGCGGCCTTGTCAGTCTGCTCCCGATCGACGCGATCTCCGTGTCGCGCATCTGCCACCCGAAAGAGCGGTTTCACGTCGGCCAGGCGATCAAGGCGGTGGTGCGCGGGGTTGATCTCGCCCGCCACCGGCTCACCCTCTCCCACCGGGAGCTGCTCGGCAGCTGGGAGGAGAACGCCGCGCTCTTCTCCCCGGGGATGACCGTCGCCGGTACGGTGCGCGGCGTGGAGGATTACGGCGTCTTTGTGGAGCTCACTGAGAACCTCGCAGGGCTCGCCGAGTGCCATGAGGGGGTGCGGGACGGGCAGGCCGCTTCGGTCTATATCAAGAGCATTCTGCCCGAAAAGATGAAAATCAAGCTGGTGATCGTCGATGTGTTCGACAGGCCGCTCTCTCCCTCCCCGCCGCACTACTTCATCACCGGCGGGCATATCAGCTCCTGGCGCTACTCCCCCGCGGGCTGTGGCAAGGTGATCGAGAGCGTATTTTAAAAGCTGCGGCACATCCCGCCGGCCACCCGTACGGGAAGCGTCCTCCCCCATCCCCGTCCGTCTCAAAGCGGCGCCTTAAAGTATGTCTGCGCCGCCCGCAAGAGAAAAAAGCGGAGTACCTCTATGTGAAAAAGGGCAAGAATTCCCCGGAGCGGGCCGCTCCGGGGAATTCTTGCCCTTGAAGGGCGCGGGGCAAAGTGCAGAGAACCCGGACGGCCTCTGCGCAACTGCGCCGCAGACCGGCTCTCTTTTGCCCATCCACCGTATCCCCTGTGGACGCCGTCCGAAGAGAGCATACCTCTCTCACAGCCGGACGCTGCGCACACACGGAGTGTCGTGCAGCAGCCGCAGCACATCCGCCAGCTCATACCGCTCCGGATAGCGCACCGTAAGCTTTAAAAAGAGACTGCTCTCCGGGATGCGTCTCAGCTGAAGAGCGGTGATCTCAATCTCGCTGTCCGCAAAGAGAGTCTCCAAAAGCGCTCCGAGTTCCGCCGTCTCCGCCACTTCCAGCGTAATCTGTCCCCCCGGGCGCTCCCGGGTCAATCTGGAATTCCGGTGAAAGAAAAACTGGAGCAGTAAAAGAAGCCCGGTCGCCGCGCCGCCGATCAGATACAGTCCGGCGCCCACCGCGGTGCCCACACCGACGGTGGCCCAGATTCCGGCTGCCGTCGTGATGCCGACGATATTCCGCTTGCGCACGAAGATCACCCCCGCCCCCAGAAAACCGATGGCGGTGACCACACCGGCCGCGATACGCGACGGGTCGAGCCCGATCCCCTCCCGGCCGAGCAGATCTTCAAATCCGTATTTCGAGACGAGCATCATCAGCGCCGCCGCGAGCGCGACCACCATATGGGTGCGCACGCCCGCCGTCTTCAGCCGGCTCTCCCGCTCATAGCCGATCAGCACCCCGCAGAGTGCCGCCGCCACGAGCCGCAGCAGATATTCAAACTGGACCAGCAGTGGCTGTTCCATCTTCACCACCTCCGCTTTCCAGTATATGTCGCCGTCCATCCCCTGAAAACCTGACAAACTATCTTTTTTATAAGAAAAATCCGACAAAAAGAGACCGCGTCCACCTCTCAAAAGACCCCGGCAGCTCTCTATCTGCATAAAAACAAAAAAGAAATCCCCGGGGCAGTTCCCCGGGGATTTCTTTTTTGATGGGAGGGGACAAGGGACAGACATACGCTGTGCGCCCCTTCTCTCGCAGGTCCCAACACGGGGGTCCGCTCTCTCCTCCCCGCTCAGCTATGTTCTATTTTTCGCGCGGCTCCGGTTTTTATCGAATCAGATCGCAGCCCATATACGGCCGCAGCACCTCCGGCACTGTGACGGTGCCGTCCTCGTTCTGGTAGTTCTCCAGAATCGCGGCGACGGTGCGCCCCACAGCGACGCCCGAGCCGTTTAAGGTGTGCACAAACTCCGGCTTCGCGTCCGGCGTCCGGCGGAAGCGGATGTTCGCCCGGCGCGCCTGGAAGTCCTCGAAATTGGAGCAGGAGCTGATCTCCACATACCTCCCGTAGGAGGGCATCCAGACCTCGATGTCGTAGGTCATCGCCGAAGAAAAGCCGAGGTCCCCCGTGCAGAGCCGCACCACCCGGTACGGCAGTCCCAGCGCCTGGAGCACGCTCTCCGCGTCGCGGGTCAGGCTCTCGAGCTCCTCGTAGCTCTTCTCCGGGTCGGCAAATTTTACCAGCTCCACCTTGTTGAACTGGTGCTGACGGATGAGCCCGCGGGTGTCTCTGCCCGCGCTGCCCGCCTCCGCCCGGAAGCAGGCGGAATAGGCGCAGTATTTCACCGGCAGCTTGCCGCCGTCCAGAATCTCGTCCCTGTGCATATTGGTGACCGGCACCTCCGCCGTCGGGATGAGGAAATAGTCGTTATTCGTGACCTTAAAGGCGTCCTCCTCAAACTTGGGGAGCTGGCCTGTGCCGGTCATCGAGTCGCGGTTCACCATATAGGGCGGGAACACCTCGCTGTACCCGTTTTTCTCGGTGTGGTAGTTCAAAAAGAAGTTGTAGACCGAGCGCTCCAGTCTCGCGCCCGCGCCGCGCAGAAAGTGAAACCGGGCGCCGGTGACCTTGGCGGCGGTGTCCGGGTCCAGGATGCCGAGCGCGCGCCCGATGTCCCAGTGGGCCTGCGGCTCAAAGGGGAACTCCCTCGGCTCGCCGCAGCGGCGCAGCTCGAGGTTCTCGCTGTCGTCCGCCCCCTCCGGTACCTGCTCGTTGGGGATGTTCGGGATCGAGAGCAGCAGCGCGCGGATCTCCTCGTCCAGCTTCGACACCTCCGCCTGTTCCTCCTTGACCTCGGCGGCGAGCGCCTTCATCTCCGCAAAGAGTGCGGTGACGTCCCTGCCCTCCTTCTTGTACTGGGGCACAAGCTTATTCTTCTGGTTCTGCTCCGCCTTCTTCTGCTCGGCGGTGTAGATGAGCTCGCGTCGCTTCGCGTCAAGCGCGATCAGCGCGTCGATGTCGATCTCCTTTTTGCGCTTTCTCATCGCCTCTTTGACGAGCTCCGGATTGGTCCGAATCAGTTTTATATCAAGCATTTTCTGTCTCCTCCCTTATTCTCAGCCGACTCTGCGCTGCAGATTGTCGTAAACGAGCTTCGCCTGGGGCGAGAGCGCATCCGGGTTGATCCCCGCGAGCGCTTCCCGGCAGGCGCTGTACCGCCCGTGATTGTATGCGTCCTGCGCGGTAAAGAGGGCCGCCTCCGCCGCGGATTGAATCCGCAGGGTGTCCGCTTCGGCCCGGTTCGCGTCGTTCTCCGCCTGCAGCGAATCGATCAGCTCCTTCTGCGAGTCCCGCTCCTTCAAAAGCGCGTCGTACTTCTCCTGCAGATCGGAGAGCATACTTGAATTGGTCAAAATCGAGTGCTCCTTCTCGGCGATGATCGACTCGTAGCTCTCTGAGCTGCTGCGCAGCTTCTGCTGAAAAACCCCTGCGACGATCACAAGCGCGAGCGCCACAATGAAAAAGAGAATCAGATATTTTTGCAGGGTGTTGAGCTGCCGCTTCCGCGCGGTCTCAGGCTCCTCCCGCCCCGTATCCTCGGGCGGCTCCGCCGGCTCAAACGATTCGGTCTCCGGCTCTCGGCGCAGCTCCCAGTCCGGAACTGCGGGCGCCGGCTGCTGCGGCGTCTGATTCTTCTCATTCTCTTTGCTCATCTTATTTCACCTCTTACTCCTCGTCTTCATATCCGAGGGCGCGCAGCAGCGCATCCAAATCGTCGGCGTCGGCGTACTCGATCGTGAGCTTGCCCCGTTTCCCCTTCTGCTGAATCCCAACTTTGCGGCCGAAGTGGCTGGAGAGCCGCCGCTCAAAATCGGCGAGATAGTCGATCGCGAGCTGCTTCGGCTTCGGAGCTTCCTCCGCCTTTTTTGCAAGCCGCTCGGTCTCCCGCACCGAGAGGCCCCGCTCCGCGACCAGCCGCGCGAGCTTTATCATCCGCTCCGCGTCGCCGCAGGCGAGAATCGCTTTGGCGTGCCCCGTCGAGAGCTCCCCATTCTTTAAAAGTTCCTTGACTTCGTCGGGCAGTGACAGAAGCCGCAGGGCGTTCGCCACTGCGGGCCGGGAGCGTCCCACCTTGCGCGCCACTTCGTCCTGGGTCAGATGAAACTCCTCGATCAGCGCGAGATACCCGTAGCTCTCCTCGAGCGGATTTAAGTCCTCCCGCTGTAAGTTCTCCACGAGCGCGAGCTCCAATGTCTCGCTCTCGCTCTTTTCGAGCACCAGCACCGGCACCTCCGAGAGCCCCGCCATCCGCGAGGCGCGCCAGCGCCGCTCGCCCGCGATGATCTGGTACCGCCCGCCCGGAACCTGCCGCACCAGCAGCGGCTGCAATACGCCGTATTCCGCGATCGACTCCGAGAGCGAGAGAAGCGCCGCATCGTCGAACTCCTTGCGGGGCTGCGCCGCGTTCGGCTCGATCTCCGAGAGCTTCATCTGCTTGACGCCGCTCGCCGCCTCCACATTCATCTCGTTGTCGTCAAACAGGGCGTCCAACCCCTTGCCAAGCCCTTTTTTGCTGCTCATCTCTTTTTCCCCCCGTTCGCCTCTAAGAGCTCCTCGGTAAACGCGCGGTAGAACGCCGCTCCGCGGGAGCTCCCGTCATAGTAGATCACCGCCTTGCCGTGACTCGGCGCCTCGGAGAGGCGGACGTTGCGCGGGATCGCCGTCCTATACACCTTGCCGGGAAAGAACCGCTTGACCTCGTCCGCCACCTGGGTGGTGAGAATCAGCCGCCCGTCGTACATCGTGAAGAGCACCCCCTCAATCTCGAGCTTCGGGTTGTAGGTGTGCTTCACCTGGCGCAGGGTGTTCACCAGCTGCGACAACCCCTCCAGCGCATAAAACTCGCACTGGATCGGGATCAGCACGCTGTCCGACGCCGCAAACGCGTTGATGGTGAGCATCCCGAGCGAGGGCGGACAGTCGATGAGAATGAAGTCGTACCGGTGGCGCAAGGGGTTCACCGCCTCGCGCAGCCTCCCCGCCCGGTTCGGCAGCTCGCAGAGCTCGAGTTCCGCTCCCGCAAGCGCGATGTTCGACGGCATGATATCCACATTCCTCGCCGAGGAGGGGCGGATCGCGTCGTCCGGCTGCATCTTCCCGATCAGCACCTCGTAGGAGCTGCCGGAAAGCCCTTTCTTTCCGATCCCGAGGCCGGAGGAGGCGTTGCCCTGCGGGTCGATGTCCACCAGCAGCACCCGCTTGCCCGCGTCCCCGAGGCAGGCGGCCAGGTTGACGGCCGTCGTCGTCTTGCCGACGCCGCCCTTCTGGTTTGCAACTGAGATGATCTTCCCCACTTTGGCTCTCCTCCTATTTTTACTCTGCCCGTTATTATATCATTTTTCACCCCCCGAGAAAAGGCTATTTTGGAAATCACAAAAAATTCACAAGGAACACTCTTCTCCTCTTTTCTATAAACTGATAGAAAAGAAGGGAGTGTTGGCGGTGGAAGAGCTGCAAAAAATTGTCACAGAGATCGAGGCCCGCAGTGAGGAGGCCACCTTTGAGCAGGAGGGCATCCCCATCGTGGAGGCCAGCGTCTCCTATCCGGCGGTCACCTACAAGGGATTTCAAAAAAATGCGGCGGTGCTCTCCCGCTTCTACAGCTGCGGCGCCGCGCGCTACCTGAAGTTTGTCAAAAAGCAGATGCTGCCCGCGGCCCGGGAGTGTTACGTCCAGTCGGTGCGGATGGGCACGGCGCCGCGCCTTTTTGAGGCGCGACAGACCTTTCAGGCGACCTACAACGCAGGGCTTGTCTCCATCTACTACGACCAGTACGAGTACACCGGCGGGGCGCACGGGGGCACCGCCCGGTTCTCCGACACCTACTATCTGCCCGAGGGACGGTTTCTCCGGCTGCGCGACCTCTTCCGGCCGCGCGTCCCCTACCGAAAGCTGCTCCTCTCGGAGATCACCCGTCAGATCGAACAGAGCCTCGGCAGGGGCGGAGCGTTCTATTACGACAACTATCGCCGCGGGGTGAAAAAGCACTTCTCCCCCGCCCAGTTCTATCTGCGGCCGAAGGGGCTCTCGCTCTATTACCAGCAGTACACGATCGCCCCCTACAGCATGGGTCTGCCCACCTTTTTTATCCCCTATGAGCGGCTCGAGAATCTGCTGCGCTTCGATCTTACGCTGCCGGAGGAGTAACCCCGGCTTGAAAGCGAGCGCCGGGTGTAGTAAGATGGGAGAAGAGAAGTCCACCCGTTTTACTGAGAAAAGGAGACCAAACGATGCACACCTTTCGCTCCCGGCTCGCCGCGCTCGCGCTGTCGGCGGTCACACTGACCGGGGCCCTCGGGCTCCCGGCCGCCGCACTCTCCACCCCCGCCCCCTGGGCGGAGCCCGAGGTGACCGCGGCGGCGCAGCTCCAGCTCGTCCCCTATGAGCTGCTCGATGAGTATGACGCACCCACCACCCGGGCGGAGTTTTGCAAACTTGTTGTAAAATTACTCTGCGAATATACAAACAGGAACGAGGATTCCCTCGCGGACTACCTCTTTCCAAACGGCTACGACAAGACCCCCTTCCCCGATACGTCGGACAAGTATGTGGCGCTCTGCGCAGCGGCGGGGATTGTCGGCGGCCGCGAGGAGGGGGGCTTCGACCCCGAGGCCTCCATCCAGCGGCAGGAGGCCGCAAAGATGCTCTCCCTCTGCGCCTCGGTGATGAACACCCCCGAGGAGGTCGAGGGCAGCAGCTTCTCAGACGCGGCGCTGATCGCCGACTGGGCGAGACCCTTTGTCGACTATGTCAGCGGGGTCGGGATGATGAACGGCCGGGATGAGAACAATTTCGATCCGCGCGGGAACTACTCGCGGCAGGAGTCGATTCTCACCTTTTACCGCCTTTTTCTGATGGAAAAGAGCGACATCCGCCAGCCGCTGCGGGAGAGTGCCTACCCCTATCTGAACTTCGGCGCGGACGCCTATGAGATCTGTACGCTCGCAAACGGCGGCGCCGCCGCCATTCTGACGGACGCCCTGCAAAACGGGGTGAGCGAGAACGGCGGCGCACAGCTCTTCCCGCTCAGCCCCACCCAGATGGCCGCGCTCCGGCTCACCGGGAACGCCTACGACGTCGAGAACCTCTCGGTGGAGCAGAAGAAGGCGGTGCAGAAGCGGGCGCTCGACTTTATCACCGGCGGCGTGTTCCAGGTGGGCCTCGCCGTGCCCGCGGACGTGCAGGGCACCCTCTATCTCCGGGTGACGCAGAACGGGCAGGACCTCTGCAACTGGGTTCCGCTCGCCCGGCAGAGCGGGGCGGAGAGCGCCTTTGGCGGCAGCGCGGTCTACACGGCCGAGCTGTTCGACGACCTCTTCTATCTGCGCGGCGCGGGGGTGGACTACTCCCAGCCGATTGAGATCATCCTCTTCAACGACTCCTACAGCTATGCCGCGACCTTCTCCTGCGTCTTCGCGGGGTGAGCGTGGCCTTTCAAAAAGGGCGGCCGGTTTTGGCCGCCCTTTTTGCGTCTCCTCGACTCGGCCTGCTCCTCAGTTCTCAGCTATCGCATTGACACTTCGTCTCTCATTTATTACAATATCGTCAAAAGAATCGTGTATTTTAGAATCGTTTGTTTTTCTCCTGCGAGGATATGGCTTGCCGAAGGTGCAATCGCCGTAAAATATCGGTCGGAAAATACAGATCGTTTTGGGATTGCACACAGGTCGTATCTCTCGGGCTAGAGCTATGATCTGTGTGTTTTTTATTCTTCACTTGGAAAAAGCAATTACCATACCGGAGCGGGAGGGGCGCTATGAAAAAACGTATTCTCGTCTGTGTCTGCATTCTCCTTATCGTCGGGCTCTGCATCTTTGCCCTCGGCGACGTCACGGTG
The DNA here is from genome assembly GCA_904420075.1 of uncultured Clostridia bacterium. Taxonomy (GTDB): domain Bacteria; phylum Bacillota; class Clostridia; order Oscillospirales; family Feifaniaceae; genus CAJFTX01. Next base: position 21,753 of record CAJFTX010000061.1, on the reverse strand, counting down.
ACGCTTACCGGCAACACCGCCGAGGACGGCAGCGGGGACACCTTCGATGTGACATTCACCTATAAGCGCATTGATCCGCTCCTCCAGTCGATACACGGCACGCTTTTTCTCCAAAAACAGGGGGACTCCACTTGCGAGGAATACAAATTCTTTTCTGATGTTCTCGTGCCTCCCCCGGACATCGACTATAAATCCGCAAAGTTTTGGGGATTCCCAAGCGGCGGGCCCGGAGGAATCGTTTTCGGCGATATATACTTTGACAGAGACTTTAAAAACTTTATCATAGAAACAGATGAAAAAGTAATCTATGCCGCTGATGCGGAGTTTATCTCCTATCTTCGGGGGATAGAAGGTTTCTCGATCTGAAGGAGGTTTTTATGAGCCGGGGGGTACCCGCACTTCTCCAAAAAATGGTTGATTTTCCCTCTGCTCGCGCTGCTTCTGGCCCTCGGCATCGCGGCGGGCGTCTGGTACGCTCAGACCTTCACCCGGCTCGACCCTGTCGACCCGGCGGAGGTCACGCGGGTTGTCATCCATCCGCCCGGCATCCCCGCGGAGACGGAGGACGGCGTCGAGATCACCGACCGTGGGAAGATCGAGACGCTCATCTCCGAGCTGAACGCCCTCCGATTCCGGCGCAGTCCGAGCAGATTTGACGGGTTCGGCACACTCTCCGGGGGCAGCTACTACCGGTTCCGCTTCTTCTCCGGGGAGACGGAGCTTGCGGAGCACATCATCTACGAGGACGGCTCGATCTTCCTTTTTGACGAAAAGGAGGGGCGCCGCCGGTATCTCTCCACGAAGGGGGAGTTTCCGCTCGATCTCGCCCGTATTCTGGGATAGGCGGATCCGGAACTCTTACAAATCAAAATCCGAGCCGGGATGGGAGCGCTTCTCTCCCGCGTCGGCGGTAGGGGAAATCTTCGCTCCTGCCGGAGTTGATCGCGGAGAGACAAAAGCTTGCGCCACGGCCGCCGGCCGTCCTAGTTCCGGAAACATTTCCCAAAAGGAAAAAGCGGCACACGGTTTCACTGAGGAACTACCGGAAAGGCACGCGGCGGCGGGCGGTCTTTCTACAGCGCATGCCGCAGAGGAGCAGAGTCGTCTTCCGGCCGGGATGTGGACACGGCAGACGGAAAACAGGCGCGGTATTCCGGAGTGTACAGACCGGCACGGACACTGCTCGGGGTGCGCGGACAGGCGCAAAGGCCCCGGTTCGGACACCGCCCGGGGGTCGCGGACAGGCGCGGGAGGCCCCGGCGCAGATACCGCCCGGAGTGTGCGGACAGATACGGAGCCCCCGGCGCGGATACCGCCCGCGGCGCGCGGGCCGACGCAAAGATCCGGGCGCGGACACCGCCCGGAGTGCGCGGGCAGACACAGAAGCCCGGGCACGGATACAGCCCGGAGTGCGCGGGCAGATACAGATGCCCGGGCGCGGATACGGTTTGCGCCCGGGCAGCAGCTCTCCGTGCGGCGCTTCCTGCCGCGAGGCATACGCTGCGGAGCCCGGCCCTTTTCGGCGGCGCTCCGCGGATCGCCTGACGGGCACTTGGAATTCAGCAAAAAAGGGTGGAGTCAAAAGACTTCACCCTTTTTCCGTTTATTTTCCGCAGCACTTCTTATATTTGAGGCCGCTGCCGCAGGGGCAGGGATCGTTCCGGCCGACCTTGGTCGCATCCCGTTTCACCGGCTGCTTCTTCTCCGGCTCGTCGGTGCCGCCGCTCTCGCTCGTGGGCTTTGCCACCTCGGTGCGCTTGACCTCCTCGCCGGTGCGCACCCGCGCGGCGAAGATCATCTTGACGGTGTCCTCCCGGATCGCCTTGATCATGTTGTCGAACATGTCGTAGCTCTCGAATTTGTACTCGACCACCGGGTCGCGCTGGCCGTATGCCCGCAGGCCGATGCCGCGGCGCAGCTCATCCATGTCGTCGATGTGATCCATCCAGTGGCGGTCGACGCACTGGAGCATGACCACCCGCTCGAGCTCGCGCATGATCTCGCCGTACTCCCGCTCCTTCGCGGCATAGGCCTCCATGGCCTTTGCCACCATCTCCTTCTGGATCGACTCGCGGGTGACCTCCTCGAGCTGCTCGCGCGTCTCGTAGCGCAGATCGTTCTCGGTGAGGAACAGGCCCAGAAACTCCCGGCGCAGCGCGTCGAAACTCCAGTCCTCCGGCGCGTCGCCCGCGCAGTACTGCTGGACCTTTTCGGCGATGCACTCCTCGATCATCTTCACGACCGAGTCGCGCAGATTCTCCCCATTTAACACGCGCAGGCGCTCGCCGTAGATGACCTCGCGCTGCTTGTTCATCACGTCGTCGTACTGGAGGACGTGCTTTCTGGTGTCGAAGTTGCGCCCCTCAACCCGCTTCTGGGCCGCCTCGATCGAGCTCGACATGATCTTCGCGTCGATCGGCTCGTCCTCCGGCAGCTTGAGGCCGTCCACAATGCGGGTCATGTTGTCCCCGCCGAAGAGGCGCAGCAGATTGTCCTCCATCGAGAGGTAGAACCGGCTCTCGCCCGGGTCGCCCTGACGGCCGGCACGGCCGCGCAGCTGGTTGTCGATCCGGCGGGACTCATGCCGCTCGGTACCGAGGATCAGAAGGCCGCCCGCCGCGCGGACCTCCTCCGCCTCCTTCTTGATCTTGTCCTTATATTTTGCCTCCAGCTCCTGGAACTTGGCGCGCGCCTCCAGAATTTCGGCGTCGTCCGTCTCAAAATAGCTGGTCGCGTAGGCGATCTGCTCGTCCTCATAGCCGAGCTTTCTCATCTCCTCCTTGGCGAGGTACTCCGCGTTTCCGCCGAGCATGATATCGGTACCGCGGCCCGCCATATTGGTGGCGATGGTAACGGCGCCCTTCTTACCCGCCTGGGCGACGATCTGCGCCTCGCGCTCGTGCTGCTTGGCGTTTAGCACCTCGTGCTGCACGCCCATCTTCCGGAGCATCGCGGACAGAATCTCCGACTTCTCGATCGAGATGGTGCCGACCAGCACAGGCTGCCCCTTCGCGTGGGCCTCCTTGATCTGCTCGCAGACCGCGCGGAATTTGGCCGGCTCACTGCGGTAGATCACGTCCGGATGGTCCACCCGGGCGAGCGGACGGTTGGTCGGAATCTCGATGACGTCCAGCCCGTAAATCTCGCGGAACTCCGGCTCCTCGGTCAGCGCCGTTCCGGTCATACCGGAGAGCTTCTTATAGAGGCGGAAGTAGTTCTGGAAGGTGATGGTCGCGAGCGTCTTGTTCTCGTTCTGGACCTCCACCTTCTCCTTGGCCTCAATCGCCTGGTGTAGCCCCTCCGAGTACCGGCGGCCGAACATCAATCGTCCGGTGAACTCGTCGACGATGATGATCTCCCCGTCCTTCACGACGTAGTCCACGTCCAGCTTCATCAGGCCGTGCGCCTTCATCGCCTGGTTGACGTGGTGAGAGATGGTCTGATTCTCCGGGTCGTTCAAATTCTCGATGCCGAAGAACCGCTCCACCTTCTCGACGCCGCTCGATGTGAGCACCACGGTGCGCGCCTTCTCGTCGACGAGGTAGTCCCCCTCGTACTCGTCCGTCTCCAGCTTCGAGTCGGTCTCGAGCAGCTTGTTCTGCCGCAGGCCGCGCACGCAGGCGTCCGCCCGGGCGTAGAGGTCGGTCGACTTGTCGCCCATACCCGAGATGATAAGCGGAGTACGCGCCTCGTCGATCAGGATGGAGTCCACCTCGTCGACGATCGCGAACGCGTGGCCGCGCTGCACCATCCGCTCCTTGTAGATGACCATGTTGTCCCGCAGGTAGTCAAAGCCGAACTCAGTGTTGGTGCCGTAGGTGATGTCCGCCTCGTAGGCGCGCTTGCGCTCCAGCGGGGTCACCCCGTGGATCACGAGTCCCACCTCGAGCCCCAGGAAGCGGTAGAGCTTGCCCATCCACTCGCTGTCGCGCTTGGCGAGGTAGTCGTTGACGGTGACAATGTGCACTCCCTCGCCGGTGAGCGCGTTTAAGTAGGCGGGCAGGGTGGCGACCAGCGTTTTACCCTCACCGGTTTTCATCTCGGCGATCCGCCCCTGGTGCAGAACGATGCCGCCGATCATCTGCACCCGGTAGTGCCGCATACCGAGCACGCGGCCCGCGGCCTCACGCACGGTGGCAAACGCCTCGGGCAGCAGCTCGTCGAGCGTCTCCCCTGTTGCGAGCCGGTCCCGGAACTGCTGGGTTTTCGCCTTGAGCTCCGCGTCGGAGAGCGTCTTATACTTCTCCTCCAGTCCGTCGATCGCATCCAGGATCGGGGTCAGCCGCCGGACCTCCTTCTCGCTGTGACTCTTGAAGATTTTCTTTAAAATTCCCACCTATTGTTTCCTCCCAATAGCTTGCATTTCTCCAATATTCTTTATATTATAGCACTATTGTCACAATAAATATAGTTTTTTTGCAAAGAATTATTCGGAGGCTCGGATGAAAGACTTAAACATTGTACTGGTGGAGCCGGAGATCCCGCAGAACACCGGCAATATCGCCCGCACCTGCGCCGCCACAGGGGCGGCGCTCCATCTCGTGAAACCGATGGGGTTTTCCATCGACGACAAAAAGCTGAAGCGCGCGGGACTCGACTACTGGCACCTTCTCGACATCACCTACTATGAGAGCTTTGCGGAGTTTCTCGTGCGGACGGAGGGCGGCGTCTACTACCCCGCCTCCACCAAGGCGAAAAAGATTCACAGTGAGGCCCGGTTTGAAAGAGGGGGATATCTCGTCTTCGGGAAGGAGACGCGCGGCCTGCCGGAGCCGTTCATCGAGGCGCACATGGACACCGCCGTGCGGCTGCCGATGATCGAAAAGGCGCGCAGCCTCAACCTCTCCAACAGCGTCGCGGTGGTCGTCTATGAGGCGCTGCGTCAGTGGGGCTATCCCGGGCTTTTGACCGAGGGCGCTCTCACCGGACGGCCGGACTGAGAGCGGCCCGATTTTGTGCGGAATATCCCTTGCCAAACGGGCCAATTTCCGATAGAATATAGTCTGCATAAATAGTTTCCAAATAGAAATGAGATATGAGGTGGCTTTATGTTAAACAAAAAGACGATTGAGGACATCGACGTTCAGAACAAGCGGGTGCTGGTCCGCTGCGACTTCAACGTGCCCTTAAACGAGGCGGGCGAGATCACCGACGACAAGCGCATTCGTGAGTCGCTCCCGACGATCAAGTACCTGCTCTCTAAGGGCGCAAAGGTGATTCTCTGCTCCCATATGGGCCGTCCGAAGGGCGAGTTCAACATGAAGTATTCGCTCGCGCCGGTGGCAAAGCGTCTCTCCGAGCTGCTCGGCTTTGAGGTGAAGCTCGCGAAGGACGTGATCGGCCCGTCGGCGAAGGAGCTGGCCGCCTCCTGCGAGAGCGGCAAAGCGGTGCTCATTGAGAACGTCCGCTTCCACAAGGAGGAGGAGAAGAACGACCCGGCGTTTGCCAAGGAGCTCGCGAGCCTCGCCGAGGTGTATGTCAACGACGCGTTCGGCACCTCCCACCGCGCGCACGCCTCAACCGCCGGCGTCGCGGACTACCTCCCGGCCGTGTGCGGCTACCTGATCCAGAAGGAGATTGACGTGATGGGCAAGGCGCTCGCGGACCCGAAGCGTCCGTTCGTCGCGATTCTCGGCGGCGCGAAGGTCTCGGACAAGATCGGCGTCATCGTGAACCTGATCGGCAAGGTCGACACGCTGATCATCGGCGGCGCGATGGCCTACACCTTCGCGAAGGCTCAGGGCGGCAAGACCGGCATCTCCCGCGTGGAGGAGGACAAGGTGGACCTCGCGCGCGACATCCTCGCGAAGGCCAAGGCGGCCGGCGTGAAGCTGCTGCTCCCGGTGGACACCGCCTGCGCCAAGGAGTTTGACGCGAATGCGGAGATCACCGTCTGCGAGGAGAACAACATCGCGGACGACCTGATGGGGCTCGACATCGGCCCGAAGACGGTCGACCTCTTCTGCGAGGCGATCAAGAATGCCGGCACCGTGGTCTGGAACGGCCCGATGGGCGTCTTTGAGTTCCCGCGGTTCGCGGTGGGCACCAAGGCGGTCGCGAAGGCGGTCGCGGAGAGCGACGCCATCTCGATCATCGGCGGCGGCGACTCCGCGGCGGCGGTCGAGCAGCTCGGCTACGCCGACAAGATGACCCACATCTCCACCGGCGGCGGCGCTTCGCTCGAGTTCCTCGAGGGCAAGGAGCTGCCCGGCATCATGGCGCTGAACGACAAATAAGAATTTCCGCGGGCGGGGATACCCCGCCCGCGCTTTCGAACCTGCCGCGCGGAGCGGCGCGGAGAGAATTGAGGAGTGAAATAGGATGAGAAAGACAATTATTGCAGGAAACTGGAAGATGAACAAGACCCCGGACGAGGCGACCGCGCTGATTAACGCGATCCGTCCGGTGGCCTCCGGCGCAAACTGCGAGGTCGTGGTCTGCCCCACCGCCGTCTGTCTGCCGGCGGCGAAGGAGGCGCTCGCGGGGAGCAATATCAAGCTCGGCGCGCAGAACGTGCACTTTGAGAAGAGCGGCGCCTTCACCGGCGAGCTCTCGGTCGACATGCTGAAGGCGGTCGGCGTCGAGTATGTGATCATCGGCCACTCGGAGCGCCGGCAGTACTTCGGCGAGACCGACGAGACGGTCAACAAGCGCACGAAAGCGGCGCTCGCCGGCGGGCTCATCCCGATCGTCTGCGTGGGCGAGCTCCTCTGGGAGCGGGAGTGCGGCATCACAAACGAGGTCGTGGCGAGACAGGTAAAGCTCGCCCTCTTCGGCGTGTCCGCCGAGGACGCGAAGAAGACGGTCATCGCCTACGAGCCGGTCTGGGCGATCGGCACCGGCAAGACCGCGACGGCCGACCAGGCGGACGAGGTCTGCGGCGTGATCCGCGCGACCATCGCCTCGCTCTACGGCGCGGAGGTCGCGGAGGAGGTCACCATCCAGTACGGCGGCTCGATGAACGCGGGCAACGCCGACGAGCTGCTCCGCAAGGAGAATGTCGACGGCGGGCTGATCGGCGGCGCGGCGCTCAAGGCGCCCGACTTCGGCGCGATCATCGCCGCGGCGAAGTGAGGTGCGTCAGATGAAACGTCCGATTACACTGATCATTCTCGACGGGTACGGGTACAACCCCCGCACCGACGTCAAAAACGCGATCGCCTTTGCCAAGACCCCGGTGATGGACCGGCTGAAAGCGGAGTGTCCGCACACGCTGATCGAGGCCTCGGGCATGGCGGTGGGTCTGCCGGACGGCCAGATGGGCAACAGCGAGGTCGGCCACACCAACATCGGCGCGGGCCGGGTGGTCTACCAGGAGCTGACCCGGATCACAAAGTCGATCACCGACGGGGACTTCTTTGAGAATCCGACGCTCAAGGCCGCGATGGACAACTGCTTAAAGCACGGCAGCGCGCTCCACCTGATGGGGCTGCTGTCGGACGGCGGCGTACATAGCCACAACAGCCACCTCTACGCCCTTCTGGAGATGGCGAAGAAGTGGGGGCTGAAAAACGTCTATGTTCACTGCTTCCTCGACGGGCGGGACGTACCGCCGACCTCGGGCGCAGACTTCGTCGCGGAGCTCGAGGCGAAGATGAAGGAGATCGGCACGGGCAAGATCGCGACGCTGATGGGCCGGTACTACGCGATGGACCGCGACAACCGCTGGGAGCGGGTGGAGCAGGCCTATAACGCGATGGCGCTGCGCGAGGGCCGTCAGGCCGAGGACGCGGTGGCGGCGGTGCGCGCCTCCTACGCGGACGACGTGACCGACGAGTTCGTGCTGCCGACGGTGCTGCCGGAGGGCCGCGCGATCTCCGCAAACGACAGCGTGATCTGCTTCAATTTCCGCCCCGACCGGGCGCGCGAGATCACCCGCACCTTCACCGAGGAGGCGTTCGAGGGCTTTGAGCGGAAGAAGGGGTTCTTCCCGCTCTACTACGTCTGCATGACCCAGTACGACGCGACTTTCGAGAATGTGCAGGTCGCCTTCAAGCCGCAGACGCTCAAGAACACCTTCGGCGAGTACATCGCCTCGAAGGGACTCAAGCAGCTGCGCATCGCGGAGACCGAGAAGTACGCCCACGTCACCTTCTTCTTCAACGGCGGCGTCGAGGCGGTGAGCGAGGGCGAGGACCGCAGCCTCATCCCCTCCCCCAAGGTCGCGACCTATGACCTCCAGCCGGAGATGAGCGCGCCGGAGGTGACGGCGGACGTGGTGGAGCGGATCGAGAGCGGCAAGTACGACGCGATCATCTTAAACTTCGCCAACTGCGACATGGTCGGCCACACCGGCGTCTTCGAGGCGGCGGTGAAGGCGGTCGAGACGGTGGATGATTGCCTCGGCAAGGTGCTGGACGCGGTCTCAAAGGCGGGGGGTGTGAGCCTGGTCACCGCCGACCACGGCAACGCCGACCAGATGACCGAGCCGGACGGCTCCCCCTTCACCGCGCACACGACGAATCCGGTGCCCTTCATTGTGGTGGGCGAGGACGTGAAGCTGCGCGAGGGCGGCCGCCTCTGCGACATCGCGCCGACCATGCTCGAGCTGATGGGACTGCCGAAGCCCGAGGAGATGGACGGCGTCAGCCTGATCGCGAAGTAGGTCCGGTACATCCTGCCCTCCCGGGGCGGGCAGGGATCAAACGCCGCAAGCGAGCGGACGCCCCCGCGGCGGCGTTCCGGCTATGCCGGGGCGGGCTGAACTGCCGGAGCCCGAGGAGACGGGCGGCGCCGATCCGATCCCAAAGCGTACCCCAAAACAACATCTGCGCGCCGCGGCCGCGGCGCGCTTTCTCTCCCCGCCGGACTGCGGGTGACTATTTTTCTCTCCAAAAATTCCCGCCTTGAACTACGGCAGCAAGCGGCGCATCCGTCAGGCTCTGTCTCCTGTCTGAGCGCGCAAACGCACCTCTTGCGGTAATGCTGGAGAGATCGAAGGAGGAATTCTCTTGATCGAATATGACGAGTATCGCCTGAAACTCGAGGGGCTCCAGCCGGAGCTTATGGAGCTCAAGGACGCGCTGGACATCGCGGCGGCGACCGAGGAGCTCGCGGAGCTCGAGCGCCGGACGGCGGAGCCCGGCTTCTGGGACGACATCGAGGAGAGCGGCAAGGTGCAGAAGCGGATGAAGCAGCTCTCGGACAAAATCGCACACTACAATAAGCTCGAGGCCCGGGTGGGCGACGCGCTCGCGCTGATCGAGATGGCCGAGGAGGAGAACGACCCCTCCTTCCTGCCGGAGGTCATCTCCGAGTGCGACGGGATCACGGCGGAGATGGAGGAGACCTCCCTGCTCACCCTGCTCTCGGGCGAGTACGACGGGCAGAACGCCATCATGACCTTCCACGCGGGCGCGGGCGGCACCGAGGCGCAGGACTGGGTGCAGATGCTCTACCGGATGTACACCCACTGGGCGGAGCGGCACGGCTTCAAGGTGAAGGTGCTCGACTATCTCGACGGGGAGGAGGCCGGCATCAAGAGCGCGACCATCCTCGTCGAGGGGACAAACGCCTTCGGCTATCTCAAGAGCGAGATGGGGGTGCACCGGCTGGTGCGGGTCTCCCCGTTCGACTCGTCGGGGCGGCGGCACACCAGCTTCGCCTCGGTCGAGGTGATGCCCGAGATCGACGACAACGTGGAGGTGGACATCAACCCCGCCGACCTGCGGGTGGACACCTATCGCTCCTCCGGCGCGGGCGGGCAGCACGTCAACAAGACCGAGTCGGCCATCCGGATCACCCACATCCCGACCGGTATCGTGGTCGCCTGCCAGAATGAGCGCAGCCAGCATCAGAACCGCGAGGTCGCGATGCGGATGCTGCGCTCCAAGCTGGTCGAAATCAAGGAGCGCGAGCACCTCGACCGGATCGAGGACATCAAGGGCGAGCAGAAGGACATCGCCTGGGGCAGCCAGATCCGCTCCTATGTGTTCATGCCCTACACCCTCGCGAAGGACCACCGCACCGGCTTTGAGATGGGCAACATCCAGGCGGTGATGGACGGCGATATCGACGGCTTTATCAACGCCTTTCTCAAGATGCAGGCGAAAAAATAGGCAACAAAAAGAGGGGGCCGCGAGGGCTCCCTTTTCTCTTTCTATTTCAGCGGCGCCTTCCCGTGCGGAAAGCGGCCGACGACGGCTCTATTCCATGGGCGGACAACTCCCATCTCAGTCTGCGTCTCCCGTGTGGGAAGCGGCACTGCGGTCTGCGTCAGTTCCCGGACAATGCTCCTATTTCAGTCCGCGTTCCGCCCGGCTAGAGCGACTTCTCCCGGGGGCGCTTCTCGCTCAGATACCGCTTGAGTACCAGGTTGACATACTGAGAAAACGAGCGGTCGCAGTCCTCTGCGAGAATCTTGACCTTCTCGATAATATCCTCATCCAGCGTGATGCTCACTTTCTTTTTCAAAGGCTTCAATACAACCACCTCCCACCAAAACAATACTACAAAACACTCCTTACTATTGACTTTGCGCATATAGTAGTATAAAGTAGTATCATATAGTAGTGTTACCGGAATAAGATAGAGTTACAAAAAAAATATATTTTGTAATTTATCAAACGTCCGACGGGTTTTTTGTCAGTATTTAGGAGGGATTGGCTTGGAGAGGATCGCTTCTCCCCCGCGGGAGAGCACCTGCTGCTTTACGGGGCACCGCCGTCTCCCGGCGGAGGGACTCCGGACGCTCGCGGGACGGCTGGAGGCGGAGCTGCGCGGGCTGATCTCACGCGGATTTTGCCGCTTTTGCGCGGGGGGCGCGCTCGGCTTCGACACCCTCGCGGCGGAGGCGGTGCTCGCACTGCGGGAAGAATTTTCGCACCTCTCGCTGCTGCTGCTGCTCCCCTGCCGGGACCAGGCGGCCCGCTGGCGGCCGGAGGAGGTGCGGCGGTACGAGCGGATCAAACGGGAGGCGGATGCGGTGGAGTACCTCGGCGAGCGATACGCGCCGGGCTGTATGCAGCGGCGCAACCGCGCGCTCGTCGACCGGAGCGCTCACTGCGTCTGTTATCTGACTCAGGACTCCGGCGGGACGAAATACACCGTTGACTACGCAAAGCGGCGCGGACTCTCCATCACCAACCTCGCAGAACAGAAGGCGCAGCATCTCTGATGCCGCGCCTTCTCTCTTTTTAGAGCGTCACTTCGCAAACAGTAACGCCTTAAAACGGAATATTCAAAGGGCAAAATTCCCTGTAAAATAGGGGCGAGGTGAAGCTCTTTGAAGGACGGACAATCGCTCTATGAAATGAAAAATTACGGTTCGATCGAAACCAAACTCGACGCCCTCTTAAAGGAAAAGCACATGACCCGCAATGGACTTGCGCGGGCGGTCGGCTCCCGCTTTGAGGTGATTGACCGCTGGGTCAGTCACCCGCTGGAGAAGATCGACGGGGATCTTCTCGCGCGCATCTGTTGCTGTCTTGACTGTGAAATCCAGGATATTCTGGAGTATAAGCCGTGACGCGCGACAAAGTCTGCTGTTTTACCGGGCACCGGGCGCTGCCAGAGGCGGAACTGCGGCCCCTCTGGGAGCTGCTCGTGCGGACGCTGCGGGCGCTCGCGGACGGGGGTGTCCGCGAATTCTGCGCCGGGGGCGCGCTCGGATTCGACACCCTCGCGGCGGAGGCGGTGCTCATGCTCCGGGAGGAGCGCCCGGAGCTGCGGCTCACGCTGGTGCTCCCCTGCCGGGACCAGGCGGCCCGCTGGCGGCCGGAGGAGGTGCGGCGGTATGAACAGATCAAGCGGGAGGCGGACGCGGTGGAGTACGTCGGGGAGCGGTACGCGCGGGGCTGTATGCAGCGGCGCAATCGCGCGCTTGTCGAGCGGAGCGACCTCTGCGTCTGCTATCTGACCCGGAGCACAGGCGGGACGAAGTACACCGTCGAATACGCGGCGAAGCGGGGGCTCCCGATTCTCAACCTGGCGGGCGGGGACTGCCGGGTGGTGCTCGGTTGAAAAACGGTCCCCGGGCGGCATCTGTAAAGAGATTCGGGCCTCCCGCGCAAAACAGCGCAAGAACTCCCCGGAGCATTTGCTCCGGGGAGTTCTTTTCTTTGAGGAGAGACAGGGGAACGCCCCTCGATTCTCTCTTTTTTACAGGCGTCGCCTTTTATTAGAATCTGATCAGTTCCTCAAGCCGGCTCTCGAGCTCCTCGATCGGGACCCGGACCTGCTCCATCGTGTCGCGGTCGCGGATGGTGACCGCGCCGTCGTTCTCGCTCTCAAAGTCGTAGGTGATGCAGACCGGGGTGCCGATCTCATCCTGACGGCGGTAGCGCTTGCCGATCGAGCCCGCGTCGTCGAAGTCGACCATGAACTTCTTCGCGAGCCGGTCGTACACCTCGCCCGCCTGCTCCGAGAGCTTCTTGGAGAGCGGCAGCACCGCCGCCTTAAAGGGCGCGAGCGCCGGGTGGAAGTGCATGACAACCCGGGTGTCCCCCTTCGCCTCGTCCACCACCTGCTCGTCGTACGCGTCGACCAAAAACGCGAGCGTCACGCGGTCCGCGCCGAGCGACGGCTCGATGCAGTAGGGCACATACTTCTCGTTGGTCTCGGGGTCGAAGTACTCCATCGACTCGCCCGAGTGGGTCTGGTGCGCCTTGAGATCGAAGTCGGTCCGGTCGGCGATGCCCCAGAGCTCGCCCCAGCCGAACGGGAAGAGAAACTCAAAGTCGGTCGTCGCGTTAGAGTAGTGCGAGAGCTCCTCCTTCTCGTGGTCGCGCAGGCGGAGGTGCTCGCGCCGGATGCCGAGGTCGAGCAGCCACTTCTCGCAGAAGCTCTTCCAGTAGGCGAACCACTCGAGGTCGGTGCCCGGCTTGCAGAAGAACTCCAGCTCCATCTGCTCGAACTCGCGGGTGCGGAAGGTGAAGTTGCCGGGGGTGATCTCGTTGCGGAAGGACTTACCGATCTGGCCGATGCCGAAAGGGATCTTCTTTCTCGTGGTGCGGGCCACATTCTTGAAGTTGACAAAGATGCCCTGCGCCGTCTCCGGGCGGAGATAGATCTCGTTTTTCGCGTCCTCAGTGACCCCCTGGAAGGTCTTGAACATCAGGTTGAACTGGCGGATGTCGGTGAAGTTAGTGCCGCCGCAGTCCGGGCAGGCGATCCCGTGCTCTCTGATATAGTCCGACATCTGCTGGTTGGACCAGCCCGCGGGGTTCACCCCGGTGTCCTCGATCAGCTTGTCCGCGCGGTGACGGGTTTTGCAGTCCTTACAGTCCATCAGCGGATCAGAGAAGCCGCCGACATGGCCGGACGCCACCCAGACCTTCGGGTTCATCAGCAGCGCCGCGTCGATGCCGACGTTGTACCGGCTCTCCTGGATAAACTTCTTCCACCAGGCGCGCTTGACATTGTTTTTGAGCTCCACGCCGAGCGGACCGTAGTCCCAGGTGTTGGAGAGCCCGCCGTAGATCTCACTGCCACTGTACACAAAGCCTCTCCCCTTGCAGAGGCTGACGATTTGATCCATCGTTTTCTCGGTATTCTTCATCTCTTCCTCCAAAGCACAAATATCCTTTTAAATTATGCTACAAACCAGGTGGGATGTCAAGGAGAGAGGTCCCGTGCCGTATCCGCCGTACGGCTCTCCCTTGACGCAGATTTTAAAATCCGATATAATAAATACGCTTTTTTCCACATAGAATAGAGAAACCCGGGTGTAGCGCAGTTGGTAGCGCGCGTGGTTTGGGACCACGATGCCGCAGGTTCGAATCCTGTCACTCGGACCAATCGAGAGCCCCGACACACAAGTCGCGTGTGGGGCTCATTTTTATTGCCCTGTGGACAATCGCAATGCCGGATAAATCGGGTATTTGGCCCCCGGAGAACCTCTAAACAGGAGCCGGCCGTATTCCCTCTATTGCCTGCGCGGAGAACCTGCGCCATATCTGACGATAGTTATCCCTGAACCTTCAGACAGAAACTCCAATTTCCGATCTTTTGACCGTTTTGTTCCAGTGTACGCTCGGAAAACTCCCGGAATCCATTTTTTGCATAAAATTTGCGGTTTCCTTCTGTGTTGGTGATCAGCGTAAGCTCTTGGCCACCTTGATTTTGAACGTAAGGAATTAGGCAGTCTTGCAACATACTGCTCCCCAGTCCACGGCCCTTCATGGAATCGTCCACAGCCAGGACTTCGAGATACCACGCGGACGGATGTTTCTGGTCACAGTCTGCACGTGCATCCTCAGAAAAATGAAAGAAATTCAAGATTTTGGAAAATCCCACCGGAAAGACCAGGCTCAGACCCCCTGCTTTCACATAATCCTCAACTGTGGCCTTTTTTGTCGTCGGATCCTGTAGCAGCGCCGCGGAAACGATTTTCCCGTCTTTGGTTCCCACAAAGCACTTGTTCTGCGCGGCATTTGCCTTAATATTCACGCGGTGCAGCTTTTCCATATAGGCGCTGTAGGAATCATCATCTTTGAATGCATGTCGAAAGGTACAATCAAAATACGGATAGTTTTCAAATGACTGCGCAGATAATTTAGCAATGCGATTGAAGTCTTTCGCGTTTGCTTCACGATAATCGATCATAACGGACTTCCGCCTCCTCTGTATGGTCGATCATTCTACCCAAGCTCTTGAGGAAAAGATAGGCATCAAAAATGAACAAATAACTAATTTTCAGAGAATTTCTCAAATCAGGCCATCTGGCTACGGCTGAGAGTCTGCGAAATCATATTGCTATTGGCAATCTGTTGCAACATTTTCCTCTGAACTTGCCAACCAGATCTGCTGTTTCACATAATCCAATGGGACGGGGAGGAAGCGCTGAAACCAGCGCTTCCTCCCCGTCTTATCTCAGCAACTCTATTCCCCAATAACGGCGGGGTTGTCGATCTGAAATGAAATCTCCTGAATCTGCCGACTCATAGACAGATAGAGTTCTTTCTCCTCCGGATTATTGGGATTGTACTGGATGTCGCTATGCTTCTCCAGAATATACGTATCCTCCGCGGTGGAGAAAAGATAGATACAGGGAGCTGCGGACCATTCATACAGCTCCTCCGGAGTCAGAGGCCGATCCGAAGACGCTTTCCCAATCCAGAATAAATATCCTGCGCCTGCCCACTCTCCACTCCCCTCATGGACATCCTTGACGTATAGCGCACATCCCGTCCCATCCGCATTCATTTCCACGCCGTACTTTCCCTTCCATTCGTCCGGCAAAATAACCGTCAGACCAATCTCATCGAGGACAATTTTCTCCTGTTCAACTGGAACTTCCACAACGGTTTCTTTTGCAAATGCGAACGCGCCGATCCCAAAGCTACATACCATCAGCGCAAAAACTGCAGCTATCGCAGACAGCCGTCTGATCCCTTTTTGACGGTGCCGACGCGCATAGTTTGGAAGATGCTCCGCCTGCTGAATCAGTCTGTCATCTATGTTCCCAATCCGCTCTGAAAGCTGCTCTTTTTTCATACTTCAATCCCCTCACTCTCTAAGTATTTTCGTAACTTCAGACGCATTTCGTACAGAATAGATTTTACTTTGCTCTGGCTAAAACCTGTGTAGCTGCAAATCGTCTCAATCGAATCAAAGTACCAGTAGCGCCGAATAAAAATGTTTCGTTTTTCAACTCCCTGTCCCCAAAGAAACTCGTTAATGGCGCTCTCAATGTGCTGATTCTCCACCTCGGACTCGACGTTGTATCTGCCGGACACACAGTCTTCCAACTCATCAAACGAAACGGTTGCGGACGGATTTCGTTTGATCGCTGAACGGTACTCATATTTTTTCAGCGCCAGATTTCTTGTAATTCGGCTGAGAAATACAGACAATTTATCTGGACGTTTGTCCGGGATTGCGTTCCAGGCGGCAAAGTAGGTATCATTTACACATTCTTCGCAGTCCTCGGTATTTCTAAGGATATTATTGGCAATATAAAAACACAGCCTCCCGTATTTTGTGGAAGTCTCCTGTATGGCTTTTTCATCTCTTGCCCAATACAGATCGATGAGTATTCTATCCTCCAAACTATCCCCTCCTTCCATCCTATTTTCGAAAGCCGCTTTCACTCTATTTATACGGTTTTTACTCTGTCCGTTGTATCCACTGGTTGGCTTTTTTTGATGCGACGGGGTGCCCTCCCGTAAAAATGATACCTCCACAAAGCAGGAATGTCGAGCCGATAAGCCTCTTGAAGCAATGTATTCTTGGATGGTTCCGCTCACTGCGGCCTCTCTTTTGAAAGAGTATCCGCACCCATGATTTTTCCGTATTTGACAAGTCCTCAAAAATGGACTATTGTCAAAGTAATCCCGCGCAGAACAATGGAGGAACAACGATGCAGACATCAACCGATTTGAAAAATCTACTCTCCCGGATTGACCGGAGGGGCTATCCGGCCTATAAGGATACCAAAGGCGCCTACCAGTTTCCGGGCTATGTGCTCTCGATCGACCACGTGCAGGGGGACCCGTTCGCCGCCCCCTCCAAGCTGAGCGTCCACATTGGCGGACGGGAGGCGGCCTTCCCGCCGGAGCTGTACCGCAGCCCCTGCCGGCGGATCGCCCTCGAAGATGAGCTCGTCCGCCGGTTCGGCGCGCAGGCGGGCGGGGCCTCCTTCCGGGCCAGGGGCTCGGGCAAGAGCGGACTGATCGCGATCAGCCGCTGCTGTCAGGAGGTGCTGGAGCGGACCGCCTGCCGCCTGGACCCGAACACCGGCGACATTCTGCTCCGGCTCGAGGTGGGGTTCCCCGCAAACGGGCGGACCATCAACGCCCGGGAGCTTGAGAAGATTCTCTTCGAGCTTCTGCCCCGGTGCGTGGAGAGCTCGCTTTTCTACCGCAATCTGGACGCAAAACGGCTGCGGGCGGTGGCCGATCTCGCGGAGGATCAGCAGTACATCCGTGAGATGCTGCCTAAGCTCGGCCTCTGCGCCTTTGTCGCGGACGGGAGCATTCTCCCCCGGGCGAGCGGCGTCTCCCCCCTACCGATGAAGGGCGGCGTTCCCTTCTGTTCACCGGCGGAGCTCCGGGTGACGCTCGAACTTCCGCACAAAGGGAAGCTCACCGGCATGGGGATCAAAAAGGGGGTCACCCTGATCGTGGGCGGCGGCTACCACGGCAAGTCCACCCTGCTCGAGGCGCTGGAGCTCGGGGTCTATCCCCATATCGCCGGGGACGGCCGGGAGTACGTCGTCACCGACAGCTCCGCCGTGAAGATCCGCGCCGAGGACGGCCGGAGCATTCGTCAGACGGACATCTCGATGTTTATTAGCGACCTTCCAAACGGGAAGGACACCGTCCGTTTTACCACCGAGGACGCCAGCGGCAGCACCTCCCAGGCGGCGAATGTGGTGGAGAGCATCGAGGCGGGAGCATCGCTGCTGCTCATCGACGAGGACACCAGCGCCACCAATTTCATGGTCCGGGACGAGCTGATGCAGCGGGTCATCCACCGGGAGATGGAGCCCATCACCCCCTTCATTGACCGGATCCGGGAGCTCTATGACCTGCACGGCATCTCCACCGTTCTCGTGGCGGGGAGCTCCGGCGCCTATTTCCACATCGCCGACCATGTCATCCAGATGGACCGGTACCTGCCGCGTGAGATCACCGCGCTCGCAAAGCGGGAGGCGGAGGCCTTCCCTCTGCGTGAGGCGCCGCTCACCCCCGCGAAGTTGTCGGCCTTTGACCGGCGGCCGAAGGCCTCGCCGGAGTATCGCAGCGGCGAGCGGGTGAAGCTCAAGTCCCTCGGGCGGGATGGAGTCTCACTGAACCGCGAGACCATCGACCTGCGCTACCTTGAGCAGCTCACCGACGGCGAGCAGACCGCTGCGCTCGGTCACTGCGTACTCTATGCGCAGCGGCACCTTCTGGACGGCAGGCGGACGCTCCGGGAGATCGTCGACGAGCTGGAAGCGCTGATCGAACGGCAGGGCCTCGCGGCGCTCTGTGAGAGCCGCACGAACATCCCCTTTCTCGCGCGGCCGAGACGGCAGGAGATCTTCGCCTGTTTCGACCGGTGCCGGGGGCTGAGGCTGTAATTCCATTACTCATGCGGTAACATCTGCTATCTTTATTAAAATCCGGTAGAAAAAGGGAGAACTGTTATGCTCAGGCGACAGATGAGTTACTGCCGTTACTCCGAAAATTAAAGCCGCTGGAACACGAGGTACAAAAGATCGCCCTAGGTGTCACTCCTGTAACCGCCGTCCATTTTTTATTCCAAGAAAAAATTCGATTTATCGGTAAATCAATGATACTGCGAAAGGTATTTTATTTCTCTGCACTGATAAACACCAGGAGGTAATCAGTAAATATACGAAGAAAAGCTACCGTTACACAGGATTTTTATCGGCAGAAGTGGACGGCTGTATAAGAAAGATAGATCTCACTTTGAAAAAAAGAGTATTTATTTTTTTCAAGGAGTGATCTATAGCAGGGTTTAACGGCGGACGTTTCTAAAAATTCTATTTTCACTTATAGCTTATAGAGAAGGGAGATACACGTGAAAACGTGTCGTCTCCCTTTTTTAAGGTCCAATCAATCAAAATAAACTGGGGGTTTTCACACTTTTTACACCACAATCCTGTTGAACGCTCTGCTCGAAGGGGATGTACCTCCTTTCCGGAAACAGATTCAAAAAATTGCTGTGCAATTGCTTTCTTCCGCTCCGTCCACAGATCCGGTCAAAAAATTTCTCTCTAAATCTATAGAACTCCTATTCCAGCGATATCCGCCTCTCTCTCTTAAAGTCACCTCTCAGCCGCGGCACATAGACTATACAAGGGCAATCGCCCTAGAAGGAGGTAATACAATGGGTATTACAAATTCCAATAAGGTTCTCAGCGCGGACCGGATGGACTGCGACGGTTCTCTTCGGGTCACCCTCGCACTCACCGCCGCCCCGGATATTATCACAAATCCCACCGATATCGCCCTGGTACTGGATCGTTCCGGCAGTATGACGGGCGCGCCGCTCGCCAGTATGAAAACGGGCGCTAAAACATTCATCGACATCATCGCGGAGGCTACCGGCGGTACCGCCGCCGGGGAGATCGGCTCCGGCAGCCATATCGGTATCGTCAGTTTTGCCGACACCGCAGTCCAAAACACCCAGATGATCACCTCAGTGGACACTCTGAAAAATGCAGTGGACGCTCTGACCGCAGGCGGCAATACCAACCATGCCGACGCCTTCACCAAAGCGGTTGAGTTGTTCGATCCGAGCTCCGCGAATGCAAAGGTGATCGTCATGTTCACCGACGGTAACACAACAACGGGCGCTCCCCCGGCACCGGTGGCCGCCGCGGCCCGTGCACAGGGAGTCATTATCTACTGCATCGGGCTCGTGGGCTCTGACGGCGTGGATGTCAACACGCTCGACGAATGGGCCACCGATCCCAGCGCCTCCCATGTAGCCGTCACCCCCGACGCCGCGGAGCTCGAGGAGCTCTTCGCAGAGCTCGCCGCCAATATCTCCAAAACCGGCGCCACCAATATTGTGATCAACGAGAAGGTCACCTCCGACTTTGTGATCACCAGCATTCTAAATCCCTCTGTGGGAACCGCCACCATGCTGGACTCTACCTCTCTGCGGTGGAATATCGCACAGCTGGGTGTCACCTCCCCTGAGAGCGCCACTCTGGAATTTTTCGTGCGGCACGTCGGGCAGAATCCGGGTACCAAACTGGTGAATGAGTCAATTGAATATACCGACGCGGAGGGTAATCTCGTCGTATTTCCAGAACCTACAGTGTCTGTCGAATGCGACGTTGTAGTTAATCCGGAGTCCTGTCCCGTACCGGCGGATCTGACTGTGGACGGCTGCTCCGACTCTGTCGTTGTAGATCTGGGCGACACCTATCTCGAGTCGCTGGGCCGTATTATCCAGATGGATGTAACGGTGAAAAACGTCTGTCCCGGGAAACGGGTTGCTCTGGCCGTCCTTCTCTCCGAGGTGGATGAATCCGGCATGGAGTATCAGCGCGGCATGAAGGCGATCACCATTCCTGCGCACAACTTCCCCACCTGTCGCGATGTGCTGGTCAAATGTATCAAATTTGTGGTGCCGGAGAGTCTGGACGTCTCCGGCGGCAGCACTCAGGTCATGTGTAATCCGCGCAATTTCAAAGTGCGGTTCATCGCCCACAACATTGACACGGACTTCCGCTGCTGCGAGTCGGTGCTCACACTGTAACAGAAAAATCTCGGACCGCCGCTCTGTGCGGCGGTACATAGCATCTTCCCTCTCTTTTGTGGTAGAATAGGACAAGTATCTGAAAAAGGAGGACATACCATGGCCGATCAATTTAGCCGCCCCGCAGAGCTGCCCGCGAGCCGCGAGCAGCTTCAAAACCGGCTCCGGGCGGTTCGGGAACAGCTCGCGCGGCTCGACGCGCTGGAACCCGCAGAGCTGATGAGCGAGGAGCACGAGCGCTGGGGCGAGCGGCACGAACAGCTTGAGGACCAGGTGGACGAGCTCATGGATCTGCTCGACGAGATGGAGGAGGAGTGATGGAGCGCTTTCTATTCTGTAAACTCGAGATCTTTCTGCCGGAGAGCCACCTCGCTGCGGTGCAGCGGGCGCTCATGGAGTCGGACGCCGGACACATCGGCGCCTACGACTGCTGCCTCTCCTACAGTCGGGTGACGGGCTGCTGGCGGCCGCTCCCGGGGAGCGATCCCTATCTCGGAAGAGAGGGGGAGCTCTGCTCCGAGCCGGAGCTGAAGGTGGAGGTCACCTGCCGTACGGCGGAGGTCGACCGGACGGTGGAGGCGGTAAAGCGGGTCCATCCCTACGAGGAGCCGGTCATCAACGTGATCCCGCTCTACCGGACCAGTTTTTCGGAGGTGGAATGATGCGCATTCTGATCGACGCGGACGGCTGCCCGGTGGTGGACGCCGCGGTGGCGCTCGCCCGGGAGTACGGAGTCCCGTGTCTGATCCTTTGCGATACCTCCCACCGGATTGAGAGGGAGGGGGCGCAGACGCTCACCTGCTCCAAGGGGGCGGACAGCGTGGACTTCGCGCTTGTGAATCTGCTGCGTCCGGGGGATATCGCCGTCACCCAGGACTACGGGCTCGCGGCGCTCTGCCTCGCGCGGCGGGCGCGGGCGCTGAACCAGGACGGGCTGCGTTACACCGGCGACAACATCGACGCGCTGCTGCTCGCCCGGCACACCGCCAGAAAAATCCGCGCGGCGGGCGGGCGGCTCCGGGGGCCCGGACGGCGCGAGGCAAGACAGGACGAAGCGTTCATCCGGGCGCTGCGCGGGCTGCTCGAGGAGGAGATGGAATGAAAGCGGAATTTTTCTCTCTGCCGTCCGGCGTCCCCGCGGTGCTCTACGGGGCGTCGGAGCGCTGCGTCTGGCTCTATCTCCACGGGCGGTACGGGCAGAAGGAGGAGGCGGAGCGCTTCGCCGCGCTGGTCCGCCCGAGAGGCGAGGCGGTGCTGGCAATCGATCTGCCGGAACACGGCGCGCGCCGGGAGGGGCCGGAGCGCCTGGTTCCGTGGCAGGTGGTACCGGAGCTGCGGCAGCTCCTGCGCTATGCCCGGAGCCGGTGGCCGGAGATCCGGCTGCGGGCGGTCAGCCTCGGAGTTTTTTTCGCTCTGCTCGCCTTCGGTGAAGAGCGCCTGTCGCGGGCGCTTTTCTCCTCCCCGGTGCCCGATCTGGAGCCGCTCATTTTGGCACAGATGCAAAGGGCGGGGGTTGACGAGGCGGCGCTCAGAGCGGCGGGTGAGATCGAGACCGGCGGCGAGGTGCTCTCCTGGCGGTATCTCACCTATGTC
>CAJFTX010000060.1 GCA_904420075.1 uncultured Clostridia bacterium | reverse complement strand
TGGCTGGAGTCGTACATCACGCAGTCCCCGGGATGAAGCACCTCAATGTGCTCCTCAAGCTGTACGCGCAACGTACCTTTGAGCACATAGTCAATCTCCTGGCCCTCATGGGCGGAGAGATGGATCGGCTCCTGTGAGGCCTCTTCGCTCCACTTGGCGCGGACGACAAAAGGCTCCGCGAGCCGCTCTTTTAAGAGGTAGGAGATGTGACGGTAATCGAATTCCTCCCGCCGCTTGATCGGCATTCCCTCGCCGCCGCGCACCACATGATAAAAGGAGAGCGTGGGCTGTTCGCCGGTGACAATTTCGGTGATATCTACGCCAAGCCGTCGGGCGCAGCGGAAGAGAAAGGTGAAGCCGAAATCGCACTTTCCCGCCTCGTATTCGCGATATTCTGTGGGGGAGACGCCGGCCGTGCGCGCCATCTCCTCCTCAGAGAGCCCCATAATCAGGCGGAGCGCCTTGAGCCGTCCCGCGATTGCCGTCACTTCGTTCATTTGATGCAGCCTCCTACTTCTCGTATTTTCGGACAAGCATGAAAAAAAACTCCGCCTCTTGGGACAGAGACAGAGCATCACTTTGCCTTTTCTCACTGACAACAGGAGAGGACCCCTGTTCTGCTGATTGACACAATAATATTGATATTATACTAGCACTAACCCCAAAGGCTGTCAATCTCTTTTTTTAGGGTATTTCACCATTGAATCACCCGGAGCGAATGTGGTATATTGAATAAAGAAAAAATGAAAAGGAAAAGAGAGCTAGCGGAATGAAACTTTTATTGGATACTGCAGATGTTGGAAGAATCGCACAGCTGATGCCGTTTATGCCGATCGACGGCGTAACGACCAACCCGACCATTCTCAGCAAAGAGAGTGACGACCCCAAGGCGACGATCGATGAGCTCAAAAAGCTGATGAACGGCAAGATGATCCATGCGCAGACCACCGCCTACGACAGTCACGGCATGTTTGAGCAGGCAAAGACGCTGACCGAGTATATCGGCTCTAATTTCTATATCAAAATTCCGATGACCATGCAGGGACTTGCGGCGATTGAGAAGTGTAAGGCGGAGGGCCTGAACGTCACGGTAACCGCGATCTTCACCCCGATGCAGGCGCTGCTCGCAGCAAAGCTGGGCGCGGATTTTGTCGCTCCCTATGTCGACCGGCTGGACAATATCACTTCGGACGGCGCCTCTGTCGTCGGAGAGATTGTGAACATTCTGGAGAACTACTGCTATGACACCGAGGTGCTGGCTGCGAGCTTCAAGAATGTGCAGCAGGTTTACAATGTCGCATCTGTGGGAACGCATGCGGTGACGGTAAATGCTGATCTCTGCCAGAAGCTGATCTTCCATCCGTTTACCGACAAGTCGATCGAGGACTTTGATTTTGATTGGCGCGTGAAGTACGGCGATAAGCAGATTACCGATTTCTTCAAGAAGTAAATTTATATCTACGTCAGGGCGCGGGAGAATTTCTCCCGCGCTTTTTTAATAAATTTTTAACACTATGGCTGTACTATTGATAAGAATTTTAAGAGAGACTATAATGAAAAAATATCCTATTACCGATTGAAAGAAGAAACGGGTGAAAAGATGACAAAACTAGCAAAGTACTTAAAGCCGTTTGTGGGCTTTCTGATTTTTGCGGTGGTCATGCTGTTTGTACAGGCGATGTGCGACTTGAACCTGCCGAACTACATGAGCAACATCGTAAATGTCGGAATCCAGCAGAGCGGCATTGAGAGTTCCGCTCCGGATGCGCTCAGCGAGCAGGCGCTCGCTTTTATCTCTACTTTCATGGATGAGGAAGAGCGCGAAATTGTGGCTGACAACTACACCCGGCACGAGGCAGGGGACAGCGAGCTCACCGACCGCTATCCGGGCGCGGCGGAGACGGCAGTCTATCTGCGCACGGGAGAGGATGAACGCCTTGAGGAGATCTTTGGAAGAGCGGCGCTCTCCTGTGTCAATCTGTTGCGCGGGGATGAGTTTGCGGCGCAGCTGCCGGAAGAAGCGAGTGCGAACGCAGGGGAGACCGGTGTAGATGCACAGATGATGTATCAGGCAGCGCCGCTGCTGCAGGCGCTGCCTGATCAGGCGTTTGTTAGCGCGAGAGAAGGGGCGGCCTCAGCCGACGAGATGCTGTGGTCACAGACGGGGATCGCCTTTGTGCAGGGCTATTACAGCGAGCTCCAGGTGGATATGGATGTGCTGCGGATGAGCTATATCTTGCGCACGGGACTTCTGATGCTGCTCATCACGCTGCTCGGCGTGTTTGCGGCGATTGCAGTTGGGTTCTGCGCATCGCGTTCGGCCGCCGGTTTTGCCCGCGACCTGCGCCGGGACGTATTCCGTAAGGTAGAAGAGTTTGGAAATGGGGAGTTCGACCGGTATTCCACCTCTTCGCTCATCACGCGGACGACAAACGACATTACCCAGACGCAGATGCTGCTGGTGCTCGGGGTGCGTATTCTGTTCTATGCGCCGATCATGGCGGTTGGCGGCATCGTAATGGTGGTCGGGAAGGGCGGACAGATGACCTGGATTATTGGGCTCTCCTGCGCGGTGCTTTTTGTGCTGATCGGAGTGATCTTTAAGATCGCGATGCCGAAGTTTAAACTGATGCAGAAGCTCATTGACCGTCTGAACCTCGTCTCTCGCGAAAACCTGACGGGAATCATGGTGGTGCGCGCGTTTGGCAACCAGGAGTTTGAGGAGAAGCGGTTTGACAAGGCAAACCGTGATCTCACCGGCACCAGTCTCTTTGTCAACCGGGTGATGGTGTTTATGATGCCGGCGATGATGCTCATCATGAATCTCACCACATTGCTCATCGTCTGGGTGGGGGCGGACCAGATCCAGAACGCGACGATGCAGGTCGGCGATATTATGGCCTTTATCCAGTATGCGATGCAGATCATTATGAGCTTTTTGATGATCTCGATGATGTTTATCATGGTGCCGCGCGCCTCGGTCTCAGCGGAGCGAATCGCCGAGGTGCTGGCGACCGAGCCGGATGTAGTCTCTCCGGCACAGCCGAAGCCGTTCTGCCCGGAGAAGCGCGGCGTTGTGGAGTTTGAAAATGTATCCTTCCGATATGCCAATGCGGAGGAGGATGTGCTGCATGAGATCAGCTTCCGCGCGGAGCCCGGCAAGACGACCGCGTTCATCGGCTCGACCGGTTCGGGCAAGAGTACGCTTATTAATCTCATTCCGCGGTTTTATGATGTGACGAAAGGACGGGTCAAGGTAGACGGCGTGGATGTGCGCGAGTGTGATCTCGAGGGCCTGCGCAAGTCGATCGGCTATGTGCCGCAGAAGGGGGTGCTCCTCTCGGGAACCATCGCCTCCAACCTGCGCTATGGAAAGCCGGACGCGACCGAGGAGGAGCTGATGCGCGCGGTGCGCATCGCACAGGCGGAGGAGATCATCGCTGAGAAAGAGGAGGGCCTTGAGAGTCCGATTGCCCAGGGCGGAGGCAATGTTTCCGGCGGGCAGAAGCAGCGTCTTTCGATTGCACGGGCGCTGGTGCGCCGCCCGGAGATCTACATTTTTGACGACAGCTTTTCTGCCCTGGATTTTAAGACGGACGCTGCGCTCCGGCGCGCGCTCAAGAACGAGACAGGGGACGCAACGGTGCTGATCGTCGCCCAGCGGATCAATACCATCCTGGATGCGGATCAGATCGTCGTGCTCGACGAGGGAAAGGTTGTCGGGATCGGCACCCACAGGGAGCTCCTCTCGAGTTGTCCGACCTACTATGAGATCGCGTCGTCTCAGCTTTCAAAGGAGGAATTGGCATGAGTGAGCAGCGTGCGCGCCGCCCGAGAAGAGGGCCGATGGGGGGCCATGGAGGCGGCCCGAGGATGGGAGCCGGCGAAAAAGCAAAGGATTTCAAAGGGACGGTCAAGCGGCTGATCCGCTATCTGTCCCGACATAAGGTGCCGATTATTCTGGTGATGATTTTTGCGGTGGCGTCCACCGTCATTCTGATTCTCGGGCCGAAGATTTTGGGAAATGTGACGACCGAGCTGTTCACCGGAGTGATGGGACTTCTGACGGGCACGGGAGATGGCATCGACTTTGTATCCATCCGGAACACGCTGCTGCTGCTCGTCGGACTCTATGTTGTGAGCGCTCTCTTCTCCTATTTACAGGGATTTTTGATGACCGGCGTCACGATGAAAGTGACCTACAACCTCCGCCGGGAGATCGCGGCGAAGATCAACCGGCTGCCGCTGCGCTACTTTGATTCGCGGCCGTACGGAGAGGTGCTCTCGCACATCACAAATGACGTCGACGCGATGACGCAGAACCTCAACCAGAGCATCACCCAGGTGATCACCTCGGTGGCGACCATCCTCGGAATTCTCATTATGATGTTCTCGATCAGCGGGTGGATGTCGCTTGTGGCGCTGCTGGTGATCCCGGTGTCGCTGCTCTTTATCACAGCGGTGATTAAAAAGTCTCAGCCGCACTTCCTCGCCCAGCAGGAATATCTCGGACATGTCAACGGACATATCGAGGAGATGTACGGCAGTCATGTGGTGGTCAAGGCGTTCAGCGGAGAAAAGGCCTCAGTTGAGGCGTTCGATAAGAGTAACGAAATGCTCTATAAATCGGCGTGGAAGTCGCAATTTCTCTCCGGCATGATGCAGCCGGTGATGAACTTTATCTCCAACATCGGCTATGTGGTCGTCTGCGTGCTCGGCGCGTTCCTGGCGGCAAACGGCAGCATTACAATCGGAAACATCCAGGCGTTCATCCAGTATATGAGACAGTTCACCCAGCCGATTTCCCAGGTGGCTAACATCTCAAATATCTTCCAGATGACCGCGGCGGCTGCGGAGCGGGTCTTTGAGTTCCTCGATGAGGAGGAAGAGATTCCGGAGACAGAGCATCCGGCGAGGGTACAGAATGTGATCGGGAGCGTCGCGTTTGACCATGTGCACTTCGGTTACAACCCCGAAAGGGTCATTGTGAATGACTTCTCTGCGGAGGTGCTTCCGGGAAAGAAGGTCGCCATCGTCGGCCCTACCGGAGCGGGGAAGACCACGATGGTGAAGCTGCTCATGCGGTTCTATGATGTGACCGGCGGCGCAATCTATGTGGACGGGACCGATATTCGCGACTACACCAGAGCGGATTTGCGCTCCTTCTTCGGTATGGTACTTCAGGATACCTGGCTCTACCATACGACCATTATGGAAAACATCCGTTACGGCCGCCAGGATGCGACCGACGAGGAGGTCATCGCCGCGGCGAAGGCTGCGGGAGTGGACCACTTCATCCGCACGCTGCCGGACGGCTATCAGATGGTTCTCAACGAGGAGGCAAACAATGTCTCGCAGGGACAGAAGCAGCTTTTGACGATTGCGCGGGCGATTCTTGCAAATCCGCCGATTCTGATTTTGGATGAGGCGACAAGCTCGGTGGATACCCGGACTGAACTGCTCATCCAGCGGGCGATGGACAATTTAATGCAGAACCGCACCAGCTTCATCATTGCACACCGTCTCTCGACCATCCGCAATGCGGATCTGATTCTGGTGATGAAGGACGGAGATATTATTGAACAGGGGAATCACGAGGAGCTGATGGCTCAGAACGGATTCTATGCGGGTCTTTACAACAGCCAGTTTGAAAAGAGGGCCTGAGAAAAGCGGCCGGATTTTCCGGCCGCTTTCGCTTGTCTCTAGGGAGGGAAGATGTTATACTGAGCTAAGAAACGAGGAGAGGTGCGCGCAGATGAGAAGGAGAAGATGGACGAGAGAGAAGAAGATCAAGCTTGGAATACTGATCACATTGCTTGTGGTGCTTGTCGGAGTGAGCGCCGCGGTTGTCTGGAATGGACTTGCGCCAAAGCAGCCGGACAGTGTGCAGACCGGTGGTGGGGAGTCGCGGCCCGCAGAGCCGGAGACTCCCTCCGAGGGGCAGCCTCCGCAGACCCCTGCGGAGCCGGAACAGCCGGAAAAAGAGAGTTCGCTGCCCGTTCCGCTCTCCGGAAAGTACCCGGAGATGGTAGTGGAGCCACAGGAGTATCAGCCGCTCGCGGAGGGAGATAAAGTGGTCTATCTCACTTTTGACGACGGTCCGTGTAAAACCACGCCGGAGCTGTTGGATGTGCTCGATGAGCTCGGGGTAAAGGCGACCTTCTTTGTAACTGCTCAGTTTGGAGAGGGTGAGACCCTGGAGGGATATCTAAAGGAAATCAGCGCCCGCGGGCATGAGGTGGCAGTACACTCCTATAGCCACAATTATAAGGAAATCTACGCCTCGGTGGACGCATTTTTGGACGACTATAAAAAGATGGACGACCTGATTCTCAAAGCGACAGGAAAGCGCAGCAGTGTATTTCGCTTTCCGGGCGGCAGCAACGCCGGATACAACAAGGCGATTCGCGGCGCGCTGCTCGAGGAGATGAACAGCCGGGGACTGGTCTATCACGACTGGAATGCCTTTAATGGGGACGTCGAAGGGGCGAACAAAACCGAGATGATTCACAAGGCGGTGAAGGAGTGCAGTTATACCGATAAGAGTGTGCTTCTTATGCACAACATTCCGGGAAAGGATGCGGTGATCGAGTCGCTGCCCGAGATTGTGAAACAGCTCAACGCGAAGGGCTACCGGTTTGCGACGCTTGACGGGACGGTGAAACCTTTTCAATTTGCAAAGGTGGAGGGGTAACGCTCTGCGAAAAAAGATGGGCACAGGCGAAGACGTCTGTGCCCATTTTATAGAAATTAGGAGGGGACAGGATGGAGAGAAGTGTAACAGAAAAGCAGGTGGCGGCATTTCAGGAAGCGCTCTGCTGTGAGGAGTGCAGCACGGGTACTGTGGAGGCCTATCTGAGAGAGATACGCCGGTTCGTAGGCTGGCTTGCGGGAGCGCCGGTCACAAAAGAGCGTGTGGTGGAATGGAAGGACCGCCTGCTTGCGCAGAGTTATTATCCGGCCACGGTGAATGCAAAACTTGCGGCGCTGCGCCGCTTTTTGCGATTTATGGGGTGGGAGGAATGCCTCGTAAAAAATTTGCGAATTCAGAGGAGGCTGTTTTGCGACCGATCGAGGCAGTTGAGCCGCGAGGAGTACAGGCGACTCTGCGAGACGGCGCGCCGACTTGGAAAGTAGAGACTGGCGCTGCTGATGGAGGCAATTTGCGCCACGGGGATTCGGGTCTCTGAAGTGAGATATCTCACACTGGAAAGTGTGCGCAGAGAGAGGGCGGAAATCTCGCTGAAAGGAAAGGTGCGCACGATATTGATTCCGCGAAAGCTCAGCCAAAAGCTTTTGAAGTATGCCAAAAAATGTGGAATAAACTCAGGGGAAATTTTTCGTACCAGAGAGGGAAAACCACTTTCCAGAAAACAGATCTGGGCGGAGATGAAGCAGCTCTGCCGGCGAGCAGAAGTGGAACCCACTAAGGTGTTTCCGCACAATTTAAGACATCTGTTTGCGCGATGTTTCTACCGGATACACCGGGATGTTGTGCAGCTCGCTGATTTACTCGGCCATTCCAGTGTGGAGACGACCCGTATTTATCTCGTCTCTACAGGGGAGGAACACGCCCGCGCCCTCGCAGAGCTTCGATTAATCTCCTAGACAAAATTACTATTTTGTCAAGCTATTTGAGAGATTATAACATATAAAATATATTTTAAATAACACACTATGGAATTTTGGATAAAAAAGGGTCTGACAGGGTGTACTGCAGAAGATAATTGCTTTTGCGGCTTTTTTTCGTGTTCAATATCTGGAAATCACCTTGAATATCCTCTGCACACATGATATACTCGCAGTGAGAAAGGACTCCTATTTCTATCAATATTCTAAATAGCTGGACAAAATAGTAATTTCGTCTAAAATAGAAAGGGAGGAGTATTTCCAAAAATATAGTTAGGAAGGGGAATTGGAATGGAGAGAAACAGATGGGCGAGACGTCTGCTCTCGCTCACGCTGTCGGCAGCGATGCTCGCCGGCATGGCTACCACGGCGGTCGCTGTGAAGTCCACAGAGAGCGAACCGGTTGCGGTGAGCTCTGTGGCAAAGGCGGCGGGTGTGGCCGAAGTGAACGGCAAGACCTGCGCCACTCTGGAGGAGGCCATTGCGGCGATTGAAGCTGCCGATACCGCAGAGGTAACTCTGCTCGAGGATGTTTACCTGCCCAGCATGCTGGTGATCGAAGAGGGGAAGACAGTGACCCTTGATTTGAACGGAAAGGCGATCACCGTGCCGCAGACGGATGGCAGAAGCCTCTATGCGATTGACAACTATGGCACCTTTACACTTACCGACCGTTCTGAGCAGAAGAACGGCTCGATTACCGCACGCGGCGTCCAGAACCAGGCGGGCGGCACAATGTATATGCAGGGCGGTACAATCGATTCCTGCGACTCCAACGGGGGCGGTGGCGCCATTTGGAATCTGGGGACACTGGAAATGACCGGAGGTACTTTGAAGTTCTCCGGGACAGAGACCGAGCAGCACAACGCGGGGCTTCCTCTCTATAATGAGGGGACAGTGACAATTACGGGCGGTTCGCTTGAATCCCCCTATCGCAGTATCTCGAGCATGAAGGGCTCGGTGACTGTGGAGAACATCACGCTTACAAATAGCATTGGTTTCTGGAACAGCGTGCGGATCTCGGGTGGCACTGCGATCTTGAATAATGTCACTATCCACTCGGTCAAGGGAGGCGGTATTGAGGCAAACGGCGGTACCGTTACACTCAATAACTGCACGATGACTCAGAGCGAATACTATGACTGGAACAGTAGCTGTGTCGCAGCTTCAGGCGGCGGAAAAGCGATTATTAACGGTGGCAGTTATACCTCTGAGAACTATGGGCTCTATATCTTTAATTCCGGCGGAACCATTGAAGTCAACAACGGCGTAATCAGCGCGACAGGGGATAAGCCGGTTCTGAAGGCGGACAACTCGGTCAATCCGGCGAATGTCTCCACCATTCTGGTCTCCGGCGGGGAGTTCTCCGGAAGCTATGGGATCGGAAATGCTTCTGTTCTTACTGTAACGGGAGGAACCTTTACAGAAGAGCTGGACGAGTCGTACTGCGGCGAGGGCTTCCAGCCTGTGCAGAATACGGATGGAAGCTACGGCGTTAAGGCGGACAAAGTCGCGGAAGTTGGCGGCGTGAGCTATGGAAGCCTCGCAGAGGCGCTCGCGAATGTGCCCGACGGTGCGGAGACCGAGGTCAAGCTTCTTGCGAGCACGCGGGAGAATGTGGTCATTCCTGCAGGCAAGAATGTTGTGCTCGACCTGAACGGCTTTACGCTGAGCGGCGGAACCAATAACGGCAGCAAAGCCGCGCTTGTTAACAACGGCACAGTAGTAATTACTGATAGCAGCGCTGGAAAGACCGGCATGATCAAGCGTGAGGATCATGGCACCAGCGGCACCTATTATGTAGTGGACAACAGTGGGACGATGACCGTTAAGGGCGGCTTTATCTACAACGATGCCGGTGTAGAAGGCGGAAAGAGCGGCTCTTCCCTGATCCGGAATGTTGGAACTGAGAGTGCGCCCGCGACGCTCAATATTGAGGGCGGTAAATTCCAGCAGGATCACTTTATCGTTATTAAAAACGATGACTACGGTATTCTGAATGTCACCGGCGGCGAAATCTACTCCGAGACGGAATCCGCCGTTCAGAATTGGCACATCGCGGATATCTCCGGCGGCGAACTTACCGGAATTATCTGGACGAGCGTCTGGAGCAAAGATCTCCCCACAAGCGTGACCACCATCAGAGATGGGGCGGTGGTGCACGGCATGGTTCTTGCCGAGCGGCACGAATATGAGACAAGCGGCACGATGACTCCGGAAGTGGAGATCACGGGCGGCACGTTTGACAAGGGAACCATGGACGAGCTGTGGAAAATTGAGGAGGCGAAAGTAGAGATCTCCGGCGGAAGCTTCTCTGAGGAAGTTCCGATTGAGTACTGCGCGCCGAACTTTGCACCGACGGACGATGGAAATGGTAACTTTGTGGTAAAAGAGCTCGATGAGAGCACAGCCGCAGCGCAGATCGTAAGCGGCGGCGTCACCACCTACTATGCTTCGGTTGGCCAGGCGGTTGACAGTGCGAAGAGCGGCGAGACGGTGACTGTGCTGAAGACCAGCACCGAGAATGATTCGATCACAATTGACGACGGCCGGTCGGTAACAGTAAATTTAAACGGAAACGATATCGACTTTGCCTATCAGAAACACTTTACGCTCCGCCACGGCGAGTTGAACTTCACCGGAAAGGGTAGAGTTCATGAGGCGGAAGGGAAGGCTTACTTTGGTCCGGTTGTTGTGTTTGGTTCGCCGGACGAGGATCTTGCCAACTACAGTGTGGTAAACGTCGGCAGTGACGTCACGCTGGAGGGCTGGGCCGGACTCTTTATCGACCAGAATAGCAATAAGAATAATTATGGTATCGTTGCGAATGTGTACGGTACTCTTAGAAGCGTGCGGGATGTGACCGGAGATACCGGTGAATGTCTCTATGTCCAGGGCCTCATTAAGCACACGGAGGGCAATGTGGCAAAGATCAACCTCTCCGGTGCGACGCTGGATGCGGGTGAGGGATTCGGCATGTATCTCGCCGGGTATGCCGAGGTTCTGATTGAGAACAGCACGATCACCGCCAGCGCGGAGGGAACGACCGGCATTGAGATCCGCGCCGGAAAGCTCACCATCAACAACAGCACTGTGACCGGCGGTATGGGCGAGCCCACGGTGAACTCCAACGGAAATGGTTCCACTACAACAAACACAGCGATCGCCGTGGCTCAGCACACGACTGCGCTGCCGCTCGAGGTGACGATCAATGGCGGCACTTTCACTGCGGGCCGCGCATTTGCACAGGTAACTCCGGAGAATAACGCGGATCTCTCCGCTATTCAGGTGGAGATTACCGGCGGCGAGTTTATTGGAGAGGTGTATGCGGAGGATAGCAGAGACTTTGTCTCCGGCGGCGCCTACTCCGAGCCGGTGGACAAGAGCTATCTTGACAATCTGAATGCAGAGCTCTACAGCGAGACGAAGAATCCCGATGCTCCCTACAGCTACTATGCCACAGTGGAGGATGCTCTGGCGCAGGCGGGACCGAACGATACGGTAACCGATCTAAACCAGTCCACAACGGACACCTATACGGTGACGCTGAACTACTATACCGGAAAAACTGAGCGGATGAGAGTAAACGCAGGTACAGTGATCACTCTGCCGGAAAATCCCACAGCGGCAAATGGCAAGGACACCTTCCTCGGCTGGTACACAGAAGAGGGCGATAAGGTGGAGGGAGCCTACACCGTTACTGCGGATGTGACCTTTACTGCACGCTGGAAGAGCGCTCCGGTGAATCCGGGTGGAGACCCGGGCCAGGGGGATGGATCGAACCAGCGCTATGCCGTCACAGTAGCGCGCAGCGCGCACGGGACGGTGAGCTCGGATACAAAGAGCGCGCCGAGGAATCGTCTGGTGACGTTGACGGCGACGCCGGATGCGGGCTATGTGCTTGAGACGCTGACTGTGGAGAACGAGAAAGGGAACTTCGCAGATGTGACAGCAAATGGCGATGGCACTTACAGCTTCCGTATGCCGGGCTCAAATGTAACTGTGCGTGCGACTTTCGTAAGAAGTGCATCGCATGACTGCCCGAGTGAAAACTTTGTGGATGTAAATCCGAACGGGTGGTATCACGAAGCGATTGACTATGTGCTCGGCAAAGGTATGATGAACGGCACCGGGGAAAACACCTTTGAGCCGGATATCAGACTCTCCCGCGGAATGATCGCACAGGTGCTCTACAATCTGGAGGGGAGACCCGCAGGAGCGGATTCGGCCTTTACGGATGTGGCGGCGGACGCGTGGTATGCGGATGCGGTGAACTGGGCGGCGGCCACTGGCATCGTCGGCGGATATGGCGATGGAACCTTTGGCGCGGACGACCCGATTACCCGTGAGCAGATGGCGCAGATCATCTATCGTTACGCCGGCTATAAGAACATTGAGCGGAATGTAAGAGGGGATCTCAGTGCGTTTACTGACGGCGGAGCTACTTCGGACTGGGCGACTACGGCGATGGAATGGGCGGTAGGCGCGAAGGTGCTGACCGGCCGCGAGGACGGCTCGCTCGACCCGACAGGGACGGCGACCCGCGCTGAAGTGGCGCAGATCCTGATGAACTTCTGCGAGACGGTACTAAGATAACAAAATGGGACGTGCCAAATGGCGCGTCCCATTTTCTGAGTAAAGGAAAGACTCCCGGATAAGAATGATCCGGGAGTCTTTCTCATTTTTGAGGCCGGGTACGGTCAAAATAAGGAGACTTTCCCGAGACGGAGAGCGGAATTGCAAGCAGCTCGCAGATTCCCTCTCCGAGAAGTCCGAGCGAGAGCGCGGCACGTCCCGCAGAGAACATCACGCGGCTGTCCACACGGGCGTCCGCGGCGGCGCTCACTGCGGCGCCCGCCGCGATGCCGAGATCGATCGGTCCGTAGGCGCAGAGCCCGCCCTTCGAGGCACAGTCCGCACAGTTTTGAAAATTGCAGTAGCCGCAGCCGTCGCCGAGCCCGCGGGGGCGGTTGTGCACCCCGAGCAGAACCACGGCGCCGCTCTGCCGGATGTTGGCCGCGTCGCGCAGGAAGAAGCCGTAAGAAAATTCGGCGGAGAGCCGTTCCATCTCCGCGGCGAGCACTTCGAGCTCGCCCTCTGTGAGAATTGCGGTCTCGATGAGGTCGTCCCCTTTGGTTTTGGGGGCGGTGCGGGCGGCGGCGCACATCCGCTTGGCTGCGCAGAGCAGTGCGTCGCGCTCCGCCTCTTTTGCTGTGATGAGCATGGGATCAGTCCTTTCTAAAAAGAATGGGTGTAAGGCGTTCAAGAAGCAGGGTGAAGATTGCGCTGTGTCCGAGGTCATTCGGGTGGAGACCATCGGTTCCTGCAAAGAAGCTCGGAAGAGCGGGCCCTTTTAGCAGCGGGTAGAGATCAAGGAGAGGGATTTCCTGCTCCTGTGCGACATGGGAGATCACTTCCGCAATATCCGAAATGTGGAAGAAACGGGAGCTTTTCTTTTCGTCCTCCGGGGCGGCCGGAGGCGGAGAGAGTAGCACCGGATGTCTCCCGAGGAGGGCGAGCCGTTCCGAGACCGCCGAGAGGTCGCGGTAGAGTGCGCGGAGCCCGTCGGGTAGACGGCGGTTGTTGGTTCCGATCATGAGGAGCGTGAGTGTATCCTCCGGCTCGGAGAGCGTGCCCAAATGGGTGCGCAGTCCGTGGGAGAAGAGGTTGCAGCAGCCGTTGTTGCAGACCGAGCTCCCGGGAATACGCGCCTCCACCGCGCGGGCAAACAGTGCCGCCCAGGAGTGTTTCCCCGCGCTTCTGCGATGAAGAACACCGCCGATCCGGACAAAAGCGGGACCCTGTGGGGAGAAATCGGAGCTGCCGGCCCCTGCGGTGATGCTGTCGCCGAGCAGCTTGAGCCTAAGCACCGGCACCCAGAATGCTGCGGATCATCCCCTCAATCTGGGGCCAGACCGCCTCATAGACCGCGGGAATCGCCTCGCGGATCGGCTCGGCGCGCGATCTCACCTTCTCGAGGGTCACACCGCTTTCGCGCCAGGTGTGTCCGTCGGTGTGCAGATTGTTGAGCATCGGCTGGAGCCGGTCGAGCGCCGCAGCAAACTTTGCGTCATGGGTTGCGGCGGCATCGAACTCCCGCCAGAGCGCCATAAGCTCCGAGCCCTGATCAGCGGGGAGCAGACCGTAGATTCGCTCGGCGGCTCGACTCTCGCGCAGCTGCTTTGACTCGTTGCCGAGGTCGTCGTAAGCGAAGGTGTCGCCCGCGTCAATCTCCACCAGGTCGTGTACCAGCAGCATTTTCATCACCCGTGTGAGATCCACATCGGGGTAAACCGAGTGCTCCTTTAAAATGATCGCCATTGTTGCGATATGGAAGGAGTGCTCGGCGTCGTTCTCGCGGCGGGAGCGGTCGGTGAGGATGGTGTGGCGAAAGATGGATTTCATTTTATCGAGCTCGACGATGAAATCGAGCTGCTTTTGGATTCGGTCACTCATGGAAAAGCCTCCTTTTTCTCAGTATAGCACAGTTGAAAGCGGGGAGGAAGAGGCTGACGGGGACAGGGGGCATGGCATAGACTGAGAGCGGGAAGGAATTCCAGCCCCGACCGGCGCGGACAGGCGAGGGCGGCAAATCTGGTCCGCGAGAGTGAGGTTATCAGTAGTGTCAAATGGAGAGAAAACGGTGCTTGCGGTTTGCGGCTCGGTCACCTATGCGATGCGGGCCAAATCGATGCTCTCCTACCGCGGCATCTCGGCATATGTGATGAAAGCCCCAACCGGGCTTTACAGTTTTGGCTGCAACTATTCGGTGAAATTCCGCTGCGCCTATCCGGAGCGGATACCGGAGCTGTTCTCCAGGGCGGCGATTAAGCTCGGTGCGGTCTATGTGGATGAGGACGGCAGCTGGCGCGAACTTTATAGAAAGGAGGGGTAAAAATGATCTATCTCGACTATGCGGCGACCAGTCTCAAGAAACCGGAGTCGGTAAAAAATGCTGTGCGCCGCGCGACAGCTGGGCTCTCGGCCAATCCAGGCCGGGGCGGGCACCGGTATGCGCTGCGCGCGGCGGAGGCCGTCTATGAGGCGCGGGAG
Organism: uncultured Clostridia bacterium; assembly: GCA_904420075.1. Classification (GTDB taxonomy): domain Bacteria; phylum Bacillota; class Clostridia; order Oscillospirales; family Feifaniaceae; genus CAJFTX01. Next base: position 12,029 of record CAJFTX010000060.1, on the reverse strand, counting down.
AGGATTGCGCGCTATTTCGGGGTGGCGAGCGCCGCCCAGGTGGTGTTTACAAAAAATGCGACGGAGGCGCTCAATCTCGCGATCAAGGGGATCGCGCGGCCGGGAGATGAGATCGTCATCTCACCGCTCGAGCACAACTCGGTCTACCGCCCGGCGCGCGCCCTTGCGGGAGAGCGCCTCCGCGTGGCGCAGATCGACCTTGCGCGGCCGGAGGAGATGGCGGAGCGCTTCTGGGAGGCGGTGACGCCGAGGACCAAGCTCGTCGTGTTGACCCAGCAGTCGAATGTGAACGGATACATCATGCCGGTAGAGGCGATCGCGCTCGCCCTGCGGGAGAGAGGAGTCCCCTTTGTGATCGACGCCTCCCAGTCGGCCGGAGTGGAGCCGATCGACGTGGAGCGGCTGGGCGCCGCCGCAGTTTGCACGGCAGGACATAAATCGCTCTACGGCCCGCAGGGCACAGGGCTGCTGCTCGCCGGAGCGGACACCCGTTTTGAGACGGTGATGGAGGGGGGCTCCGGCTCCGAATCGGAGCGGGATGAGATGCCGGAGGAGCTGCCGGAGCGGCTGGAGTACGGCACATTGAACGTCCCGGGGATTGTGGGCCTCTCGGCCGGTATTACTTTTGTGGACGACTTTGGGGAGGAGATCAGAAAAAATGAGTATCTGATGGCCGCCGAGATGGCCGAAGGCCTCGCATCGCTCGGTTACCGGGTGCTCGCCGATTTTCCGCCGGAGCGCCGCTCGGGAGTGGTCTCTTTCCTGGAGGAGGGCGTGCCATCCGAGCTCACAGCGGAGAAATTTGAGCGGCAGGGAGTCGCACTGCGGGCGGGATTGCACTGTGCGCCGCTTGCCCACCGCTTTCTCGGCACCTTTGAGACAGGGACAGCCCGCGCGAGCGTCGGCGCTTTTACAAGCTTCCGGGAGGTCCGGCGCTTCTTAAAAGTCGCGGAACGGGTGAAAGGATAAGAAGCGGTCTGTGCATTGGAACGATACCGATCGGGAATGATACGGAGCAAAGGTGAGCCAGCCTGCGCAGCACGGCGCCGCTTGGCCGCCCGCTGAGAACCGTTGAGAGTGTCTCTAAAATTACATTTTGCCCCGCTTTCCACATCGAAAAAGCGAGAGCTCCTCGGGATAGCTGTCCCGAGGAGCTCTCGCTCTGTTTCATGCCGAATCCATATTTTTATGGAATATTGCCTGCTTTTATTGGTAGGTATAAGGCTTTACGTCCTGGGTAAGTCGGTCGAAGACAAAGCCCTGTGCGCGGAGCCCTTCGATCACCTCCGGCAGCGCGTCCACCGTGGGACGCTTGTCGCTCGCGTCATGCATTAAGATAATAGCGCGGTGCAGGTCGGGCGTGGCATTTAGGATATTGCCTTTCACTGTCTCGACAGTGGTCCCCTTTGCGGAGTCGGCGCTTGAGACGTTCCAGTCGTAGTAGAGGAAGCCGCGGCGGGTCATCTCCTCGATGATGGCGGTGTTTACCTTCTTATTGTAGCCGTTGACCGAGCCGCCGGGAAAGCGGAAGAGCTCAGGCGTGGTTCCGGTCAATCGCTCAATTTTGGTGAAAATCTGGTGGTAATCGTCGAGAAAAGCGTCCACCGAGGCGTAGATCTTTTTGTAGTCATGGGTCTGGGTGTGCATGGCAAGAGTGTGCCCACGGTCGGCGATCTCCTTGTAGTAGGAGTCAAATCCTTCCTTGCCCTCGCCCACGACAAAGAAGGTGGCCTTCACCCCGTACCGGTCAAGAATATCCAGAATCTCGGGGGTGAATTTGGAGGGGCCGTCGTCAAAGGTGAGATAGGCCGTCTTTTCCTCCGGGCCCTGGGGATTGCGGTTCGGGCGCTTGACCCGCATCTCCGGATATTTGAGCTGATAGCCCGAGAGACCGGTCGGGTCGTAGGGCTCCTCCGGCGGCAAGGGAGGCTCTGGGGGCTCGGGCGGATCTACCTCCTCCGCGGCGGGAGGGGAGACGGGGGCGGCTCCGCCCGCTGAGAAGGTGAGCACGGCGGCGAGAGTGAGCGCGCCCGCCGCGAGCAGCGCCACTGTAATCCATAAAATGGTACGCAGACGCCGGTTTTTTCTGCGATGCATGAGAATTTCACCTCTGTGATCTTTTTCATTTAGTGTAGCACAGTTTGTCGAAAAAGGGAACAAAGCGGGGCGAATTTTGTCGCTTCCCACGCTTGTATTTGGATGGGGGGGCTGGTATAATGACAAAGATAAAAGAAAGGGGCGAAGTAGCCGTGCAGCTGAATCATCTGTTGGATTTTGGAGAGATGACCCTTCCTGAGTGGGACGGGCTCTATCAGACGGTGGAGCAGATCATTGACCACCCGGAAGACTTTTTAGATGCCTGTCGGGGAAAAGTGCTTGCGACCACCTTTTTTGAGCCGAGCACCCGGACGATTTTCTCCTTTCAGGCGGCGGCGCTGCGTCTGGGCGCGACCTATATCAGCTTTTCCGACCCGAACAACTCCTCCGTCTCCAAGGGGGAGACGCTGCGGGATACCATCCGCATCGTGGCGAATTATACCGACACCATCGCGATCCGCCACTCGCTCGAAGGGGCGGCGAAGGCGGCGAGCTTCTACTCACCGGTGCCGATTGTGAACGCGGGGGACGGCGGACATCTGCATCCGACCCAGACGCTGGCGGACCTTGTGACCATCCGGCGGCGGATCGGCCGGACCGAGGGGCTCTCGATCGGACTTTGCGGCGATCTCAAGTACGGTCGAACGGTGCACTCGCTGCTCGGTGCGATGACCCGCTTCCCGGGAAATAAGTTCTACCTCGTCTCGACGCCGGAACTGCGGGTGCCGCGCTATGTGATCGACATTCTGGAGGCGGGCGGCCACGAGTACCACGAGGTGAGCACGCTGGACGAGTGCATCGGCGCGCTCGACGTGCTCTATATGACTCGAATTCAGAAGGAGCGCTTCGCCTCCGAGCAGGAGTATAAGAGCCAGGCGGGAATTTATATCCTCGACGGGGAGAAGATGAAGAAGGCGGGGGACCATATGCTGGTGCTCCATCCGCTGCCGAAGATCGACGAGATCACCGACGAGGTGGATCTGGACCCCAGATGTATCTATTTTGACCAGGCGCGCTACGGGATGTTTGCGCGGATGGGGCTGCTGCTCTCGCTGATGCATAAGGGACGGCTCTCGCCCGTCTATCCGGAGAGCAACGTGGAGGAGATGCGCTGTCACAACCCGAAGTGTATTACAAACCACGAGCGGTATCTGCCGCAGCGGTTTATCCGTCCGGAGCGGAATCCGGCGGAGCTCCGCTGCGAGTACTGCGACGCCCCTGCGAGATTATAGGAGAAAATACGGCGCGGCGCGGTTTTTTAGCCCGCCGCGCCGCATAATAGGAGAGATGAAGATTTTAATTATCAACGGCTCGCCCCACGCCGAGGGGCGGACGATGACCGCGCTGTGGGCGGCGCTCGCCGGGTGCGGGCTCGCCCCGGCGCGGCCTTTTTGCAAGGGGGAACTCGACGCGTGGGGGATCGAGGTCTGCTCCCCGAGGGGGCTTTCCCCCTGCGTGGACTGCGGCGGCTGCCGGAGCACCGGGCGGTGCGTCATCCAAGACGGATTTGAGGAACTCTATCGGAAGGTGGAGGAAAGCGAACTTGTCATTCTCGCCTTTCCGAGCTATTTCGACTCCTTTCCGGCGCAGCTCAAGGCGTTTATCGACCGACTGCAGAGCCGGTTTGCCGTCACCTTTGCGGCGGGGCGCAAACCGGAGCTCCTCCGGGAGGGGATTGCCTTTATGACGGCGGGGACCGACGGCCCTCAGCCGGTGAGCGACCGCACCCTCTCACATGTCTTTGCGGTGCTTGGCGCCCGATATCTGGGGACGGTCTACTTCGGAGGAACCGATCAGAAAGCGCCCGACCCGGCGGAGGCCGCGCGGCGGCTACAGGAGATTTATGGACAGAGAGACAAGAGCGAAAATTAAAGAGAAAGTGGCGAGACTGCCCCTCTCCCCCGGAGTGTACCTCATGCGGGATAAGGCGGGGACGGTGATCTATGTCGGCAAGGCGAAGGCGCTCAAAAACAGGGTTTCGCAATATTTTGTGAACCTCGCCTCCCACACGAAGAAGACCCGGCGGATGGTCGAGCAGGTGCATGACTTTGACTACTTTGTGACGGCGACCGAGATGGAGGCGCTGATTCTGGAGTGCTCCCAGATCAAGCTCTACATGCCGAAGTACAACATTCTGCTCAAGGACAACAAGACCTACCCCTATATCAAAATCGATCTGAAAACCGACTTCTCCAAGGTGGAGATTTCCCGAAAACGCCCGAATGACGGGGCGCGGTATTTCGGCCCCTATTCAGGCGGAGTGAAGCAGATCATCGACACGGTCAACCGCACCTTTGCGCTGCCCGACTGCACCCGAAAATTTCCGCGGGACTTCGGCAGAGAGCGGCCCTGCCTCAAGCGGGATATCGGCCTCTGTATGGCCCCCTGTACGGGGGAGATACCGGCGGAGCAGTACCGCGAGACGCTGCGGCAGGCGGCCGACTTCCTCCAGGGGGACTATGAGAAGACGGCGGCCCGGCTGCGTGAGGAGATGGAGCAGTACGCGGAGCGGATGGAGTTTGAGCAGGCGGCCCAGGTGCGGGACCGGCTGCGCGCGCTCGAGAAGCTCACCGTGCGACAGAAGGTGGTTGCTGCGCCGGATATCAACCGAGATGTGGTCGGCTGCGCGGTAAATGAACTGCGCGCGGTGGTGGAGATCTTCTATATCCGCGGCGGGCGGATTGTGGACCGGCAGAGCTATCAGTTTCCGGCGGAGGCGGCGGAGGAGCGGGAGAAGCTGATGGCGGACTTCCTCGTTCAGCTTTACAGCCGCCGTGCGGATATTCCGCCGGAGATCCTGCTCTCCGAACCGCCGGAGGACCAGGAGCTCGCGGAGGCCTATCTCCGTGAGCTGCGTGGGCGGCCGGTGTCGCTCGCCGTTCCGCAGCGCGGGGAGAAGAAAAAGCTCTGCGATATGGTCTCGGCGAATGCGGCCGAGACGCTTCGCCTGCTGATGACCAGGGCGGAGCGTCAGAGCAAGCTCGTCGCGGAGCTGCAGAAGCTGCTGGGGCTCTCGGAGCCGCCGGTGCGCATCGAGGCGGTGGACATCTCAAACACCGCAGGCAGCGACACGGTGGGAGCGATCGTCTGCTATGAGAACGGCGAGCCGGAGAAGAGCGGCTACCGCCGGTACCAGATTGGGAGCGTCGCCGAGGGGCAGGACGACTACGCCGCAATGAAGGAGGTTATGGCCCGCCGGTTTGTGCGGGCGCTCAATGGGGAGGAGCGCTGGCGTGCGCCCGACCTGTTGCTGCTCGACGGCGGCGCGGGACATCTCTCGGTGGTGAGCGAACTGCTCTCCGGCATGGGGATTTCCGTCCCGGTTTACGGTATGGTGAAAGACGACAAGCACCGCACCCGGGCGCTCGTCTCGGCCGAGGGGGAGATCGAGCTCAAGGTGGGAAGTCCGGCCGCGGCGCTGGTGGGGCAGATTCAGGAGGAGGTGCACCGCTTTGCCATCGGCTATCACCGGGAGAAGCGGCGCGGCCATGTGGTCGGCTCCACCCTCACGAAGATCGAGGGCATCGGGGAGACGCGGGCAAAGGCGTTGCTGCGCGCCTTTGGGTCGGTGAAAGCGGTGAGCGAGGCGGAGCTGCCGCGGCTCCAGATGGTCAAGGGGATGAACGAGAGGGCGGCGCGCGCCGTATACGACTATTTTCACAAATAATTTAGAAGTTCCCCTGTTTTTCTCCTTTGAACTCAGGTATAATAAAAGATAACAGTTATTCTATCGCGTCTGCGGACGCAGGATGAAGCGGTATATTTTTGGAAATTCGCTTCACTTATGATAAAAAGAAGTCGAATTTAGGAGTTTTGAATCGTTAGCTATATGAGAGTGATCACAGGAACTGCGAGAGGCGTCCGGCTGGAGACGCCGGAGGGGCTAAACACCCGACCGACCACCGAGCGGGTCAAGGAGGCGGTGTTCTCCTCAATCATGAATGAGCTCTACGGAGCCTCGGTGCTCGATATGTTTGCGGGCTCGGGGCAGATGGGGATTGAGGCGCTCTCCCGGGGCGCTGAGCGGTGTACCTTTGTGGACTGCAGCACTGAGACGCTGATTCTGCGCAACCTGCGCAAGACAAAGCTCGAGGACAGAGCGCAGGTTTCCGCCCGGCTTCCGGCGGGCGGGGCGTATGATCTCGTGTTTTTGGACCCGCCCTATGGAAAAGGCCTCGTGGAGCGAACCCTGCGGGAGCTGCTCGAGAGGGAGTATCTCCGTCCGGGGGCGCTCATCGTGGCGGAGAGCGACGGGGAACCGGAGCCGCTGCCCGAGGGACTGATCCTCGAGCGGGAGCGGCACTACGGCCGCGTCTGTATCGCCTATATCGGATACAGGAGGGAAAGTGAGAGATGAGATGCGCGATCTGTCCGGGTAGCTTTGACCCGTTTACGTTGGGCCATCTCGACATCGTGCGGCGCACCTCGCGCCTTTTTGACCGGGTAATCGTCGCGGTGATGGCCAACAGCGAGAAGCACAATCTCTTCTCGCCGGAGGAGCGGGCGCGGATGATTCGGAATGCGACGGCGGACGTTCCAAACGTTGAGGTGATAGCTTACGACGGTTTGCTCTCGCAACTCTGCCGCGAGACAGGGGCGGCGGCGATCGTCAAGGGCGTGCGCGGAACGCAGGACCTGGAGCACGAGCGGATGATGGCGGTTGTGAACCATAAGCTTACCGGCGGGGAGGCTGAGACGCTCCTGCTCTTCTCAGAGCCGGAGCACCTGCACATCAGCTCCACCGTTGTGAGGGAATATTTGAAGTATGGATTGGACTGCGGCGAACTGCTGCCGCCCGAGGTGGCGGGAGACCCGGCGCTGCTTTTGAAAACAGGGAGAGGAGAGAGACGATGAAAACAGACGAGTACATCGAACAGTTGGAGGAACTCATTGAGAAATGCTGGAACCTGCCGCTCTCCGGCGGGCGCTGCCTGGTGGACGGGGAGCTCATTTCCGACCTTGTGGAGAAGTTGAAGGAGAGCCTGCCGGGCGAACTGATGCAGGCGAAGGCGATCGTGGCCGATCGCAACGAGATCTTGCAGACGGCCCGGCGTGAGGCGGACCAGATGCACAAGAATGCCGAGGAGCGCGCGAAGGCGCTCGTCGCCAGAGACGAGATCACCAAGGGGGCGGAGCTGCGCGCAAACGAGATTCTGGCCGAGGCGACCCACAAGGCAAACGAACTCATCGCCGAGACCAACCGGAAAGCGGCGGCGGCGCTGGAAAATGCGAACGCCCAGGCAAACGAGCTCATCGCAAAGACCAAGCAGCAGGCGACGGCGCTGCTCTCTCAGGCGAATGCGGAGGCGAGCCAGACGCTCAACGCCGCCCGGCAGGAGTCGGAGCAGCTGCGCAAGAGCACCACGGCCTATGCGGACAATGCGTTCTACCAGCTGATGGAGTTCATGCAGAAAACCGATCGCGAGCTCAAGCGGGCGCACGGAGAATATAAGTCGAGCCAGTTAAAATAATAGATTCAGCAGAGAGAGCTCTCCGGGAGGCGGTCGCTTTTTGGAGAGCTTGTGTTCTTTTGAGGTAATATGGCATTTCATTTGATTGATTTGGAGAACTGGGGACGCAGAGAATATTACGAGCACTTTATGGACGCGGTCAGATGTACCTATTCCACGACTGTTCTTGTCGACATTACAAATTTGAGGGGACAGCGTCTCTATCCCGCGATGATTTGGCTACTGACGGAGACGGTCCATCAGATGCCGGAGTTTCGCACCGCTCTTACGGAGGAAGGACTTGGCATATACGATGCGATGTGCCCTGCATACACCGTCTTTCACGAAGAGAGCGAGACGTTTTCCGGGATCTGGACGGAATTTCACGCCGACTATCATGAGTTTCTGCGGGCCTATGAGGCGGATACGGCGGCGTTTTCGTCTTCGACCGGTTATGCGCCGAAGAGCGGCCGCCCCCCCAATACGTTTGACATTTCAATGGTGCCCTGGTTTTCGTTCACCGCCTTTGACATCAATGTGTTTGATGCGGGGAAGCACCTTCTGCCTATTTTCACAATGGGAAAGTTCATGGACGAGCACGGCAGAAGAATGCTGCCTCTCGCGATTCAGGTGCACCATGCCGTCTGCGACGGATATCATGTGGGGAAATTTCTCAGAGTGTTGCAGGAAAAAATTGATTCGTTTCAAAAGGAGAGTCTGTGACAGCCGCTTCTTTTTTCTGGAACCGCTTGCAAAAGAGACGCGGCTGTGGTATAGTAAACACAATAAATCTTCATCAAGAGTGGCGGAGGGACAGGCCCTATGAAGCCCTGCAACCTGCTTTTTGCGTGGTGCGAATTCCTGCGGTGAAAAACCGAAAGATGAGGAGTGAGATCGTGTTTTATGATCGCTTCCCCGTATTTCGGTGGAAGCGTTTTTGTTTTTAGAGGAGGAGAGAAGATGAGATCGTTTTTTACATCGGAGTCGGTAACCGAGGGACATCCGGACAAGATCTGCGATCAGATTTCGGATGCGGTACTGGACGCGATTTTGGCGGAGGACCCGGATGCGCGCGTCGCCTGTGAGACGGCGGTGACCACCGGAATGGTGCTTGTGATGGGGGAGATCTCCACCAGCTCCTATGTCGATATTCCGAAGATTGCGAGAGATACCATCCGTGAGATCGGTTATGACCGCGCGAAGTACGGCTTTGACGCGGATACCTGTTCCGTGCTCACCTCAATCGACGAGCAGTCGCCGGATATCGCGCTCGGCGTCGACCGGGCGCTTGAGTACAAGGAGGGTGCGCTCGGGGATGAGAAGGAGATCGGCGCGGGAGATCAGGGAATGATGTTTGGTTACGCCTGCGACGAGACTCCGGAGCTGATGCCGATGGCGATCTCGCTTGCACACAAGCTCGCCAAGCGGCTCACTGAGGTGCGCAAGAGCGGGGAGCTGCCCTATCTTCTGCCGGACGGCAAGACTCAGGTGACGGTGGAGTATGACGACGGCGTGCCGAAGCGGATCGAGGCGGTGGTTGTCTCGAGCCAGCACAGCGCCGACGTGGAGCTTGCGACCATCCGGGAGGATGTGCGCACCCGTGTGATCGAGCCGGTGCTCGGCGATCTGATTGACGGGGAGACGAAACTCTTTGTCAACCCGACCGGGCGCTTTGTGGTCGGCGGCCCGCAGGGGGACAGCGGTCTCACCGGGCGAAAGATCATCGTCGATACCTACGGCGGCTATGCGGCGCACGGCGGCGGCGCCTTCTCCGGGAAGGACCCGACCAAGGTGGACCGCTCATCCGCCTATGCGGCGCGCTATGTCGCGAAGAACATCGTTGCCGCGGGACTCGCCAAACGCTGCCAGATCGAGCTCGCGTATGCGATCGGCGTGGCGCGGCCGGTTTCGGTTCTGGTCGATACCTACGGCACCGGCGTGATGAGCGACGAGGCGCTCTCGAAGCTGGTCGCAGAGGAGATCGACCTGCGGCCGGCGGCGATCATCGAGCGGTTCCAGCTGCGCCGCCCGATCTATAAGAAGCTCGCGGCCTACGGACATATGGGACGCGAGGAGCTGGACGTGCCGTGGGAGCGGTGCGATCTGGTCGATTTTTTCAGAGAGGCGGCAGCGCGGTAAAAGCGGAGCGAATCGTTTGAATTTTATCAAAAATGGCCCCCTTTTCATAGACTGGTAGAAAATGAAAAAAAGGGGGCTGTTTTCTATGTTGGAATGGATTGCGGCGATTTTCCTTCTTCTGCTCGCCGGGTATGGTCTTGTAAGCGCAGTCGAGGATGTAAAGAGCTGGTTCTACCGGAGTCGCGGGGAGCGAGACCGGCCGGTGCTGCTCTGCCGGGCCGACGAGGACACGGTGGAGTTTGTTGCGCGGCGGGTGCGGGCGATCAGCGAGCGGGACGGGGTGGACGGCGCCGTCGTCGTGCGGCGGGACGAGGAGAAGGGGATGACCGGAGAACTTCCCAATATACGGGTGATGACAAGGGAGGAGCTTCCCGGTTATCTGGAGGAGAAGCTGCACTGGAGGTGAGCGCGTTTGGAACAGTTGGAGGGCAGCGTCGCTGCGGTGAAATACCGCAACGACGAAAACGGCTACACGGTATTCCTCGTGGAATCCGCCGGGGAGGACACCGTGGTGGTCGGCTATGTCGAGGGGATAGAAGTTGGAGAGGAGGTCCACTGCGAGGGGGAATATGTGAGCCACCCGACCTATGGCCCGCAGCTCGCGGCGGAGCGAATCGAGGTGAGCCTGCCGGGGGATGTGGCGGGTATCTGTGCCTACCTCTCGGGCGGAGCGATCCGCGGAGTCGGGGAAATCACCGCGCGGAGGATTGTGGATGCCTTTGGGGCGGACACCCTCTCGGTCATCGAAAACGACTATGAGCAGCTCACAACCGTCAAGGGGATCACACGGGCAAAGGCGCATGCGATTCACCAGAGCTACTGTGAGACGACTGGACTCAAGAAGGTGATCGCCGAGCTTCAGCGCTACAAGTTGCCCCCCTATGTGTCGGTGCGGCTCTACAAAAAATACGGGCTCGGCTCAGCGGCGGCGCTCGCCTCCAACCCCTACCTGCTCTGCGAGCTCGACATCGGGCTCTCCTTTGAGGAGGCGGACGAGATCGCCGCCTCCGCCGGAATCGGCGAGGCGGAACACTGCCGTCTGGTGGCGGGGATCAAATATGTCCTCTTTCACAATCTGCAAAACGGACACACCTTTCTGCCGAGCGACGCGCTGCTGGGCGCTGCTGGGCGGCTGCTCGCGGCGGAGCGGTTTGCGCTGGAGGACGTTCTCTATGAGATGAAGGAGGACCACGACGTCGAGATCTGTGAGATCGCGGGGCTGGAGGCAGTCTATCTCAAGGAGTACTTCGAGGCGGAGATGGACATCGCCCGGCGGCTCAAGCTTCTCGACCAAAAGCGCCCCGCCGAGATCCGCGGGACGGACAAGCTGATCGCGGATTTGGAAAAACGGCTCGGCATCTCCTATGCGGGACTCCAGCGCAAGGCGATCGAAGTTTGCAGCAGGACGGGGGTGTTCGTCCTCACCGGGGGACCCGGTACCGGAAAGACGACCACGCTGAACGGGATTATCAGCCTCTTTCTCTCCTGCGACTGCAAAGTGCAGCTCTGCGCGCCGACCGGCAGAGCTGCGAAGCGGATGACCGAGGTGACCGGTATGGAGGCGAAGACGGTACACCGCCTGCTGGAGACCGAGTACCGTGGCGGTGCTCTGCCCGGCTTCCGGCGCAATGAGAAGAACCCGCTCGACGTAGATGTGGTGATTGTGGATGAGGCTTCGATGCTCGACGTCATGCTCTGCGACGCGCTGCTGCGCGCGGTACCCGCAGGGGCGCGGATGATCTTCATCGGGGATGCGGATCAGCTTCCGCCGGTGGGAGCCGGCTATGTGCTGCGGGATATCATCGACAGCGAGATGTTCTCCTGTGTGGAGCTCACCGAGATCTTCCGGCAGGCTCAGAACAGCCTGATTGTGGTAAACGCCCACCAGATCAATGCCGGGGAGTATCCGGATGTAGAGGTGAAGGACAATGACTTCTTCTTTTTAAAACGGGAGAGCAAAGAGGAGATTGCGCGCACCGTCGCCGATCTCTGCGCCCGGCGGCTGCCGACCCGGATGGGGCTCGACCCCTTCAATGATATTCAGGTGATCGCCCCGTCGCGCAAAGGGGAGACCGGAACGGTGGCGCTGAACGCGCTGCTCCAGAGCGCGCTCAACCCGGACGGAAGAGGGCGAAAACAGCTCTCTTACAAGGGTGTTGTCTTCCGCGAGGGGGACAAGATCATGCAGGTGCGGAACAACTACGATATGACCTATCTCAACCGGGAGACCGGCGAGGTGGGCGCGGGCGTTTACAACGGCGACATCGGCCGGATTGAGGAGATCCGGCCGGGCGAGGGACTGCTCACCGTACTGTTTGACGACCGGCTCTGCGAGTACTCGAC
>CAJFTX010000059.1 GCA_904420075.1 uncultured Clostridia bacterium | reverse complement strand
CTCCTGGGGCACCGCGGTCAATGTGCAGATGATGTCGTTCGGCAACATGGGCGACGACTGCGGCACCGGCGTTGCGTTCACCCGTGACCCGGCGACCGGCGAGAAGAAGCTGATGGGCGAGTTCCTTGTGAATGCCCAGGGCGAGGACGTCGTCGCGGGCGTCCGTACTCCGATGCCGATCGCTGAGATGGCCGACAAGTTCCCGGAGGCGTTCAAGCAGTTCACCGAGGTCTGCCAGATCCTCGAGAACCACTACCACGACATGCAGGACATGGAGTTCACGGTTGAGAACCGCAAGCTCTACATGCTCCAGACCCGTAACGGCAAGAGAACCGCTCAGGCCGCGCTGCAGATCGCTGTCGATCTCGTCGCGGAGGGCCACAAGACCAAGGAAGAGGCTGTGCTGATGATCGATCCGCGTAACCTCGACACCCTGCTGCACCCGCAGTTCGACGCGAAGGCGCTCAAGGCTGCGACTCCGATCGGCAAGGGCCTCGGCGCGTCCCCCGGCGCCGCCTGCGGCCAGGTGGTATTCACCGCGGACGATGCGGAGAAGTGGAAGGCTGCCGGCAACAAAGTTGTGCTCGTGCGTCTTGAGACCTCGCCGGAGGATATCACCGGCATGAAGGCCTCGCAGGGCATCCTCACCGTCCGCGGTGGTATGACCTCGCACGCGGCGGTCGTCGCGCGCGGCATGGGCACCTGCTGTGTCTCCGGCTGCGGCGACATTGTGATGGACGAGGAGAACAAGCAGTTCACCCTCGGCGGCAAGACCTTCAAGGAGGGCGACTACATCTCGATCGACGGCTCGACCGGCAACATCTACGACGGCGTGATCCCGACGGTGGACGCCGAGATCTCCGGCAACTTCGGCACCATCATGGGCTGGGCCGACGAGTTCCGCCGCCTGAAGGTTCGCACCAACGCGGACACCCCGACCGACGCGAAGAAGGCCCGTGAGCTGGGCGCCGAGGGCATCGGCCTCTGCCGCACCGAGCACATGTTCTTCGAGCCGGAGAGAATCGCCGCGTTCCGCGAGATGATCTGCTCCGACACCAAGGAGGAGAGAGCGGCGGCGCTTGACAAGATCATGCCGTATCAGCAGGCCGACTTCGAGGCGCTCTATGAGGCGCTCGAGGGCAATCCTGTGACCATCCGTTTCCTCGATCCGCCTCTGCACGAGTTCGTTCCGACCGAGGAGAAGGAGATTGAGGCGCTCGCCAAGGCCCAGGGCAAGACTGTGGAGCAGATCAAGGCGATCATCTCCGGTCTGCACGAGGCAAACCCGATGATGGGTCACCGCGGCTGCCGTCTGACCGTCACCTATCCGGAGATCGCGGTCATGCAGACCCAGGCGATCATCCGTGCGGCGATCAACGTGCAGAAGAAGCACCCGGATTGGAAGCTCGATCCGGAGATCATGATTCCGCTGGTCGGCGACGTCAAGGAGCTCGCCTTTGTCAAGAAGGTCGTCGTGGAGACTGCCGATGCGGAGATCAAGGCCGCCGGTGTGAACCTCAAGTACGAGGTCGGTACGATGATCGAAATCCCGCGCGCGGCGCTGACCGCGGACGAGATCGCGAAGGAGGCGGAGTTCTTCTGCTTCGGTACCAACGACCTGACCCAGATGACCTTCGGCTTCAGCCGTGACGACGCGGGCAAGTTCCTCGACTCGTACTACGACACCAAGATCTACGAGAACGATCCGTTCGCGAAGCTGGATCAGATCGGCGTCGGCAAGCTGATGGATATGGCTGTCACCCTCGGCAAGAAGACCCGTCCGGAGATGCACTGCGGTATCTGCGGTGAGCACGGCGGTGATCCGACCTCGGTCGAGTTCTGCCACAACATCGGGCTCGACTACGTCTCCTGCTCGCCCTTCCGAGTACCGATCGCCCGCCTCGCCGCTGCGCAGGCCGCGATCAAGGAGAAGAACGCGAAGTAATTGTGTTATTAAAAAGGCACTCGCTTTCGAGCGAGTGCCTTTTCCTATCATTAAAAGCAATTTGAGCTACTTGTATCGTTTTATGCATGTGATAAGATCATCACAGGGGTACAGAGGCGGCGTTGATAATAAAGCGGAAACAGTGGATTTGTTTAGGAGTTGCCGCAGTGTTTCTCTTGCTGTATCTCTCTGATCTTCTATAGTTCATGGGTTGATTTGAATGTACACAAAGAGAGCAATCTCTTGCGCTTCCCTCAGGGCTGTTTTGCTTTTTGCCGTCTTTGCGGCTCTTTTTATGTTTTTAGATCATATCAAACGACTATTCACAAGAGGGCTAAAGCGTATGAATCTACTATATATTATCACTTTGTCCGGCATTCAATTTTTACTCGCTTCCTTCCTATTTGTGAGACAAAAAGCCGGTGGATAGAAAGAAATGCGATTTTGGGAGCGGTTGAACCTTCTGGAAAATTTATGTAGGATTTCTCTGATCGGATTCTCTTGATATAGAAGTCAACACAGGAAAAGAGCACGTCTTGCGATGTGCTCTTTTTGTACACAAAAGTAGTTGTTGAACTTGTAAATAAAATAGAGTACCATGTGAGATGGAAACAGATTTGTCACGAATAGGAAGACAAATTTGGAAAGGGGTTATGGTATGAAACGAATGATCAGTGCGTTTTTTGTAGTGGTGTTCTGTTTGGGGTTTGCGGGATGTGCACCCAAAATGCCGGCGGAACCGCCGATCGAGATGGTGGATGCGGAGTTTGACGGACTTACCTTCCAGGTGCCGAAGGCGTGGGAGGATGCGGAGAGTGAAAGCGGCGGAATTGCCTATGTGACCGAGGACGGGGCAAATATTTTCTTTAATAGTTTTGCGGGTTATGACAGCTCAAATAAGCGAGAGGAGGTAAATACCCTCGTTGATGGGCTGCTGAAGAAAGACTCAGACGAAGTACTTGAGCGCACTGAGCTCGAGATTGATGGGAACCCGGCGGTGAGACTTGTTTTAAAAGATGGAGACACCAAGATGCTCCATCTCTATCTGGCCGCAGCGCAAACGAGCTATATGGTGCAGCTTTATGTGCCAGAAGAAAATTTTGACCGACATGTGGCGGCATATGATGCGACAATTCAGAGTATAAAAGTAGATCCGGAATTTCGGAAAGTCGTTCTCGACGGGACGCTTCGGGTGACGCTCAATGAGTTTGTTGCAGGGCTGGACAGCGCTTATACGAGCCAGGGATTCGAACCGCTGAGCGAGAAGCGACTGAATATATCAGAAAATATTGTGGACGGCGTTGCGGTGAAAGACTACGATATCTTCCTCTCTGGGGCAGATGTGATGATGCGTCTGGAGGTGGAGCAGAAGAGTCAGAAGCTTTTGCTGGTCTTTTTGAATACATCGAACGATCTGTATTCCGGAGAGGCCATCTTCTATGATGCTTTTACAACGGGCTATCTCTATGGCTTTTTCTCAGATGACACACTCGACGCAAGTGCAATCGAGGAGAAGTTAGAGGTCAGTGATGCGCTCAATACAGTAAGGACTGAGAATGCAGAGTACTCCCGTGTGGTGAAAGATGGAGAGACTTTGCTGTTGGTAGAAGGGTTAAGTGAATAAAGAGAGGCTGGCGGATTTTATGGGCTGCGATGAATGAGAGCTCCTTTTTCTTTCCGCGAGTGCGATCTTATGAAAAATAGAGAGGCCGCCCCTCTGGCAGAAGGGGCGGCCTCTTTGGCACTATATGAGGAAATAGGATGCTGTTTATCAAAATTCTCCCCGAGTTCCTCCGTCGCACAAAAGGGCATGATTGAAGTTCGAGCCGAAAAGGGGGTACCTTTGAAAAAGAACAGAACAATCGGTTTGTGGAGGATAGTTCTGCGCGGCGGAGGACAGGGAGGTAACTCGGGGAGACCTAAGAAATCCGGACTTTAAGAACCAGTTTCCGATAGGGGATTGGCTCGTCTGCCGCTCGGCCGGGCAGATGGGCGTCTGCGGGAAAGGTGACGCAGAAATGGCAGGGGTCGAGCGTACAGAAATCTCTCGCCTCACTGCTGAGCATCTCGCAGTCGCCGTCCGCATCATAGGGGATCACGCTCTCGAGTGTGCCGCGATCCGCATAGTATACCCGCTCGCAGCCGGTGAGCGGGAGATGAATATCGATATAGCGGTTATGCGCCTCATAGAGTGCGCCTTCCGGAGAGGCGGTTTTGCCGTCAAAACAGTTGGCATAGACGGCCTCGCCGTCGATCTCGATCCGGCCGGGGGAGAGCGTCTCGGGGGAGAGCTCTTTAAGAAAGGCGAACGCGCGGTCGAGTTCGGGAGAGAGCCCGCAGTAGAGCGGGAGTCGAGAGAGATGGTCATAAATCATAAAAAAACCTCCGTCCGCCCTGTGGGCGGTTCCTTTTTTATTGTGCAGCGGCATCCAGCCACTCAGGGTGTTTCTCCTTTAAGTAGAGAGAGAATTGCTGGAAAGAGCGTTCCGGATCGCTCTGTCCCTCATAGGGAGGGAGGAGCGACTGCGGAAAATCCGGAACCAGAAACCGGCAGAACAGTTTGTCATAGGCACTGTCGATTCGTCCGCGGTCGGTGACAGCGGCGAAGTGTTCGGAGATCTCCGTCATCTGGGAGTGGAATTTCTGTAAGGCGGGGAGATCCCCTTCGCCAGACACCTGGAGCCAACGGCGGGCGGCGACGATGTTGCACGCTGCGAGCGAGATGAGAAATCCGCAGTCGAACCCGATCATGCTCGCATAGGAGAAACCGAACTCGGTGAAGTAGATACGCAGCGGCAGGTCCGCTTTCTTGAGGGCGTTGATCTCGGAAAAATCGGATGTGATATATTTGACCGCGACGAGATTTTGTATCTCCTCGCAGAGCCGCCGGTAGAGAGAAACGCCCACCCGCCGTCCGGAGCGTCCCGTGTTGTAGTGCATAAAATGGCAGTCGGGAAACTGATCGCAGATGAGGTGGAAGTAATCGACGACCTCCTGATCGGAGAGCGCGCCCCAGGGGGGAAGACTGATCTGAAAATCCCGAATCCCTTTCCCGTAGGCGAAACGGATGCGTCCGGCGACATCTGCGGCGGAGAGGGCGATGACGCCCACCATCGGGGAGAGGTCGGGCGCCCGCATCAGTTCGGCGAAAGCGGAGACCACTTCGGCGAAGAGCAGATTTCCGACAGAGTGCCCTTCTCCCGCGGTGCCGAAAGTATAGATCCGGGTGAGCCCCCGGTCGGTGAGCCCCTGGATCAGGTGCTCAAAGCGGGGACGATCCAGATGACAGGCGGAATCAAGTGGAATACAGGCAGTTCCCAGCAGGTCGCGTGGATAGCGTCTGGTTTTCTGTTCCATTAGAAAATCCCCCTTATTGAATTCTTCAAACGTATTATAGCATTTGTGCACAAAAAAGAAAGTGAAAACACATATGTTTTATGCAAAAGGTCAAAAACATCACTGCCTGAGGTAAAGAATCTCGCTTTCTTTGTTGCGAAAAAATGAATAAAATGAAAACAAGGAACAGGGAAACCTGAATCAAAAGGAGGCAGAAACCATGAAAAAGAAGAGAATCTTCGCCGCAGCTCTCGCGGGGCTGATGCTTGCGTCTCTCTTCGCCGGCTGTTCGAATAACAACACCGGTGGGGGCGACACGGGGAACGACAGCTCGGGCGATACCATTAATCTGCGCTACTGGGGCTACTCCCGCTGGAAAGGTCTGACCGGTACCGAGGAGAACGGTGAGTTCGGCGACTGGGAGAAGAAGGTCGCTGAGGACTACATGAAGGAACACTCGAATGTCAAGATCGAGTATGAGAATCTGCCGTGGAACGGCGGCCCGGAGAAGGTCGAGGTCGCAATTGCCTCCAAGACCCAGCCGGACGTGCTGGAGGACGGTACTCTCCGCGGATTCGGCTATGCGGGACAGGGTGTGCTGCTCACCTTTGACGATGAGCTGACCGAAGAGGAGCGGGCGGACATCATCGACACCGAGTGGGATCAGGTGGAGTACACCGACGGCACCCATATCGCGATGCCCTGGGCCAATATGTCAAGCTTCATGCTGATCAATAAGACGCTCTTCGAGAAGGCGGGTGCTGTGGACCTGTTGCCGACCGAGGGGGACAGAAGCTGGACCTTCGACGAGTTTGAGAAGGCGCTCGCCGCCGTCAGCAAGGACGGCGTCTACGGCATGGCGCTGGTCGCTGGCAATGAGCAGGGCGATGCGAAGGGCATGAACCTGATGCGCGGCTTCGGCGCGAGTATTCTCTCGCCGGACGGCTCGAAGGCGACGCTGAACACCCCGGAGGGCGTCAAGGCGCTCACCTGGATGGCCTCGCTGATCGACAAGGGCTACGCGATGCCGGGCGCTGAGACGATCACCGCGCCGGATGTCATCGACTATTTCTCGCAGCAGAAGGTTGCGATCATCGACGGTGTCGGTACCGGAAACCTTGCTGAATTCGAGCAGAGAATGGAGAGAGGAGACTCTGAGAAATTCGACATTACCTGGGCGCTGACCCCGAATGATGGTACCCACGAGGGCGGTTTCAATGCCAACCCGGTCTGCGTCATGGCGTTCAAGTCCGGAGACGAGGCTCGCGAGAAGGCGGCCATCGACTTTACGAAGTTTGTCACCAGCGGTGAGAACGCAAAAGCGGTTCAGTACGCAAAACTGATGCCGACGAGAAAGTCTGCGAGCGACCTCTATGAGGGCGACGAGATTATGACCTGGTCCTCTGAGATCATGAAGTACGGCGTGGACCCCGGCTTTATCAGCCCGGCTTACAGCAAGATCCGCGCAGTCCTCTATCCGGAGCTGCAGGCGCTCTACACCAAGGCGAAGACCCCGGAGCGGGTCGCGGCTGATTTTGACACCGCGGCACAGGCCGAGATCGACAAGTTGAAATAACTGAAAAACATGTCGCCCGGCGGAATTTCCGCCGGGCGGCGCCGGAAGAAAATTGGAGAATCCCAGAATTTCTAAGATCAAGAGAGTCTCTTTTTGGGAACGGGCCGGAACTGTGCTGCGCGCCGTCTCCAAAAGGTTTTGAAAGGAGGAGGCGAGATGAAAAAAACGCCGGGAGCAATTGCCGCTCCGAGCTTTTTTCGTACGGCCCATTTTAAGGAGAACTTAAGCGGATATCTGTTTATCCTGCCCGGACTGATCTTCTTCGTTATTTTTACAGTCATTCCTTTTATTGAGGCATTTATCCTCAGTCTTCAGAGATACAATCCCAGAGGATCCACTTTTATTGGCTTTGAGAACTACGCCACCCTGTTCGCAACGGACAATTTTTGGAAATCATTTGGGAACACCTTTCTGTTCGTTGTGATCATTGTACCGGTGACGATGATTATAGCTCTGTTTGTCTCGAGCAGAATCATGGATTTCAGCACAAGACTTCAGACGGTCTTCCGCGCGGCGTTTTACCTTCCGGTTGTGATGAGCGTCGTCTCAATTTCGCTTGTGTGGAAGGTTCTGCTCAACTATAATTACGGTGTACTGAACTATTTTGTCAAGGCGCTCGGCGGAACGCCGGTCAACTGGCTCGGGAATGAAAAAACGGTAATCCCGGTGCTCTCACTGATTGTTGTAACTTTTTCGCTCGGACAACCGATCATCCTCTTTTTGGCAGCGCTCAACGGAATTGACCGCTCCTATTACGAGGCGGCGGATGTGGACGGCGCGAGCTGGTTCATGAAGTTCCGTAAGATTACCCTCCCGCTGTTGCGGCCGACCACTCTGTATGTGCTGGTCACGACAACGATCAACGCGTTCCAGACTTTTGCGATCATCAACCTGATGACCGGCGGTGGACCGAATTACGCCTCGTCTACGCTACTCTACCAGATTTACAAACAGGCATTTACCTTCCGGGAGTTTGGTATCGCCTCGGCCGAGGGCGTCATCCTCTTCTTCTGCGTGGCGGTCTTTGGCGTCGCACAGTTTATCTTCGTAAGGCCGAAGGATTAGACCGAATTTTTGGAAAGGAGAATGTGTCATGGCCACGTTGAAACAGAAAAAATGGAAGGCGTCCACCGTCATCAGCATCATTGTGATCACCATCCTTGCGGCGGCGATGCTCTTTCCGCTCTACTATATGTTTGCGGCCTCCTTTATGCCGGACGGAGATATCACAAAGGTGCCGCCGCCCCTCTTCCCGGAGACGTTTACAATGGCAAACTACGCCGAACTGTTCAAGAAGCCGGCGGTACGGTGGCTCTTTAACAGTATTTTCGTATCGGGCCTCACCACAATCTTTACCCTGATGGTGAGCTCGATGGCGGGCTATGCGTTTGCAAAGAAGCGCTTTTTCGGACGGGAGGTTATCTTCTTTATCCTGATTGCGACGATTATGGTGCCGAAGCAGATCATGATCGTTCCGCTGTTTAAAGTAGTGGACAGTCTCGGGCTGTTTGACAGCCACTGGGGACTGATTGTTCCGGTGCTCGGCTGGCCGATCGGTATCTTTATGATGCGGCAGTTTATGTCGAGTGTGCCGACAGAAATTATCGAGTCGGCGCGGATCGACGGCTGCGGAGAGACGCGGACCTTCCTCCAGATTGTCATACCGCTGGCGAAGGCTGGGCTCTCGGCGCTCGCGATCTTCACCTTTGTGCAGAGCTGGAATGACTATATGTGGCAGCTGCTCGTCATCTCCTCGACACCGCTCAAGACTCTGCCGCTCGGCGTCGCGGCGATCCAGGAGGAGTTCTCAGTGCGCTACGGGCCGCAGCTCGCGGGTGCGGCGATCGCCTCGCTGCCGATGATTCTCGTCTTCCTCGCGTTCCAGAAGTATTTCACCAAGGGGATTACGATGGGCGCGGTCAAGGGCTAAGAAGCAATTTGGCGGACGCCTGTGCGCCGGCCGGAAATATGACTATTAAAGAGGGGATTAGTTGAGATGAGTAATGTGAAGTTCTCCGGCATTATGCCGGCTGTCGTCACCCCGGTCAACGAGGACGGAACGCTCCGCGAGGAGAGCTTGCGCAAAATTCTGCGCTGGCATCTCGATTCCGGTGTAGACGGATTTTATATCGGCGGCGGAACGGGCGAGGGGCCGGTGCTCCAGCTCGAGACGCGAATGAAACTTGCCGAAGTGGTGACCGACGAGGTTGCCGGCAAGGGAAAAGTGATCTGTCACGTCGGGGCGATCGATCTCATCTCGGCCCGGAAGCTGGCGCGCCAGGCGCGAGAGGTCGGCGTCGATGCGATCTCCTCGGTGCCGCCCTTCTTCTTCGGCTATGGAGAGAAGGAGATCACCCAGTATTACACAGCGCTCGCTGAGGAATCGCAGCTGCCGCTTTTGATGTACGCCTCCCCGCTGGCGGGGACAAAGATCACCTGCGAGATGGTTGACCGTCTGATGGATATCCCCGGCATGATCGGACTCAAGTGGACCAGCTATGATTACTATGAGATGAGCAGGATTAAAAATCTACGCGGCGGAGATATCAATGTGATCAACGGGCCGGACGAAACGCTGCTCTGTGGACTTGTGATGGGAGCGGACGGAGGCATTGGCGCGACCTACAATGTGATGCCGAAGCTGTTTGTCAATATCTACCGCTATTTTAAGGAGGGAAATCTTGACGCCGTTCGCCGCGAGCAGCAGAAGGCGAACCGGGTGATTGAGCTGCTCCTCAAATGGCATGTGGTTGGCGGAATAAAGGACATTCTTGATATGCTCGGCTATGAGTGCGGCGCGGCGACCTATCCGATGAAGCAGTTTACCGATGAGGAGCGCAAGGCGTTCCGCGCGGAACTGGCGGCGCTCCAGTTTGAGCGCGACTATCTCTAAACAATTTTTGGCGGAAAGAGGGAACAGAAGATGGAATTGAAGAGCATGTTTGACCTGCGCGGGAAGGTCTGTATTGTCACAGGCGGCGCGGGGTACATCGGGTCGCGCTTTACCAATGCGCTGCTCGCCTTCGGGGCGAAGGTGGCGGCGACCGATATCCGGGAGGTGGCGGCCGAGGAGCTCGCGGACGACCCGGCGACGGTGGAAAATCTCTATACGCTGGTCTGCGACGTGTCGAGCACCGAGTCGATCAAGGCCTCTTTTGCCGCGGTGAAGGAGCGGTTCGGCAAGATCGATGTGCTGGTCAACTGTGCGAATTACGGCGCGGGATACGGTAAGGGCAGCCAGATCGAGTTCATGGAGGACGAGGTCTGGCAGAAGGGAGTCGACGGCGCGGTCGGAACGGTCTTCCGCTGCACCAGGGAGATCATCCCCTATATGAAGGAGTCGGGCGGTTCGATTATCAATATCGCCTCGATGTACGGCGTGGTTTCGCCGGACCCGAGAATCTATGGGGACAACCCGCAGAAGAATCCGCCGAACTACGGCGCGGGCAAGGCGGGAGTGCTGATGTTCACCCGCTACAGTGCGGCCCACCTCGGAGAATACGGAATCCGGGTGAATGCGATCACCCCCGGTCCCTATCCGAATCCGAGCAATCAGGGGGACAAACGCTTCAATGAGGAGCTGTCCAAGAAGACGATGATGAACCGCTTTGGCCAGCCGGAGGAGCTCTGCGGCGCGCTTGTGCTGCTCGCGAGCGACGCCTCGACCTTTATGACCGGTTCCAATATTACGGTGGATGGCGGCTGGACTGCCTGGTAAATTTGAGTGAGAGCGGCGCGGGAGAGGTTCCGCGCCGCTTTTTGATACAGGGGCCT
>CAJFTX010000058.1 GCA_904420075.1 uncultured Clostridia bacterium | reverse complement strand
CAGGAGCAGGGGACACGGATGATCTTCACGTCGGCGGGGTAGTTTAAGCGGTTGGTGCCCGCGAGATCGGCGCCCGCATAGGAGCACCAGTTGCAGCAGAAGGCCACAATCTTGGGCCGGAATTCCTTTACTTCATTTTGCATATCGCATCTACCTCCGCCATAATCTGACTGTTTGAGAAGCCCTTGAGGTCCATCGCGCCGGACGGACAGGCGACCGTACAGGCGCCGCAGCCCTGGCAGACCGCCTCATTGACCGAGGCGACCCGGCGAATGGCCGTCGTCCGGTTGGGCATACGGAACTCCTTGTCGAGATAGGTGATCGCGCCGTAGGGGCAGACCTTCTCGCAGGAGGAGCAGCCGTTACACATCAGCTCATCCGAGTGCGCGACGCACGGGTTGCAGGTGAGCTTATCCTTCGCGAGCAGGCCGATGACCTTCGCGGCCGCGGCGCTCGCCTGGGAGACCGTCTCGGGGATGTCCTTCGGTCCCTGACAGGCCCCCGAGAGGAAGATACCTGCGGTCGGGCTCTCGACCGGACGCAGCTTCGGGTGCGCCTCGGTGAAGAAGTCGTTGGTGTCCATGCTCGCGGTGAGCATGGTCGCGAGCGGGCGAGCCGACTTGTCAGGCTCGATCGCCGCCGCGAGCACCACCATGTCCGCCTCGATGTGCAGCTGCTCGTTTGAGATGAGGTCGGATGCCTGCACCATCAGCTTGCCGTCCGACTGGGGCGCGACCTTGCCGACCATGCCCTTGATGTAGTGCACGCCGTACTCCTCCACCGCGCGGCGGTAGAACTCGTCGAAGTTCTTGCCCGGGGTGCGCACGTCGATATAGAAGACGTAGACGTCGGTATCCGGGTACTTCTCGCGGGTGAGCATCGCGTGCTTCGCGGTGTACATGCAGCAGATCTTCGAGCAGTACTCCTTGCCGCAGCCGGAGGTGTCTCTTGAACCGACGCACTGGACAAAGACGATGGTGTGCGGGTGCTTGCCGTCCGAGGGGCGCAGCAGGGTGCCGTTTGTGGGGCCTGCGGCGTTTGTCAGACGCTCAAACTCGAGCGAGGTCACGACGTCCGGACTCTGCGAGTAGGCAAACTCGTCGTAATTGTCGAGCTTGATCGGGTTGTAGCCGGTCGCGACGACGATCGCGCCGTACTCCCGCTCGATGATCTCGTCCTGCTGCTTGTAGTCGATTGCACCCGCGGTGCAGAGCTTCGCGCAGAGGCCGCACTTGCCGTTTTTGAGCATATTGCAGTGGTTCGGGTCGATCGTCGCGACCTTCGGCACCGCCTGGGCAAACGGGATGTAGACCGCGCGGCGGTTATCCATCCCGAGGTTGAACTCGTTCGGCACGGCCTTCACCGGGCATTTCTCGGTGCAGAGACCGCAGCCGGTGCACTTCGTCTCGTCGACATAGCGCGCCTTCTTTTTGATCTTCACGTGGAAGTTGCCGACAAAGCCCTTGACATCGGTGACCTCGCTGTAGGACAGGATGTCGATCTTCTCGTTCTGCGCGCAGTCCACCATCTTCGGCGTCAGAATACAGGCCGCGCAGTCGAGGGTGGGGAAGGTCTTGTCGATCTGGGTCATCTTGCCGCCGATGGTCGGCTGCTTCTCGACGATATCCACCTCGAAGCCGGCCTCCGCGATGTCGAGCGCGGTCTGGATGCCGGCGATGCCGCCGCCGATGACCAGCGCCCGCTTGGTGACCGGGCTCTCGCCCGCGATAAGCGGCGCGTTCAGGGTGACTTTTGCGATGGCGGCGCGGCCGAGAATGATCGCTTTCTCGGTGCCGGTCGCCTTATCCTTGTGAATCCAGGAGCACTGCTCGCGGATGTTCGCGATCTCGACCATATAGGGGTTGAGACCCGCGGCGGCCGCCGTCTTGCGGAAGGTCGCCTCGTGCATACGCGGCGAGCAGGAGCAGACCACGATCCCGGTCAGGTTATGCTCGCGGATCGCGTCCTTGATGAGGTTCTGCCCGGCCTCGGAGCACATATATTGATAGTTTGCCGCGTGGACGACGCCCGGCTCGTGGGAGAGCGCCTCGGCGACAGCCTCGACGTCCACGGTGCCGGCGATGTTACTGCCACACCAGCAGACGAATACGCCAATTCTTTGCATCTTCTCTCCTCCTTACTTCCGATACTTACGAAACGCCGTGACGAGTGCCTGCTGCGGCAGATCGTCGTCGAGCAGCGCCGGGATGTCGTCGGGCGAGAGACGGCACTCGCCGGGCTGGCGCAGCACCTGCGCGCGCACGGCGGCTACAACTTTTGCCGGCTCAACCCCGCGCGGACACCGCTCGACGCAGGCGAAGCAGGAGAGGCACTTGTAGATCGAGGGGGAGTTCATCAGCTTCTCAGTCTCACCCTTTTCGACCATATAGACAAACTCGTGCGGATGGTACTCCATCTCGTCGTAGGACGGACAGGTGGCGGAGCACTTGCCGCAACGCATACATTTGAGCACATCGACGCCGCTGGTGCGCAGAATCTGCTCTCTGTCAAATTTACCCATTGTCGCTCTCCTTTCCTAGTCTTTGACACCCAGCGCCTCGGCCAGAAGCTCGGTGAAATAGAGCACAGGAAGCTTTTGGTCTGCGGAGGTGGTCTTTGTGAGATTATAGAGACAGAGGGGGCAGGCGGTGACGAGCAGCTCCGCGCCCGTGTCGGCAGCGCTCGCGAGCACATTGCCGCTCTTCTTTGCGGCGAGCGCCCGGTCCTCGAGGGTCACATACCCGCCGCAGCACTCGTTGCGGTAGGGGTAGACGACCGGTTCCGCGCCGATCGCGCGGAGAAAATCCTCCATGATCTTCGGATTCTCCGGATTGTCCATCTGGAGCGCCTTGCTCGGACGGAGGAGGAGGCAGCCGTAGTAGGCGCCGACCTTTTTGCCGGTGAGCGGGTTTTTGACCTTCTTTGAGAGCTCCTCAAAGCCGACCACATCCCGCAGCAGCTCGAGGTAGTGGTAGACCTGCGTCTCACCGTGGTACTCCTCCGGCGCCATATAGTTGTTGGCGCGCTCGGAGAAGGTGGCGTCGCGGACGATGTCGTAGTTGGTCTGCTTGATGACGTTGTGACAGGCGGAGCAGAGGGTGACGAGCGCCTGCCCGCGCTCCCTCGCCGCCATCAGCGCCCGCACCGACGAGAGGCGCACGCCGGTCTCATTTGCCGCCATCGGGTAGGCGCCGCCGCAGCACTGCCACTCGTCGAGTTCAGAGAGTGTGATGCCAAGCGCCTCCGCCGAACGGCGGGCGTACCGGTCGAGATCCTGCGCCTTGTTTTTGAGGGTGCAGCCGGGATAGTAACTAAAAATCATATCTTTCCTCTCCCTTGGTTTCGGAATTTCACTTAAGCCATCTGCTCGGGGTGGAAGACCTCGTCGAACTTCTCAGGGGTCAAAAAGCCGAGCGCCACGCACGCCTCCTTCAGCGAGATGTTTTCCTTATAGGCCTTCTTCGCGGTTTTGGCCGCGTTCTCATAGCCGATGTAGGGGTTGAGCGCGGTCACCAGCATCAGCGAGTTGTGGAGATTGTGGTGCATCTTCTCGCGGTTCGCCCTGATGCCGACGGCGCAGTTGTTGTTGAAGGAGACGATCGACTCCGCGAGCAGTCTCGCGGACTGCAGGAAGTTGTAGATGCAGACCGGCATAAAGACGTTGAGTTCAAAGTTGCCCTGGGAGGCCGCCATACCGACCGCGACGTCGTTTCCCATCACCTGGACGGCGACCATCGTCACCGCCTCGCACTGGGTGGGATTGACTTTGCCGGGCATGATGGAGGAGCCGGGCTCGTTCTCCGGGATGAAGATCTCGCCGAGGCCGTCGCGCGGGCCGCTCGCAAGCCACCGCACGTCATTTGCGATCTTCATCATGTCGGCGGCGAGCGCCTTCAGCGCCCCGTGGGCGAAGACGAGCTCATCCTTGCTCGTCAGCGCGTGGAACTTGTTCGGAGCGGTGACGAACCCTTTTCCGGTGAGCGAGCTGACCGCCTCGGCGACCTTCTCATCAAAGCCCGCGGGGGCGTTCAGGCCGGTGCCGACCGCGGTGCCGCCGAGCGCGAGCTCGCGGAGCTCCGGCAGCGCGAGCTCGATCAGCTTTCTGTCCTTCTCGAGCGAGGAGCGCCAGCCGCTGATCTCCTGCGAGAATTTGATCGGCGTCGCGTCCTGCAGGTGGGTGCGGCCGCTCTTGACGATCCCCTCGTGCTCCGCCTCCAGCTTTTTGAAGGTGTCGATCAGGAGATCGACGGCGGGGAGCAGTTTGTCCTCCAGCATGAGCACCGCCGAGATGTGCATCGCGGTGGGGAAGGTGTCGTTCGACGACTGGCTCATGTTGATGTCGTCGTTCGGGTGGAGCAGCTTCTCGCCCGCGAGCTCGTTGCCGCGGTTGGCGATGACCTCGTTTGCGTTCATGTTCGACTGGGTGCCGCTGCCCGTCTGCCAGACGACGAGCGGGAAGTGGTCGTTCAAGGCGCCGCTGATGACCTCGTCGCAGGCGGCCTTGATCGCCGCGAGCTTCTTCTCGGTCATCTTCTCAGGCTTCAGCGCATGGTTCGCCATCGCCGCCGCCTTCTTGAGAATGCCGAAGGCGTGGGTGATCTCGCGGGGCATCGTCTCGATGCCGACGCCGATCTTAAAATTCTCGTGGCTCCGCTCGGTCTGCGCCGCCCAGTAGCGGTCGGCGGGGACCTTTACCTCGCCCATCGAATCGTGTTCAATCCGGTACTCCATTCTTTCTCTCTCTTTCTATCAGTTTAAATTTCAATATTTTTGATAACTTCTTTCAGACTGTCCGCGCTGTGGTGGAGCAGCGCTTGCTCCCTGTCGGTCAGCGGGGCGAGAATTTTGCCGTCGAGTCCGCCCGGGCCGATGATCGAGAGAATGCTCAGACAGACGTCCTCGATGCCGTACTCCCCGTGCATCATGCTCGAGACGGTGAGCGTGGTGTCCGCGCCGCTGAAGATACAGCGGCAGATATGACAGACCGAGATCGCCACCGCGTAGAAAGTTGCGCCCTTGCGGGCGATGATCTTGCCGCCCGACTTGCGGATGTAGTTTTCCACATCCTCGTGCAGCAGTGGCGGAACGATGGAACTCTGATCGGTCAGACAGGAGCTGTACTGGTCGATCGGGATGTTGGAGATGGTGCCGAGCGACCAGGGGACAAAGGAGGTGTCCCCGTGCTCGCCGAAGACATAGGCGTGCACATTCTTCTGATTGATCGAGTAGTACTCCGCGAGCCGCGCGCGGAGTCTCGCCGTGTCGAGGATGGTGCCGGAACCGATGATCTGTTTCTCCGGGAGACCCGACACCCTGGTGAAGACATAGGTGAGAATATCCACCGGGTTGCTCACAATAATATAGACAGCGTGGGGGGCGTACTTGGTGATCTCCGGGGCGATCGACTTTACGACGTTTGTGTTGACCTGGGCGAGCTCCAGACGGGATTGCCCGGCCTTGCGCGCGATGCCGGAGGTCAGGATGACGATGTCCGAGTCCTTCGCATCCTGATAGCTGCCCGCATAGATCGAGATCGGGGGGCAGAAGGAGACGCCCTGCCGGATGTCAAGCGCCTCGCCGAGCGACTTCGACTCATTGATGTCGATCATGACAACTTCGGTGGCGATGCCGTTTACCGCCATGGTGTACGCAATGGTGGAGCCGACGCTTCCGGCCCCGATGATCGTTACTTTTTTACCCATTTGATTCCCTCCGATTTTTAATTCACCGAAAAAGGGGGGCCACAGCTGTCCCGTGGCCCCCGCAGGCGCCGACAGGCGCGCAAGGCTCGTCAAAGAGGGCGGAAGCTCCGCCCTCCTCTCTGTTTTCTCCCAGCGCACCCGTTCACACCGGAGAACCGCTTCCACCCGCGGGCGGTGACCCGTCTGCGGGACGCACTGGAGGCTTGCTCCGATATGAATTCTCGAAAAGAGACTTTGTGAATAATATAACATATCTGAGGCGACAAGAAAAGGCTTTTTCGGGGAAAAAACGCAATTTCCGGACAAAAAAATAACCAAAATTCCAGCTTTTGCAAGGGGGAGAGAAGCGATGCGCTTTTTTATTTACAGCCGTAAGTCGGTCTACACCGGTCGGGGCGAGAGTGTAGAGAATCAGGTGGAGCTCTGCCGGCAGTATCTGGAGAGCAGGTTTCCCTCGGAGCGGAGAGAGCTTGTGATTTACGAGGACGAGGGGTTCTCCGCAAAGAACACCGACCGCCCCCAGTTTCAGCGGATGCTGCGGGCGTTGCGGCGGGAAAAGCCGGACTATCTCGTCTGTTACCGGCTGGACCGGGTCAGCCGCAACGTGAGCGATTTTGCAGGACTGATCGAGGAGCTGCTGCGGCTCGGGGTCTCTTTTCTCTGCATCAGAGAGGAGTTCGACACCTCGAAGCCGATGGGCAAGGCGATGATGTATATTGCGAGCGTCTTCGCCCAGCTGGAGCGGGAGACGATCGCGGAGCGGGTACGGGACAATATGCGTCTGCTCGCGCGGGACGGCCGCTGGCTCGGCGGCACGCCTCCCACCGGATTTCGCGCGGAGCGGGAACAGTACATAGGGCCGGACGGAAGACCGCGCACAGCCTGCGCGCTGCAGGTGATCGAGCGGGAGGCGGAGACGGTGTGCCGGATCTATCGCCTCTTTTTGAGTGGGATGGGACTTGCGACGGTTGCAGCGGCGCTCGGCGGACGCTACACTCCACAGGGGGTGCGGGAAATTTTAAGAAATCCGGTCTACTGTGCGGCCGATTCCGCCGCGCGCGCCTATTTTCTGCAGCGGGGGGCGGACGTCTGCTTCTCAGAGGAGGAGTGCGGTCCGGAGTGGGGTATCTTGCCTTACAACCGCCGCGGCGGGAGAGGGGGAGGACCTGCGCGTCAGCCGGTGGAGGCGTGGATCATCGCGCGCGGGGCGCACCGGGCGCTCATTTCGGGGGAGCGGTGGGTTGCTGCACAGCGGCGATTGTCCGACACGTTACCGGACTCGGCGCGCCCTGCAAAACAGCACAACGGCTACGCGCTGCTCTCCGGACTGCTGCGGTGCGGCAGATGCGGGGAGAAACTCTTCGCAAAGCCGCGGGGGAGAGAGGGCAAATTTGACTACATCTGCGCCGGGAAACTCGCGGGCGGCTGCGCACGCTGTGCCGCGCAGAACCTCGGCGGAGAGCAGACCGATGCGGCCGTCTGGGCGCGAGTGCGCCGCCTGCTCCAGCCGGACCGGGCACAGCTGCTCCGGGAAGTGGAGGCGCTTGAACGGGCCGTGCCCTGCGGGGAGAAGCGCAGAGTGCAGCGGCTGTGCTCCGAGCGGGAAAACCTGCTGGCGGCGCTCGCCTCCTGCGGGAAAAATCCCCGCGCGGCGGAGCAGATCGCCATGAGGTTGGAGGAGTTGCTGCAGGAGCTGCGTGAGGCGCGGCGCGAGGAGCTGCGCACGGCCTCTCCCGACGCGGCTGCGCTGCTCGCACCTTGCGGAGAGAATCTTCTCGAGCGGCGGGAACTGCTGCGAAAACTGGTCCGAGAGGTGCGATGGGATGGGGAGGAGCTCACACTTTTTCTGCGCTGCCGCGCGTGAAGTTGCCATTTGCGCGCCGCCGGATTCCCGACGCTTGTTGCAATTCTCACCATGTTTTTCGTCGGGGAGGGACTGTTTGCTCCGGTGCTCTCCGCGCTCGGGCTCACGCTGCTGATTTTGCTCGGAATCCTGATGACCTTTCTTACCTCTTTCCTGCTCTCAAAGACGGTGCTCAGAGGGGAGCCCTCCTCCTTTACGCTCGAACTGCCGCCCTACCGGCGGCCGCAGATCGGGAAGGTGCTGGTGCGCTCCATCTTTGACCGGACGCTCTTTGTGCTCGGGCGGGCGGTGGCGGTGGCAGCCCCGGCGGGACTTGTGCTCTTTCTGCTCGCAAATGTGCAGCTCGGCGGGATGAGTCTACTCTCCCATCTCTCGGGGGCGCTCGACCCGTTTGCCAGACTCTTTGGGATGGACGGCGTGATTCTGCTCGCATTTATCCTCGGGTTTCCGGCAAACGAGATTGTGCTGCCGATCATCGTGATGGCCTACCTGATGGAGGGATCGCTCGGTGATCTCGGCAGCCTCACCGCACTGCGGGAGCTGTTGGTGCAGAACGGCTGGACGGTGACGACCGCCGTCTCGGTGATGCTCTTCTCCCTGATGCACTGGCCCTGTTCCACCACCTGCCTCACCATCAAAAAGGAGAGCGGGAGTTGGAAGTGGACGGCGCTTTCGATGGCTGTACCGGCGATTGCGGGATTTTCGCTCTGCTTTCTCTGGAACATGCTTGCCTCTCTTTTCCTTTCATAGTATACTAAAAGAAAAAAGGGAGGGATTCTTTTGAAATCGCTGTCTTCGAGACCTCTTTGCAAGTATGGAATGGAGTTTGTGAAGCGTTCGTCCTTTGAGGAGCTCACGCTGATCAAGCTCTGCGTCTGCGCGGCGGGAATGCTGCTCGGTGCTGCCGCGCCGAAAAAAGCGAAAAAACCGCTCGTGTTTTGCTCCCTGGTCGCCTTTGTGGCGTCGGCGGTCCCTCTTGTCACAAGATTTTTTGACTTTGTGATCGGCGGAAGGACGGAGAAATAGGAAAAGTTTTTCTAAAGCTCCCCGCTCAGGAGTGATACTCATAAGCGACGATACGGCGGAGAAAAAGAGGAGAGCAAGGCTGCGACGCGGTCCGACTTGATGTCCGCGAGGACGCCGGCAGGATCGTTTCACATCTGCCGCCCTTTTCCTTCTCGCAGAAAAGAACTCCCCGGGACGACTGTCTCTGGGGAGTTTTCGCTTTGTTTCGCGCGGAAGCGCGCCATGACCTTTTTAGGGGCGCCGCCTTCAAGGCGGCGTCCCTCTTTTTGCCTCCTTACCAAATCTTAACCTTTCTGCACCGTGCAACTTAAGACCGCTCTGCTACACTAAGCGGGAAGGAGAGGATGGTATGAAACATATTTCCATTGTAATCCCCATGTATAATGAGGCGGAGGGACTGCCCGCGCTGCGCGCGCGGCTTACCGGGGTGATGGACGGGCTTTCGGATTATACCTTTGAGGTGCTGCTGGTGGACGACGGCAGCAGAGACGTGAGCGCCGAAGCGGCGCTGCAGATGCGGCGGGAGGACGGCAGATTCCATCTGCTGCGGCTTTCGCGCAACTTTGGGAAAGAGGCGGCGGTGCTCGCCGGACTCGACTACGCCGACGGGGACGCAGTGGTGCTGATGGACGCCGACCTGCAGGACCCGCCGGAGCTGATCGGCCGGATGCTCGCGCTCTGGGAGGAGGGATATGACGACGTCTACGCCCGCAGGCGGAGCCGCGAGGGAGAGAGCGGACTGAAAAAGTTTACCTCCCGGTGCTACTACCGTATGCTCGCGCGGCTCTCCCGCACCGAGATCCAGCCGGACACCGGGGACTTCCGCCTGTTTGACCGGAGGTGTGTGCTCGCGCTGCGGCGGCTGCGGGAGCAGGGGAGATGCGGCAAGAGCCTTTTCTCCTGGATCGGCTACCGGAAGAAAGAGATTCTCTTCGACCGGGACCCGCGCTGCGCGGGGGAGACCAAGTGGAACTACGCCCGGCTGTTTGAGCTCGCGCTTGACGGTATTATTGCCCTCTCGGTAGCGCCATTGCGCTGGATCGGAGCGGCCTCACTCGCGACAGGGGCCGCGGCGGCTGTGGCGCTTATCACGGTGTTTGCGGCGGCGGCGCCGCTCTGGCTGCCGGTGCTGCTGTTTTTGGCCGCGCTGCAGCTCGGGGCGATCTGGCTGGTGTCGGAGTATCTCGGGCGGGCGCTGGCAGACGGGAGAGGGCGGCCCTGCTATCTTGTGGACAGCTATGACGGAGTGAGGGAGGAAAATGGGGATGACAAAAAGACGGGTGTGCTTTCTATTGCTGCTCGCCGCGGCGGCGTTGCCGATGCTTGCAGGGATATGGAACCCAAATCTGTGGTTTGACGAGTGCTATACGGTGGGACTGCTGCGGCGCCCGTTTACAGAGATGGTGCGCGCGGCGGCGGCGGACGTCCACCCTCTTTTGTACTACCTGATGCTGCGGGGATGGGCGGCGCTCTGCGGGGAGTCGCTCGTGGCGCTGCGCCTCTTTTCCGCACTCCCTGTGCTGCTGCTTGCCCTCTGTGGAGAACGGGCGGTGGAGCGGGAGTTTGGACTGCGAACCGGACGGTATTTTGCACTGGTTACGCTGCTGCTTCCGGCTGCCATGCGCTATGGCAGCCAGCTGCGGATGTACAGCTGGGCGATGCTCTTTGTCGGGATGGCGGCGCTTTCGGCATGGCGGGCGCACCGGAGCGGAAGCCCCCGGGATTTTGCCGCGCTCGCGGTATTTGCGCTGCTGGCGGGGTACACCCACTACTTCGCACTGCTCGCGGTCGGAGTGATTGAGCTGATGCTTCTGCTCTCCCTGAGGAGGAGACGGCGGGGACGGCGCGCTTTCTTTGTGGCCGCGGCTGTGCAGGTGATTTTCTATCTGCCGGGGCTTGTCCTCTTTTTCGGGCAGGCGATGCAGGTCGCGAAGGGTTACTGGATCACGATTTCGTATCCGCTGATTCTCTTTGATTCGCTCGCCGTATTCTTTTGGGACGGGGTGAACACCGGCCATTTTCTGCTGCGGGCCGGACTCGGTGTGCTTGCGGGGGCGGGGACGCTCGCCCTCGCGCTGCGGCGGAGAGGGGCGGCGCGGCGTGCGCTGCTTGTGGTCGGACTTGTCCTCGCGGCGGCGCTGCTGATCTCCACCGTGCGCCCGATCTATATCTCGCGCTATCTTGTGCCGATGGCGGGGCTTGTCAGTTTTGCCCTCGCGCGGGGACTCGCGGCGGTGAAAAGACGCGAGCTGCGTGCGGCTGCGCTCTGCACGGTGGCGCTGCTCGGCCTCGGGAGCGCCGTCTATCTGCGCGCAGTGGAGCAGGATCCGCAAAATGGGGAGGTGGAGCGGACGCTGCGTGCGCTGACCGGGGAGGAGGATGTGATTCTCTCGGGCAGCTTGCGCCCCTCGGGACAGCTCTCGCTGATGCTGCCCGACCGGCGGCAGTTTTTCTATCACCCGGAGGACTGGAATATGACCTACTACGCGGCGTTCGAGCCGCAGACCACCTGTATCACCTCGCTCGACAAAATTCGGCAGGAGCGGGTCTGCGTGGTGGACGACCCGGGCAGCGATCTCGCAAGCACTCTCGCCGGACGGGGATATAGCCGGATGGAGAGATATGAGGTGTATCACCCTTACAGCGGGGAGACCTTTATCATTTCTATTTTGGAGAAGATGGAGTATAATATGAAGGAAACAGGGGGGACGGACAGTGTATCAAATCTTGGTTTGTGACGACGACAGGGAGATTGTGGACGCAATCCGGCTCTATTTGGAGGCGGAGGGCTATCGGGTGCGTCCCGCCTACGACGGGGAGCAGGCGCTTGCAATTCTGAAAAATGAGGATATCAAACTCGTACTGCTCGACATTATGATGCCGAAGCTCGACGGAATCTCCGCCGTGCGGGAGATCCGGAAGCTGAGCGCGGTGCCGGTGATTCTCATCTCCGCAAAGAGCGAGGACGCGGACAAGATTCTCGGCCTCAACATCGGGGCGGACGACTATATCACAAAGCCGTTTCAGCCGCTGGAACTTGTGGCGCGGGTGAGATCAAATCTCCGGCGCTACACCGCGCTCGGCGGGATTGTACCGCAGAATGTGATCGTGGTCGGCGGGCTTGTGATCGACGACGACAGAAAACGGGTTACAGTCGACGAGGAGCCGGTGAAACTGACTCCGCTTGAATACAATCTGCTGCTCTTTTTGGCGGAGCACAAGGGGCGGGTGTTCTCGACGGCTCAGCTCTATGAGCAGGTCTGGAAAGAGCCGTTTGACGGGGCGGAGAAGAAGGTCGTAGTGCATATCAGCCACCTGCGCGAAAAGATCGAAATCAATCCGAGAGAGCCGCACTATATCAAGAGCGTGTGGGGCCTCGGCTACAAGATGGAGGAGCAGCCGTGAGAAAAAGAGAGGCGCATCCGCTGCGCGTCTGGCAGCGGGTCCTCCTGTTGCTGTTTGCGGGACTTGGACTCACCGCCGTGTGCGCGGTGGGAGAGAGCATGCAGCAGGCGTATGAGCGCTTTGGGCCGGAAGTGTTCTATGAGGAGAACTATTTTAAAAGCAGGTCTTTTGTGGACAACTTTCGCACGGAGATTGAGAGCATTCTGTCCGGCGACATCGGCTCGGAGTACTGGCCGTCGACAGTTGGCGGAGATCTGCTGCGCTACCGTCTGGTGGTGACGGAGAAAGAGGGGGAACCCGTCACGGAGGACCGGGCCTTCACCAATATGGAGGAGGGGGCCGCCTTTGGACAGGACAGCGCGCTCTACTACTCCTACTTCTCCAAATACGGCGAAGTGACAAGCTCGATTGAAGGCCTGCGCTCCTGGACGCCGAGGTGGAACTTGTATCTCGACGGAGAGAACTATACCGACTACAGTCTCTATGTGGAATATCAGCGCTCTGCGCTCCCTGCGTTCTATAATATTGAGCGGCAGGAGTACTGGAACTTCCGAGAGGTCTTTTTCGGATGGTCCGTCTGGGTTTTGGCAGCGGGAGCGTTTGCTCTGTTTGGTTCGCTCGTGCTGCTATTCCGGGGAGCAATACGCGGCGGCGCGGGCCGGATCTTTCGCTATCTCGATATCGAGACGCTGGTGCTCGGCGTCGCGATCTGCCTTGTAAAATTCTTTCTTGCGAGTGAGGACGGCAGATGGCTCCGGCTCTTTTTGTCGGCACTGCCGTGCGTCTGGCTGGCGGCCAGATGGCTCTCGGCCGCGGTACGGCGGGAGCTGCCGGAGCAGCTCTTTTTCCTGCGGCGCCTGAGCGGACCCGGCCGAAAGTGGCGGGTCGCGCTGTGCGGTGCGCTGCTCATCTGCTTCAACCTGATGGGGGCGATTTGGTGGGCATGGTCGCCCTGGGCGTTGCTGGCACTTGCGCTGATCGACATTGCGGTGCTTCTGTGGATTCTGGTACAGCGGGGGGAGCTCTCGCGGCTGGAACGGGATGCGGCCCGGATGGCCCGGGGCGAGATCGACGGGGAGCTCGGGCGATATGGTCGGCTGCTGCGGCCGCTCGCGGAGGACCTCGGCCGGCTGCAGGAGGGGCTCCGCACCGCAGTTGACGAACAGGTAAAAAGCGAGCGGATGAAAAGTGATCTTATTACCAATGTCTCGCACGATTTAAAGACGCCGCTGACCTCGATTATCAACTATGTCGATCTGCTGAAAAAGGAACTCAGAGATGGAGGCGCGCAGGGAGAGAGCGAGCGGTATCTTGACATTCTGGAGCGCAAGAGCCAGCGGCTCAAGGCGCTCACAGAGGATGTTGTCCAGCTATCAAAGCTCGCTTCCGGCAACGAGCGCTGCGTACTAGAGCGACGCGATCTGTCCGAGCTTGTGCGACAGGTGGAGGGAGAATTTTCCGAGCGGTTTGAGCGGAGGGAGCTTGCGCTGCGCGTCGAACTGCCGGAAAAACCGGTACCGGTTGATTTTGACGGAGACAAGCTCTGGCGGGTACTCGCCAACCTCTGTGAGAATATCGAAAAATATGCGATGCCGAAGACCAGAGTCTATTTAAAACTTGTCGTACGGGAGGAGAAGGCGATTCTTACGCTGATGAATATCTCGGCGACGCCGCTTGATCTGCCTGCGGAACAGTTGCTTGAGCGATTTGCGCGCGGAGACCACGCGCGCACAAGCGAGGGCAGCGGACTGGGCCTTTCAATTGCGAAGATGCTCACAGAGCTGCAAGGGGGCGCATTTGTTCTGCGAATTGAGGGGGATCTCTTTTGGACGGAGCTCACATTCCCGCTGGCGGAACAGCGCTTTTGACAGAGGGGCCGGGACATGATAAGATAATGATAGAAAACCGCCCTACGGCGCCCGAAAGGCCTGACGGGCGGGTATGACGGAGGGGCTATGGAGCGGAGATTTACAATGATCGACGAGCGCTTTATCTGCGCGGTCTGCGGCGCTGAGGTGGAGCCGCTCGGCTACACGGCGCGGGATCACTGCCCGTACTGTCTCTGCTCCCTGCATCTTGATATCAATCCGGGAGACCGGCAGTGCGGCTGCGGCGGAGTGCTCCGCCCGGTCGGCGTGGAAAAGGCGAAAAAAGGGTATAAATTGCTCTACATCTGTGAAAAATGCGGCGCGCGGAAGAAGAACATCGCGGCGAAAGACGACGATATGGACCGTCTGATTGAGCTCTCGGCGCGGGGGAGTCATTTTTAAAAGGCCACCGGTGGTAACCGGTGGCCTTTTCCTATTCTTGTGAGCCAGTCCTAGAGAGAATGACGAAATTGCGATGAATAGACTGAAGGGAGAGGACTTTTTCCTTTCGCAGGAGGAGATTCATAAATCGATTGATATAGATTGGAGCGGGTGTTTTTTTGAACGAATTAAACTTTTAAGGTGATTGACAATACAACTAGAATATAATATTATTTAAATAGGCTATTGTGTTGTAATTTTTAGAAGAGGGGGAATTTGGCGTGAAAAAGATTCGTGCTGTAGTGGCTGTATTACTTGCTCTGCTTATGTTTTGCAGTACAGCGTTGGCCGTTCAGTTTCCTGACGTAGATGAGACCACTGTTGTGGGGAAAGCGGTCGATTATCTTTCCGATTTTGGTATTTTAGGAGGTTATGAGGACGGAAACTTCTGGCCGGATCGGACCATAACGAGAGCGCAATTTGCAAAAATTGTCTATCTGATGGAAAATCAGGGAACGGTAGACACGACTGCGGAAGCCTATAAAGGATTTTCATTATTTTTTGATGTAAAAAGAGATGCGTGGTATTGCGGCTATATCAACTGGGCAGCACTTGAGGGAATTGTCGGCGGGATGGGGGATTACACCTTTCAGCCGGACGGCACACTTACCTACGCTCAGGCGATCAAGATGTATGTGGTAGCGGCGGGAATAGACGATAAGGGGTTCCGCTATCCGGATGACTATATTGCTAAGGCGGAAGAACTGAAAATCCTCTCGAATCTGAATATCAGTGATCCGAATGCTCCGGCAAGTCGTGGGGACGTTGCGGTGATGGGATACAATAAAATGGTATTCAGCAGCGAGATGATACCGGGGAAAGTGCCAGGGTACTCAGTTGCGCCGATTGTGCCGGATTTTGGCGCGATGTTGGGGATTGAACCGCTGATGGAGGAGGAGACGGAAGACGGATGGGCTTTTGGATATTTCTTGGATGGAAAGTATCCATTTGCAAAAGCGGACTATCTGTTGGAACTGGTGGGAAAGGACTTCCGCTCTATTGGAAGTGACTCCTTGGAGGACGGTACGCCGATACATATTTACGCATTTAAGGGAAATCCGGAAGATTGGATTGTGGGAATTGCAATAAATGAAACGATCGGTGTAGTGTATATTCAACGCCCTTAAATTGAAGTAAAGAATAGCAAGAAGTCCGCTTTTCAGCGGACTTCTTATGTGTGGATATGGCGGAAGATTCTTTGGTTATTTTTGTGAGAAAACGGCAATGTTCTGAACTTCTCAAGAGATGCCGGAAAAGAGCCGCGTATCGCGGGGATAGAGCTGGAAAAGCGGAAAGCCCCCTTTCTTTTGAAAGGGGGCTTTCCGCTTTTCACATGTTGCTCTCGATGGGCCATTGTTAGAATCCGTTTTCCAGCTTTTTTTGCAGCCGCCGCTCACGGAGCTTATGGAAGAGACGGAATAGCCATTCGATGAGCTGCTTTGAGTAACGGAGAATCGGCTCGGTCAGAATGGCGAACACCGCAAGCAGCATGGTGCACTCGCGGGAGAGCCCACGCAGCGCAAAGAGATCATTTAAGAAAATCGAGGTGCCGACAAGTCCGACCACCATGGCGATAAAAATGGTGAGCCGGAATTTGTCCATTGGCTGACTGATTTTAAAGAGGATCATAAGTCCAACCACTGCGAGAATCAGCGTACATGCGGTGGAGACATACTGCTGATGAATCTCGAAGGTCGAGCAGAAAATCACGAACGCTCCGATTACGAAAAAATCGGTGAGCCCGGCGGGCAGCGCTTTGACCAGCACATTTGGCAGAAAACGGCCCTTGATGATGTTGTGGTTCGGCTCAAGCGCCAGAAAGAAGGCGGGGGTGCCGATGGTGAACATATTGATCAGCGAGATCTGCGAGGGCTCGATCGGATAGGTGATCATGAAGATCATCGAGAAGATGGACATCAAAAAGGAGAAAATATTTTTTACGAGAAAGAGGCTGGCCGAGCGCTCGATGTTGTTGACCACCCGCCGCCCCTCCAATACGACAGAGGGCATACAGGAGAAATCCGACTCGAGCAGGACCAGCTGAGATGCCTGCGCGGCGGCGTCGCTGCCGGAGGCCATGGCGACGCTGCAGTCGGCGTCCTTGAGAGCGAGCACATCGTTGACGCCGTCTCCGGTCATTGCGACAGTGTGTCCGGCCTTTTTGAGCGCGGCGACGAACAGCCGCTTCTGGTTGGGAGTAACCCTTCCAAAGACGGTATATTTCTCGACCGCCCGTTCGATTTCAGCGGGCGTCTGGAGCGTTGCGGCGTCGATGTACTGATCTGCGCCTTGGATACCTGCGGCTTTCGCAACCTCCGAAACGGTCACCGGATTGTCGCCCGAGATCACCTTGATCGCAACCCCTTGCTCCGCGAAGTAGCGGAAGGTTTCAGGAGCTTCCTTTCGGATAGGATTTGAGAGCAGTACAAGACCGAGCGGGACGACTGTTTCGGTCAGCGCTTTGCCGTCCGCTGCGCCGCCGTAAATCCCGAAGACGAGAGCGCGGTATCCCTGTGCGGAGAAGCCTTCGATCTGCTCGCGATATGTTTTATAGTCTTCACGCAGCACAAATTCCGGCGCCCCGAGGACATAGCAGGTGTCGCCGAAGGTGGCGCTGCTGTATTTGGTTGCGGAGGAAAAGCTCGTGATCCGGTCCGGCTTTTTTCCGGTTGTCGACCGGTAGAACGCTTTCAGCGCTTTCATCGTCGCATTGTCGCTGGTCATACCGGCGGCGAAGCTGCCGATCAGTTTTTCAAGCGGGGGCATCGAGCTGCCGTCGTAGCCGGGGAGTGTCTCAGTGCGGGAGACTTCCATCCGGTTTTCGGTGATCGTGCCGGTTTTGTCCACGCAGAGGACGTCCACCCGGGCGAGCGTCTCGATACATTTCATGTCGTGCACCAGCACCTTTTTACGGGCGAGCCGCATCACACTGACGACGAGCGCCACGCTCGCCAACAGGTAGAGCCCCTCCGGAATCATGCCGAGAATAGCGGCCACCATCGAGGTGACACTTACCCGCAGGCTCTCGTGCGCGAAGAAATACTGCTGAGAGAAGAGCACAAGTCCGATCGGAATGATGAGAATGCCGACGATTTTCACAAGCTTGTTGAGCGCGCGAATCATCTCCGACTGCTCACCCTTTTTCGAAGCTTTTGCGGCCAGCGTGAGCTTTGAGACATAGGAGTCCGCACCGACTTTCTCGAGCTGAGCGCGGCAGCGCCCGGAGACTACAAAGCTGCCCGAGAGGAGGGAATCTCCCGCTTTTTTGGTGATCTCGTCCGACTCGCCGGTGATCAGCGACTCGTTGACCTGAACCTCTCCTTCGACGACCCGCGCGTCGGCACAGATCTGATTCCCCGCGCCGAAGATGACAATGTCGTCCTGCACAAGCTGCTCGGCGGGAAGCACGCACTCTTTCCCGCTGCGCACGGCTGTCGCCTTGGGAGCGTTGAGCACCTGGAGCTTGTCGAGCGTCCGCTTGGAGCGGAGCTCCTGTAAAATACCGATCAGGGTGTTTGCAATAATGATGCCGTAAAAGGTGAGATCCCGGAAGGAGCCCACAAGAATCAGCAGCACTGCAATAACGGTAAATACAAGATTAAAATAAGTAAAGATGTTTCCGGCGACGATCTCGCGCACCGTTTTTGAGGGCGGGTCGACCGGAGCGTTTGTCCGTCCACGGGCGATGCGGTCCTCCACTTCGGCCCCGGACAGACCGTGAACCGGATCAGTTTGTTGAGCCATTTTCCCATTACCTCCATCTATATAGAAAAGACGAGATACCCGTCCCAAAGGTTTCAAATTGATTGTAGCAGAAGCATTTTCGGAATACAATGACAAAGCGCTTAAAATAAAGTTAAGAAACAGGGGAATCTGTGTAATTTGGCGATTTTACTTTGAATAGAGGCGTATTCTGCCGTTGAATTGGATTGTCGGGGGAATAAAATTCGTAATAGAGGAGCCCGGTTCGGCGGCTCGTATCGTAAAAGCGGACTGGAAAACTGTGGACGCTTTTCGGCCTGATCGGGAGTGAAATAGAGAGAGGGAAAGGGAAGCTGTGAAAAAGTTGTGCGCCTGATTTTGCTACTGAGCGGCCGCCGGAATAAAATCAGGCCCTTCAGAGACCTGGAGATATCAGATTACAATCTAAAAGGCCGGTCCAGCCGGAAAGAACGAAAGAATTTGCGGAGAAAGCCGAATGTTCAGAGGAGCGGAAACACATAGGCTTGAACCGCATTGTCCTGCTCAGCTGTGCGACCTCTGGAGATGATGGGACGCAGAACTTTGAGCGGACGGCTTCGCTGGGACCCGAAATACGATCTCTTTGAATCGCGGGAGAAAACAGCTTTTTGGACTGTCAATGTCAGCTTGCGGCGCGCTTTTTTGGAGCTTCCCCGCAGCGGTGGCGAGACAGGGGAGACGCCCGAGCCTGATCTCGCTGTGCTTAGAGATAGAAAAAAGGCCGCTGTTTGGCGGCCCGCGGAGCAATTATAAAAAAACCACCGATGACTCGGTGGTTTTTGGTACGCCCGACAGAATTCGAATCTGCGACCTTTGGAGTCGGAGTCCAACGCTCTATCCAGCTGAGCTACGGGCGCATATGCAACGAAAACTATTATAGCAGGCTTTTCTGCTTCTGTAAAGAGAAATTTGGAATTTTTGAGAGGATGAAAATCTTTGTCTTTTTTTGTCGGGCGTGATATAATATTTTATATTAAATTTTGAACCTGGCTGAATAGCTGGGAGAAATGTGTGGTCGGAGGGCTGGGATGGAGAGCAGCAAGATTTTTCGAAACGCGGTGGGCGGTTTCCATAAGGACGACGTGATGAATTATATTGCGAATCTGTCGTCCGAGATAGAGCTGCTGAAAGAGGAGAAGGAGCGGGAGTGCGCAGCCCTCTCGGAGCAACTCGCGCAAAAGACCGGTCAGATGGAGGAGCTGGAGCGAAAGCTCACAGACGAGCTGGGGGCGGCCCGTGCGCGCGCAGAGAGCCTGGCGAAGGAGCTGGAGGAGCTCCGGGGACAGGGGGCCTCTCTCTCCGAGGAGTATCTGCACTGCCGCGCGGAGCGGGAGCGGCTTGCAGGAGAGCTCGAGGCGGAGCGGACCCGGGCGGGAAAGCTTGAGCGGGAGAACCGCGGACTTGCCGAGAGGGCGCGGCAGTATGACGAGTCAACCCGGCAGATTGCAGATACCATTGTAAAAGCGCGGGTGGATGCGGATGCGATCACGCAAAATGCGCTGAAAAATGCGGATGTGATCCGAAAAAACGTCGCAGAGGAGATCGGGGGGATCACCTCTGCGGTGGCGGCTTTGCGCAAGGATTATGCGGAGATGCGCCGCTCTGTGGAGGAGCGGATGGAAAATCTCTCCGCCGAGCTCCAAAAAGGGGAGGAGAGCATCGGGACGATGGAGGCGAAGTTTCAGGTGCTCGCCGGGAACGTCTCGGTGGAGGAATAGAGAGAGCGGGCAAGTTTGGCCCGCTCTTTTTAGCTATGGCGGCCGGGACACTCGAAGGAGGCGCGCAATGTTTCAAGCGCCTTTTTTTCAATGCGGCTGACATAGGAGCGGGAGATCCCGAGCTCTGCTGCGACTTCGCGCTGAGCTTTTGGGGGAAGTCCGTTTAAACCGTAGCGCAGGATGATGATACGCCGTTCCCGGTTGGAGAGGACGGTATTAATATAAGTATAGAGCTTCTCGACCTTGAGCTTGAGCGCCACATCGTCGATGAGGGTGTCGTCACAGCTGAGCACATCGAGCAGAGAGAGGGAATTGCCGTCCTTATCGCAGTCGATCTCCTTGTTGAGCGAGACGTCGGAAGCGCCCTTTTTCTGCGCGCGAAAGTGCATTAAAATTTCGTTTTCGATGCAGCGGGAGGCGTAGGTTGCAAGCTTCGCCCCCTTCTGTACGTCGAAGGAGTTGATCGCCTTGATCAGCCCGATGGTGCCGATGGAGAGCAGGTCTTCCTGATCCCGGCTGGTGGAGTAATATTTTTTGATGATGTGTGCGACCAGACGCAGATTGTGCTCGATGAGCATATTTTTCGCGGCCTGATCGCCCTCGGCGGCGAGCAGGAGACAGCGCCGCTCCTCCTCTTTGGAGAGCGGCTTTGGAAAGCTGCTGTTGTTGGTGACATAGAGCAGTAGGAAAAGGGTGTGCAGCACGGCAAACCCGGCCAGTTCAAGTAACATCGCTTATCGCCCCCAATTTTGTCGGTTTCTCTAAACTATATGCGCCGGGGGCGAATTTAACACAGCGTCAGCTTGTATAATCTTCGATCAGATATTTGAGCTGTTCCGGAGTGACGAAAAAACCGCGCTGTAACTGTTCGACTTCGGAGGAGGGAAGCGCCTGGGGAACAATCTTCACCTGTTCCACCTGACGGGAGCAGGTGCTGTCCTCGTAGGCGGTGAGAAAACTTCCTTCCAGGATGAGAAAGAGCTGCTCCTCCTTCTGCGGAGCGGCCTCCACGACGGGAAGCGGCTCCAGCGCCGGAAGTTCAGGGAGTTCTTCCCGGACTGGAGAGGGGAGAAAGAGCGCGAGCAGAATCCCACCCGATAGAAAGAGTGCGATGAGAGAGAGCATGACCATTTTCTGTTTCATATTTTTGCCTCACAGTGTCCTTTTCCCTTATTTTGCCGAATCTTTTGAAAAAAATGCATAAATCTTGTGAACTGGGAGGCATTTTGTGTTATAATAAAACCTCAACCAGCCCAATTGGCGAGCGGGTTGCACGGGGCGGCGCCTGTCCGGCGGCGTACACCGTGACGCAGAAATTGTATCAGGCCCATGTTCGCGGATGTAGAAATCAGGTGAGAAGATGGAAAATCAAAATGGACGTAAAAAGCGTCCTGTTATGACGCATGAGGGTGAAACCCGTGCGCCGAGGAACGGTGGACGCAAAAAGAGGAAAAAGCGCTCGGTTATCAAGACGATTCTCTGGATTTTGCTCTTTACGTTTTTGATGACCGCGGGAGTGCTCACATTCATGATCTTTACCTTCATGAACGACTCGCGGGACATGACGCTCGACAGCGTCAATCTCAATCAGTCGAGTGTCCTCTACTATCAGGACAACGACAGTGGGGAATGGCTCGAACAGGAGAAGCTCTGGCGGGGAAGCGACCGGCAGTGGGTTTCGATTGACCAGATTCCGAAGTACATGCAGGATGCCGCGGTTGCAATTGAGGATAAGCGGTTCTATGAGCACAACGGAGTCGACTGGGTACGCACCGGCGGTGCGACGCTCTCGCTGCTGACCGGAAAGCAGCAGTTCGGCGGGTCCACCATCACCCAGCAGCTGGTGAAGAACATCACAAACGACGATGAGGTTTCGCTAAAGCGGAAGATTCAGGAAATCTTCCGTGCGCATAAGATCGACAGCGACTACTCAAAGGAGCAGATCCTCGAGTACTACCTCAATACCATCTATTTGGGCCAGAACTGCAACGGCGTACAGACGGCGGCCAAGACCTAT
This sequence comes from uncultured Clostridia bacterium, assembly GCA_904420075.1. Classification (GTDB taxonomy): domain Bacteria; phylum Bacillota; class Clostridia; order Oscillospirales; family Feifaniaceae; genus CAJFTX01. The sequence goes on along the minus strand of CAJFTX010000058.1, from coordinate 7,589 downwards.
TTTAACAAGGACGTCAGCGAGCTCTCGCTTGCGGAGAGCGCCGCAATTGTCGGAATCACGCAGTATCCGGTCAAATATGATCCGTTTTTGCACCCGGAGAACAACAAGGAGCGGCAGGAGACCATTCTCAGGGAGATGTGCAGCCAGGGCATGATCTCCGAGCAGGAGCGGGACGAGGCGATCGCTGAGGAGCTGGTGTTTACCAAAGAGATCACCCAGCAGGAGCGCAACAGCAAGCAGTCCTATTACACCGACCAGGTAATTTCCGACGTCATCAGAGATCTGATGGAGCAGTATGACTATAACAAGGAGTACGCGACGCAGCTGGTCTATTCCGGCGGGCTGAAGATTTATACGGCGATGGACAAGGACGTCCAGGACGCGATGGACTCGGTTTTTATCGACAACGATAATTTCCCCCTGGTGGTGGGATCGAGACAGCCGGAGGCGGCAATGACGATTATCGATCCCTATACCGGACAGATTAAGGGAATTGTCGGGGGCAAGGGGGAGAAGACGGGCGACCGGACGCTCAACCGCGCCTCCCAGAGCAAGCGGCAGCCGGGTTCGGCGATCAAGCCGATTGCGGTATATGCTCCGGCGCTTGAGATGAATCTGATTACGCCGGCAAGTGTGTACGACGATTCGCCCTTTGTGGTGAAGGACCGTTATCCGAAGAATTACTACGAGGGCTACCGCGGACTTCTGACGGTGGAGAAGGCGCTCGAAATCTCAACAAACCCGGTTCCAATGCGAATTTTAAATGAACTGGGCTTTGAGCAATCCTACGCTTTTATGACGGATAATCTCGGGATTTCAACGCTGGTAAAGGAGAAGGTGACCTCCAACAACCGGGTGCTCACCGATCTCACCTCTTCGCTTTCGTTGGGCGGTCTCACCTATGGAATGACGGTGACCGAGCTCACCGCAGCCTATGTGCCGTTTGCAAACAGAGGACAGTACAGGGAACCGCACACCTATCTGCGGGTAGAGGACAGCAAGGGGAATATCCTGCTCGAAAATAAAGAGGAGCCGATTCAGGCGATGGGCGAAGACACCGCCTATCTGATGAACGAGATGCTCCAGAACGTCGTGGAGAATGGTACCGGCGCGGGGGCGAAGATCGGCAATCTGCCGACCGCGGGCAAGACGGGAACGACTTCGGACGACTATGACCGCTGGTTTGTAGGCTATACGCCCTACTATGTGGGAACTGTCTGGTACGGGTTTGACAACAACAAGACGATTGTAACCCGCTCGGGCACAAACCCCGCCCTCTCCATCTGGCGTCAGGTGATGCAGAAGATCCATAAGGACAAGGAGAAGACCGATTTCTACGAGGTGGAGGGACTTGTGAAGGCCAGTTACTGCCTCGACAGCGGACTCGCTCCGACCGATAAGTGCAAGAACGACGTCCGGGGCAGTCGGGTTGCCACTGGTCTCTTTAAGGCGGGGACGGCGCCGACCGACAGCTGCAATGTGCATGTGTCGGCCACCCTCTGTGCGGATTCGGGCCAGATTGCGGGACCGTATTGCACCAATACGATGACGCGCAGTCTGCTCAACTTCAAGCGGGAGTTTCCCTATGAGATTGCGATCCGGGATGCGCAGTACACCTATCTGCCGATGCTCGGAAGCTCCTCTCTGGTGCCGGGGGCCGCGCGGGTGGTTTATAGCGGGCTGCTGAGCAGTGGGATGAATCCGGGATACAGCCCGGACGTGAGCGCGCCTGTGAACTACTGCTGCGCGCTGCACACCGGCGTGCCGGAGCCGGAGGAGCCGCCTGAGGAGAATCCGACTGAACCCACGCCGGGTGAGGACCCCAATACTCCGAGCGAGCCGACTGATCCGAACAACCCAAATCCCCCCGAGGAGAAGCCGCCGGAGAATCCCGGCGAGGGAGAGAACCCTCCGGCGGAGAAACCGGGAGACGGGACGACACAGCCGGAAACGCCTGCAAATCCGGCAACCGGAAGATAGACGGCGGCGGTGCAGAGACAGACAAACAGAGGAGGCGGTATCCCCGAAGAGGGGTGCCGCCTCTTTGAGACGACGGACGGTCGATAGAAAAAGGTTTCTTTTTGAAGACGGATATTATATAATACAACTACTATGTAATCATGATAGGTAGGATGAATTTCATGAATCGAAGAAAAGCGAGAGAACAGGCGGTCTGCCTGGTATATGAGAGGGCGTTTCATCCGGAGCTTGCGACAGAGCAGTTCTATGAGGAGGCGCTGGCCGACCGGGAAATTCCGGAGGATACGTTTCTGCACGAGCTCTTTTTTACCGCCTGTGAGCGGCAGGAGGAGACAGATGCACTGATTGGAGAGCTGGCGAACGCATGGGATGTGCGGCGCATCTCCAAGGTGAGCCTCGCGGTGCTGCGGGTTGCGATCTGCGAGATGCGGTATCTGCCGGAACAGTCGTATGCCGTCGCGATTAATGAGGCGGTGGAGCTCGCAAAGAAGTTCGGCGATGAGAAGTCCGGCGCTTTTGTCAACGGAATTCTGGGCGCGGCGGCGAGGCGCTTCCCGGAGGAAGCGACAGAGAGATGAGATCGCTCGGAATCGACACGAGTAACTACACAACCTCGGTCGCTGTGGTCGAGGACGGCGCTGTGAGACAGTACCGGCGCCTGTTGCCTGTGCCGGAGGGGAAAAGGGGGCTCCGGCAGAGCGAGGCGGTGTTTTTACACACCGCTGCGCTGCCGGAGCTTCTTGAGCAGGCGTTCTCGGAGTTCGGCGCGCCGGACCGGATCGGCGTCTCGCTGAAGCCTCGGCCGGTGGAGGGCTCCTACATGCCCGCTTTTACGGTGGGGAGCGGATTTGCCCGTGCGCTCGCCGCGGCGACCGGGGCGGAACTCCGTCCCACCACCCACCAGGAGGGACACATTGCGGCGGTTCTCTTTGAGGCGGAGAAGATGGAATTGCTCGCGGCGCCGTTCTATGCGCTGCATCTCTCCGGCGGGACAACCGAGCTTGTCTACTGCCGTGGGAGAAAGAGCGTAATCGTCGGGCGGACGCTCGACATCTCCGCCGGACAGTTGATCGACCGGCTGGGCGTATTCTGCGGGCTGCAGTTCCCCTGCGGCGCGGCTCTTGAACGTCTTGCGCCGGAGCGCGGAACCGTTCCGCCGCTCTGCGCGGCGAAGGGGTGCGACTGCAACTTTTCCGGACTTGAGAACCGTTCCAAAAAACTGATTGAGGATGGTGCGGACGCAGGCTCTGCGGCGCGCTTTTTATTTGACAGCATTGAGAGGACGCTTGTGAAAATGATTGAAACGGCGATGGCCCGGTGCGGAGAGGCGCCGCTCGTGCTCTGCGGCGGTGTAATGAGCAACCGCAGTATTCGTGAGGGCCTCTCCAGGCAGTTTGAGACGGTGTCGGCAAGCCCGGCGGTCTCCGCGGACAACGCGGTAGGCGTAGCGGCGCTTGCGCTTTTGGAGGAGGTACGCTGATGGAGGAGAAGATTTTTTCCGTCACGGAACTGAACGATTATATTAGGCGAAAATTTGAGGAGGATTCCACCCTCCGGCGCGTTATAGTAAAAGGGGAGATCAGTAACTTTACCAACCACTACCGCTCGGGCCATCTCTACCTATCGCTCAAGGACGAGGGGGCGATCATCCGCGCCGTGATGTTCAAGAGCAGCGCGCAGAAGCTGATCTTCGAGCCGGAGAGCGGTATGAAGGTGATTGTGACCGCGAGAGTCTCGGTATTCCCGCGGGACGGACAGTATCAGCTCTACATCTCGGAGATGCAGCCGGACGGGATTGGCGCGCTGCACGTCAAATTTGAGCAGCTCAAGGCGAAGCTCGCGGCGGAGGGACTCTTTGACGAGACGAAAAAGAAGAAACTGCCGAAGATGCCGTTACGCATCGGCGTTGTGACCTCGCCGACCGGGGCCGCGGTGCGGGATATTATCAATATACTCCGGCGCCGGTTCCCTGCGGCGACGGTGCTGCTCTATCCGGTGCTGGTGCAGGGACCGCAGGCGGCGCCGGATATTTCCCGGGCAATCGCCTTTCTCAATGAGGGGCGAAAGTGTGACGTGATGATCGTCGGCCGCGGAGGCGGTTCGCTCGAGGAGCTCTGGGCCTTCAACGAGGAGGAGGTCGCGCGGGCGGTCGCCGCCTCGGAGATTCCTGTGATCTCAGCAGTGGGACATGAGACCGATTTTACCATCTGTGACTTCTGCGCCGACCTGCGCGCGCCGACTCCGTCGGCCGCGGCGGAGCTCGCGGTGCCGAGTGTGGCGGAGATCAAAAAGCGGATGTTAAACTACAATGCCCGGGTGACCAAGGTGATGCTCTCGAAGATTGAACACCAGCGGGAGCGGGTGCGCGGACTTGCGCGCAGCCGGTCGCTCTCCTCGCCGCGGGCCTATCTTGAGGAGCGGCGGATGAGGCTTCTCTATGTGGGACGCGGAATCACCGCGGCGATGAACAGGAGAAACGGTGCGCGCCGGTCGGCCTTCGGCGCGATGGCGGCGAAGCTTGACGCGCTTTCGCCTCTCGCGGTGATGGCGCGGGGCTACAGCATCGCGACGAGCGGAGGCGCGGTGCTGAGAAGCGCCGCGGCGCTCGCGACAGGCGATGAAGTGGAGCTCCGCTTCCGAGACGGCAGCGCGACCTGCGAGGTGACCGGGACAACTTTGGAGTAGGAGGTTTTTGGGTGGCTGAGATGACGTTTGAGAAGGCGCTCGCGCGCCTGGAGGAGATTTTGGTAAAACTTGAGGGAGCGGAGGTCTCGCTTGACGAGTCGCTCGCGCTCTTTGAGGAGGGAGTTGCTCTCTCCAAACAGTGCAACGCGATGCTTGACAAAGCGGAACAGAAGGTGCTGATGTTTGAAAAGGGCGAGGAGGGGGAGACCACCCTCTCCGAGTTTGCCGACAGAGAGGTGTAAGTATGGATTTTGAGGGGAGACTAAAGGCGTATACGTCCGAGATAGAGCGGGTGCTGCGGCGCTATCTGAATCCGGAGCAGAACCTCCCTTACCGCACGGTGCTCGAGGCGATGGACTACAGCCTCTCGGCGGGGGGAAAGCGGATTCGTCCGATCCTGACACTGGAATTTTGCAGGCTCTGCGGCGGGGCGGCGGAGGACGCGTATCCCTTTGCGGCGGCGATTGAGATGGTGCACACCTACTCTCTGATCCACGACGACCTCCCCTGTATGGACGACGACGACTACCGTCGCGGCCGTCCTACCAACCACAAGATGTACGGCGAGGCGATGGCGGTGCTCGCAGGGGACGGACTGCTGACGGAGGCATTTGCGACGGCGCTCTCGGCCGAAATTCCGGCCGAGCGGACGGTGCGCGCGGCGGCGGAGCTCGCGCGCGCCGCGGGCTGCTCCGGTATGCTCGGCGGGCAGGTGATCGACCTCGAGAGCGAGAACCGGCAGATTCCGCTCGCGCTTTTGGAGACGCTGCACCGGCAGAAGACGGCGGCGCTCATCCGCGGCGCGGTTCGGATGGGCGCGATTGTCGGCGGCGCGGACGAGCGACAGCTCGAGGCGGCGGACTGCTACGCGGAGGCGCTGGGGCTCGCATTCCAGATCACCGACGACATTCTGGACGTCACCGGAGATGCGGAGAAACTCGGCAAATCGGTTCACTCGGACGAGCGGGCGGGCAAGTCCACCTATGTGACGGCGCTGGGGCTCGAGGCGGCGAAAAAACGGGCGGAGGAACTCACCGCCCGGGCGATCGACAGTCTCGGCGTATTTTCCGATGCGGATTTCTTAATCTGGCTTTCTGGAAAGCTGCTCGGAAGAGAAAATTGATAAGGGGAGTTTTTCTGTGAACGTTTTGGATATCTTTTCAAATACTGCGCTGATCTCGGCGATTGTCGCGTGGGCGCTGGCCCAGTTTTTGAAGATCTTTACCTACTGGTATAAGGATAAGAAGTTCAGCTTCAAAAAGATCACTGCGGCGGGCGGAATGCCGAGCTCCCACACGGCGCTCATGGCGGCGCTCGCGCTGAGCGTGGCGGAGCGGTGCGGCTTCGGCTCGGTCGAGTTTGCGATTGCAGCCTGTGTGATGGCGCTGACCATGTATGATGCGGCGGGCGTCCGCAGAGAGGCGGGGCGGCACGCGAGCATGCTCAACACCATCGCGGATCAGATGGAGGAGCAGACCGGCGAGCTGGTGAGCGACGATCTGAAAGAGGTAATCGGACACACGCCGTTTGAGGTGTTCGGCGGATTGCTTGTCGGAATTCTCGTGGCGCTTGCAATTTAATTTACAAAGCGTTTTCAAAAACTTCTGAATTTGTGATATACTAGAAGAATAGATGGTTGCAGTATCCTAGTCAGTTCTGACGATCCGGAAGGCGGGGCTAAAAATCCGCTAAATGGCATATCGATGAAACTTCTTGTGCTTGCTTTGTACGCCCAGTGCAGGGTGGGTGCTGGAAGGTAAGGTTTGCGGGCGCCCGGCAATGGCATGCCGGACCCGACCCGCTCACCACGGAGACCTACATGTGTGCAGCGCTTTTTTGAGACGGTGTACGCTGTGGGGTGAAACCTGTATTGCGGTCTTTGGGCTGTGTGCAGAGTAGCCAGCCTTGCGTGTGTTCGGCGAATAGGAGAATAAACCGGCATCTCCCAGGGCCCTGGGAGACGAGGTATTGCTCTTTGAAACCGGGCGTGCAAAAGAGGATAAGGGGCGTATAAGACTGCTAGAGGAAAACTCCTAGGCTGAAGGCAGCGTGGGGATTGCAGTGCGGACTCAGTGGCTATCGAGTGCCGTATGCGGCGACGCATAGAGGCGTTCTCTTTCAAGGGAAACCGCTCCCATGGTAACAGGGAGTAGAGAACGGGGAAAACCGACTCGACCTATGACGCAAGATTTACTCACGCTGTAACCATCTTCTTTTTGAGTTTCGGGCGGGAAACCGCCTTTGGATGAGGAGTCTGTATGCCGGAGGGACAGAGGCGGGAGCGGAAAAAGAAGAAGAGCTCCTCCTGGGTAATCAAGATTATTCTTTGGACCTTCATGATCTCGATTTTTATGTCGGTGGTGTCCAACCGGGTGCTGGGGGAGGCGAGTCTCCCGGTGGCGCTTGTGATTCTGCTGCTTTTTATTGGGATCGGAATTCTGTTTGATATTGTCGGAATGTCGGTGGCCTCTGCCAGCGAGGCGCCGTTTCACTCGATGGCGGCACGCAAAGTGGCTGCCGCGAGTCAGGCGATTGCGCTTGTGCGCAATGCGGAGAAGGTCTCCAATTTCTGCAACGATGTCGTGGGTGACATCTGCGGCATTGTGAGCGGTTCGACCGGGGCGGTGATCGCCTCTGAGATTGCCCGCGGGGACGCGGGGACAATCGGTATTGTCTCGGGCGTACTGATGACGGCACTCATCGCGGCGCTCACAGTGGGCGGAAAGGCCTGCGGCAAGACATTTGCGACGAAGAACAGCAACGAGATCATCTACACGGTCGCGCGGGTGATCTGCTTTTTCAAGCGGCCGTTTCAAAAAAAGAGAGGGTAAGAGCCGGCTTTGAGTATACTGGAGAAGATGAGCGGCCCCTCCGATCTGCGGGGGCTCGAAAAAGAGGAGATCCGGCAGCTCTGTGAGGAGCTG
>CAJFTX010000057.1 GCA_904420075.1 uncultured Clostridia bacterium | reverse complement strand
GCGAAGTTTGATACGCATCACAATCAAAATAACAACCGCCGCCACAAAGCAGATTCCCGCAAGCCACTGCGAAGTACGGATGTGGTCGGTGAGCATCAGACTGTCAGTGCGCAGTCCCTCGATAAACGCTCGTCCGAGGCCGTACCAGCCGAGATATGCCACAAAAACCTCGCCGTTCCATTTTCTCTTTCGGAAGAGCAACAGCAGCAGCACAAAACCCACAAGATTCCACAGCGACTCATAGAGAAAGGTAGGATGCACCGCCGTTTTTACGCCGTTTAACACAATCTCCATCCGCCACGGTAGATCCGTCTCTGTGCCGAACGCCTCCTGGTTGACAAAATTGCCCCACCGGCCGATCGCCTGGGCGATCAGAAAAGCCGGCGCCGCACAGTCAAAAATTTTGAGCAGATTCTCCTTACGGATCAGACAGTAGATACTCGCTCCGAGCACCGCGCCGATCAGCCCGCCGTAAAAGGCGAGTCCACCCTCCCAGATTTTAAAGAAATCCCAAAAAGAATCGTAGCGGTCGAGGGTCTGCAACACGTAATAGGCCCTCGCGCCGATGATCGCACAAGGGGTGGCAACAATCACGACATCCAGCAGCCGGTCCACACTCTCCCCCGACTTTTTCCGCAGCCAGATGCCGACCAGCAACGCCACAGCAAATCCAATTCCGATCAGAATCCCGTACCAGCGAAACTGGATGCCAAACAGTTCAAATGCGACCTTGCTGATTTCCAGATTATGTATCCCGAGTCCCGGGAAGGAAATTGTGCCAGTTCCCAAAATCGTCACTTCCTCACTTTATATTGTCGTTGTCGCCGCCCGGGAAGCGCTCCCGGACGGCGCCCTCTTTATAGCGCAGCGTAGCGGAGCTTCAAAAAGCAGATTTCTCCGCGCTCACAGGCGCAATAAAGTCCTTACACTTTTTTATAACGCAGACTTGTCGCCGCGCCAAAGGCGCATTGAATCCCGCGAAAGCGGGCGCCGAAGCGAAGCTCCGGCCAAGGCCAGTTTCAAAAACTATACCTTTTTCCCCGCACCTACAGGCGCGACAGATTTCTTACACCATTTTTTATTTCTGGGGCGTAATGGTCGAGAGTGCGGCGGCGCTCTCCGTGAGCTTCGGTAGCAGCGCCGCTACCTCCTCACAGGTGATCTCCTTCGCGGCCTCAAACCGGTCATAGTACCGCTGGCCGAGGAAGAAGCTCCGCGCCATCATATTCCCAATATTCTCCGGGAGATTTGCCGAGGCGATCAGCCGGCCGTAGACCAGCTTCTTCGAGCGCTCAAACGCCGCGCGGTCGAGCCCTTCCGCACGCACGCGGGCAACCTCCGCTTTTACCCGCTCAAACACCTGCTCCGGCCGGTCGCTCTCCCCTTCAATTTCGAGGTAAGCAAAGGTATCCGAACAGGCGTAGCCCGCCCCGAACTCGCTGTTAATCAGCCCTTCCTCATAGAGTTCGTTGTAAAGTCTAGAGGCTTTACCAAACAGCAGATTTGAGAGGATCTCCATTCCGCACTCGCGGCGGGCGAGCTCTGCGCCGTGCGCAGGATCGGTGTCCTTGTAGCCGATTGCAAAGATCGGTTTTGCCACCGGAAGCTGTTGAGTGATAAAGCTCTGGGTGATTTCCGCCGGCTCCTGCTCGGTGAGCCGAACCACAGGCTCTCCGGGTTTTTCCGGCTCTAAAATTCGGTCGGCTACCGCAAGCACATCCGCAAGGCTCGCATTCCCGCTGACGCAGAGCACCATATTGGAGGGACGGTAAAAGGCGTGGTAGGTTTCATAGAGCAACTCCGGCGTGATCTGGGCGATCGAGTCCACATCCCCCGCAATGTCGATGCGCACGCTGTTCTTCCGATAGAGCGCCCGCAGCAGGTTAAAACTCACCCTCCAGCCCGGGTGGTCCTCATACATTTTGATCTCCTGGCCGATGATTCCCTGCTCTTTCTGCACCGACTGGTCGGTGAAATAGGGCCGTTTTACAAAGTCGAGCAGAATCTCCAGGTTCTCCCGGAAGCCAGACGTGCAGGAAAACAGATAGGCAGTGATATCAAAATCTGTAAAGGCATTTGCATTTCCACCTACCTTTCCGAATTTTGCGAATGCGTCCCCCTCCTCATTCTCAAAAAGCTTGTGCTCCAGAAAATGGGCAATTCCGTCGGGGAGACGTACTTCGTTCTCCCCCACCCGGAAATGATTGATCACCGAGCCGAAATTAGCCGCATATACGGCATACGCCTTTGCGAGCTCCCGGTTCTCGTTAACCAGAATAGTGAGTCCCGACGGATGCCGGTACAGCTCATAGGATTCGGGAAACGCCGCACACTCTACTATGCTCATCTTTTCACCTCCGAACTGTTCAGAAAATAGACGGTGTCGAGCGCAACTGTTCGCGCCACCGCTACAATTTCCTCCTTTTTGACTTTTCCGAGTGCGTCGATCAGCGCCCCGGTCTCGAGGCCGCCGCCCGCGAGCAGCCGGGTGAGCTCCCCGTCCTCGATCAGCGTTGTCGCGTCCTCCGCCGAACGGAGCGCATTTGTCACAATTGTAACCGCCTCGCGGATTTCCTCCTCTGTAAACGCGCCCTCTCTCATCGCTTCAAGCTGGGCGAGAATCTCGCTCTGGGCGCGCGCTCTGTCCGCCGGCTGGATCCCCGAGGCGACCAGCATGATCCCCTTTACTTTTTCCTGGATGGACGAGACGTCATAGCAGAGCGAAAGCCGCTCCCGCACATTTAAAAACAGCTTGGAACTCGCCGTTCCGCCGTAGATCGCGTTGAAGAGCAGCAGCGCCGGATAGCGAGCGTCCCGAACGGTAATGCCCGTCCGGAATCCGAGCGTCAGACGCCCCTGATTGACCGGAAGCGCCTCCTCCTTCTCCTTTGTCTTCCCCGCCGGGCGGACCTCCGTGACCGGGAAGGTACGCAGCTCGCGCTGAACAGACGCAAATGCTGTCCGCAGTTTTTGTGCGAGCTCATCCGCATCGGTGCTCCCGATAAAAAAGAGCTCCACCGGTACAGTCTTTTGCACCTTCCGGTAAAAATCGGTCAGCTCCGCCGCCGTGATGCGCTCCACCTGCGTCCGCTCTCCGAGCTCCGGCACGCCGTAAGCCTCGTCGGCACACATCGTCTCCACACACCGGTCGATCGCATAGCCGCGCTTGTCGTTCAGTTTCGCCTCAATTCGGTCCACAAGATTTTTTTTCTCGGTCTCCACCTGCTCCTCCGAAAAAGAGCTGTTGAGCAGCAGTCCGCACAGCAGCTCGACCGAGCGGGCAAGCTGCGTCTCATCCCCGGTGTATCTGCTCTCAGGAAAGCGCAGTCCGAGCGACGCGATCTGACACTCGCCCTTCTTGCGCACTCCGGAGGACAAAATCGCCCCGTAGAGCTCCTCAAGCTCCGCCTCCAGTGCGGCACGTCCCCGCGTCCCGCCCGCAGCCAGCACCTCGGGCAGCAGCGCGCCGAAGCCCGCTGTCTCTCTCGCGAGCGGAAGCACAAAATTCGCCGACATATAGGAGAGTTTAAACCGCGTGGTCGGTACCACAGTCAGCCCGATTCCCGGGCCAATCTCATAGCGCTTTTTCTCTTTCACCCCAAACTACCTCTCTTCTTTTTTCTTAGTCTGCCTTTCCCGTCTGAAGATTATCCTCTCCGAAGAGCAGAACAACAACAGGGCGAAAAAATAAAGCTCCCTTTACCTTTTCGCCCTGAGGCGTATCCCCCTATTTGGTGCCGAAGATACGGTCGCCCGCGTCCCCGAGTCCCGGTACGATGTAGCCGTGATCATTGAGCTTCTCATCACATGCTCCGATAAAGAGCTCGACATCCGGATGGGCCGCCTGAACCGCCGCCACCCCTTCCGGGGCCGCCAGAATGTTCATCATTCGCAGAGATTTTACCCCGCGGCGTTTCAAAAGATCAATACAGGCGATGGCAGATCCTCCTGTTGCGAGCATCGGGTCCACAATGATCACCTCCCGCTCGCTGATGTCCTTCGGCATCTTACAGTAGTACTCCACCGGCTTCAGCGTGTCCGGGTCGCGGAACAGCCCGACATGCCCCACCTTGGCCGCCGGAACCAGACTCAAAAGCCCCTCCACCATGCCGAGGCCGGCCCGCAGAATTGGGACAATCGCGAGCTTCTTGCCCGCGAGCACTCTTGTCCTTGCCACGGCAATCGGCGTCTCCACCTCCACCTCACGGGTCGGCAGGTCTCGGGTCGCCTCGTAGCCGATCAGCATCGCAAGCTCGCTGACCGCCTCACGGAACTCCTTCACGCCGGTACGCTTGTCCCGGATCAGCGAGAGCTTGTGCAGGATCAGCGGGTGTTCCATGTAGTGCACTGTAGCCATTTTACTCTCTCCTTTATTTTTCAAGATCAGAGATCATATCCACCCGGATCTGGTGACGCCCACCTTCAAACGGCGTGTCCAAAAACGCATCCACCAGCATAAAAGCGAGCCCAGCGCCAACCACGCGCTCGCCGAAGCAGAGTACATTTGCGTTGTTGTGCATTCTCGTCGCCGTCGCGGAGAAGGTGTCCGATACACAGGCCGCGCGGATTCCCTTCACCTTGTTCGCCGCCATCGACATCCCGACGCCGGTGCCGCAGACCAGAATTCCCTTTTCACACTTGCCGGAGGCCACACTCTCGGCAACCTTCTTTGCGTAATCCACATAGTGGCAGGAGGCCGCGCTGTCCGTCCCAAAATCCTGAAACTCAATTCCGCGGCTCTGCAGATGTTCCTTCACCTGCTCCTTCAGCGCAAATCCAGCGTGATCCGAACCAATTGCAATCATCTTATTCTTCTCCTTTCAACTTCCGGCGGCGCTCCCGCTCCGCCTGCGGCAGCCGCAGATAGACCGGCACAAGCTCCTCCGCCGTTACAAACGCCTCGTCCGGCAGCTGCGCCGCCAGCCGCGCCACAGAAGAGGCGCGCTGAAACCTTGCAGGCTCCGGAGCCAAAACCGCAGAGCGGACTCTTTTAAAGGTATTATAACACAACTCCGCTCCGTCACCAACTAAAATGATCGGCCCACACTCCGCAAGCTCGCCGTCGAGCTGCTCGATCGAGAGCGCCCGGTCGGGCGTAAGTCTCGTCACAGCTCCCCTCTCCACACGGAAGAGCGCGTTATAGACCTGGGCGCAGCGCGCGTCCATCACAGCGCAGACAAGGCCGTCTCCCGTGATATTGTACGCCATCGACTCCAGTGTGGAAACCGGCGCACAGCGGCGCCCGGTAACCGCCATCATCCCCTTCAGCGTGGCGATCGCGATGCGCAGCCCCGTGAAGGACCCCGGCCCCGCAGACACTGCATATCGCTCCACTGAGCCTACCTCCACCCGCAGCGTCCGGAGGAGCGTCTCACACATCGGCAGCAGCGTCTCGCTGTGGGTGAGCCCCGCATTGATAAAAAACTCACCCCGCAGCATACCGTCCTCGAACAGCGCGGCCGAGGCGCTCTTTGCCGAGCCCTCAAGCGCTAAAATTCTCATTGTCTCTCCCCCACTGTAATCCTTCTCCCATCTCCGTCCACCGTGATATCCACGCGGATCGTCCCCTCCGGCAGCGCGTCCTCAATGTTCTCGCTCCACTCGATGACCGATACGCCGCCCCGGTCGAGATAGTCAAAAAATGCGATATTATAGAGATCGTCGAAGGAGGATATCCGGTACATGTCAAAGTGAAAAACCGGTATCTCCCCCTCATACTCGTGCGCAATGGTAAAGGTGGGGCTCGATACCTCCGCCTCCGGGCAGAGCCTCCTCGCAATGCCGCGGACAAACGCGGTCTTCCCCGCACCCAGTCCGCCGGTCAGCGCAACCACATCTCCCGCATGCAGTCCGGCTGCAAACTGATAGCCGGCATCCTCCGTCTCCAGAACACTTTTCGTACGGTACACCATCAGAACAGCCCCGTGATCTTTCCGTCCGCGTCGACGTCGATCCCCTCGGCGGCGGGCACCCGTGGCAGACCCGGCATCGTCATAATATCCCCCGTAAGCACCACCACAAAGCCGGCGCCCGCCGAGACCCGCACCTCGCTCACATGGAGGGTGAAGCCCTCCGGCCGTCCGAGCGCTGTCGGGTCGTCCGAGAGGGAGTACTGGGTTTTCGCCATGCAGACCGGAAGCCCTCCGAAGCCGAGCTCTGTGAGCTCCAAAAGCGCCTTCTCCGCCTTTTTGGAGTAGGCGACGCCCGCCGCCCCATAGATTGTCTTCGCGACTGTCTCAATCTTCTCGCGGAGCGGCAGCTCAAGCGAATAGACCGGCGCGTAGTGCGGCTCACACTCGGCGATCGTCCGCACGACGGCGCGCGCGAGCTTCTCGCCGCCTGCCCCGCCCTTTGCAAAGATATCCGCCACCTCGCAGGGGACCCCCATCTCCGCACAGCAAGCTTTGATCTCTGAAATCTCCGCTTCGGTGTCGGCATAGAACCGGTTGATCGCGCAGACTGCGGGCAGGCCGAACTTCTTCATGTTCTCGAGATGCGCGCGCAGGTTGCACAGCCCCGCCCGCAGCGCCTCCACATTCTCTTTCGCGAGCTCCGGCTTCGGCACGCCGCCGTTGTACTTGAGCGCACGGCAGGTTGCAACCACCACCACGCAGTCCGGCGAGAGATCCGCCGCCCGACATTTAATATCGAGAAATTTCTCCGCGCCGAGGTCCGCGCCAAAACCCGCCTCGGTCACACAGTAATCCCCCAGTTTCAGCGCGAGCTTGGTCGCCCGCACCGAGTTGCATCCGTGCGCAATGTTAGCAAACGGGCCCCCGTGCATTACACAGGGGGTGTTCTCAAGCGTCTGCACCAAATTGGGCTTGATCGCCTCTTTTAGAAGCGCGGTCATCGCTCCCTCCGCCTTCAGATCGCGGCAGCGCACCGGACTCCCATCTCGCGTATAGGCGACGATCATCTCGGAGAGCCGTCTCTTCAGGTCCTGCAAATCGGAGGCGAGGCAGAGAATTGCCATCACCTCGCTCGCG
>CAJFTX010000056.1 GCA_904420075.1 uncultured Clostridia bacterium | reverse complement strand
TCTCCTCCTCGGTTCTGCCGTTTAAATAGAGACGAAAGACAAAACGGGGCTGAATCCCCTCGAAATTTTTTCCTCTGCCGCGGCAGACAAAACCCTCGCTCTCAAGGAAATGCTCGAATTCAGTCTCCGAGACCGGGACGTCCGGATCGATCTTAAGAAGATAGCACTTGTGTGATTTTGCGAGCTCTTTGAGGTCGGAGAAGAGCTCGTGCAGCGTCTCTGTGTCGTGAATATCGCAGACGGGGCCGCGGCTGCTGTACGCGAGCCCGTAGTGCAAAAGCGGCATCCGACGGATCAAAACTGAGGCCGTCCCCTTGATCCTGCCCTCCGCGTCGCGGACGATCACAGCCTCGCTCTGCCAGGCGGTTTTGACTCTGGCCCACTCCGGGCTCTGGGCGAAATTCCCCTTCGGATGGGTGCGGAGGAACTGCTCGTACTCCGCGCGGTTTTGCTCGTTTAAAATTTCCACGTCTTATTTTCCCTCTTCTTAAATGTAATTCCAATTATACACTCTAATTATAGCATGGCGCCTCTTCGGTGTAAATATTTAGCCGAGTTGCGGGCAAGATTTAAGTAGGACGGAAGGAGGAGCTTATGAGAAAAGGCAGCATTATTTCAATGGCGATCTGTGCACTGCTCTGTGCAGGTCTGCTCGCGGGATGTCAGAGCGCGGGAGGCGACGGAAAGAGAGTGGCGTCGCTCTGGACCGAAGAGATAGATGAAGCTCACGGCGGAGCTGCATATCAGGGGAGCTGGAAATGCGGGGGATCGGCCGAATGAGAGAGGTGGTAGTTGGCGCATTCACCTTGCGGTGATTTGGCGCAGAAATTTGCGCTGCTGATAGCAGCGCATCAAAGAGCGTAATCATCGCGGCCGCTGTCGCGATTGATGTTGTGAAATATAGAAAAAGGCATAATGAAAGGAGAAAAGATATGAATCCGTTTTTAGAGAAGGCGCGCCCCGTAGATGAGGACTTTATGGACTGGGGGAAGCTGCGCGCAAAGCCGTACAACAAAAACGAAGCGGACCCCTACACCAAGACGAGAATTATCCTGATGAACGGGACCGAATTCGAGGCGAACTGGTTCTCTCACCAGTTTCACCGCAACTGCTCCAATAACGACCTGCGGCGGGAGCTCGCCGTATCCCGACGGGTGGAGAAACAGCAGCAGATGCGCATTGCATCCTTAAAGCCGCTCGACGAGACGATGCTTGAGACCACCATCGCCTATGAGCAGCTGGCGGTAGACCTGACGGCGATTCTCGCCCAGCGGGAGCCCGACCACTATGTGGAGATGACAATGCAGCTTGCGCTGCTCGAGGACTTCGATCATCTTTACCGCTATTCCGACCTTCTGGAGATGGAGATGGGCGTCCGCGCGGAGCGGCTGGTGGGGCAGTATACCGAAATTATGCCGGGCCGTCCTACCATCTCGGAGCACCGCCACCCGCTCGACAGCGTGCGCAAGCCCTGCAACTTCAAGAAGGCGGCTCCGATCACAAAGCTCAACACCGCGATCATCACCGCAGCTGAACAGCAGACGATGAACTACTATATGAATATTGCAAATCTCTACGGCAGCGAACGGGGCCGCGAGCTCTATCAGGAGATCGGCATGATCGAGGAGCAGCACGTAACCCAGTACGGCGCGCTGCTCGACACCAGGTGCAGCTGGCTTGAGAACCTGCTGATGCACGAGTACACCGAGTGCTATCTCTATTACTCCTGTATGATGGACGAGTGCGACCCCTATATCAAGAAAATCTGGGAGCAGTGTTTTTTACAGGAGGTGAATCAGCTGCACGCGGCGGCGAGACTGCTTGAAAAATATGAGAAGAAGAGCTGGCAGCAGGTGATGCCGGACGCGGAATTCCCGGAACTTCTCACCTTCTCCCCGCAGAAGGACTATATCCGTCAGGTGCTCGGCGACACGGTGGAACGCACCGCGAAAAAAGAGGAGTTTATTTCGATCAAGGAGCTCTCAAAAGATGCAGACTACTACAGATATCAGAGTATGGTAAATCCGAAACCGGGTGCGGTTGCGAGCCACAAGGTGATTGAGGAGTATATCACCGAAAATGGAGAGGACTACCGCTACCAGGATGGACCGCATCCGGTTGCGGCGCTTCAGAGCAGGACGAAGGACAACACCAGAGTCGGCCGTATGTAAAAACAGAAAGAGCCGGGCGGAAGCCCGGCTCCTGTTATTCACGAAATTCCAACAGCTTATGAGGCGGAACGTCAAGGGCCTTCGCGAGGGCGAACAGCGTATCGAGAGACGCGCCGACCTTTGCGTTCTCAATTTTTGAGATGGAGTCCGGCTCAAGGCCGACCATTTCGGCGAGTTGTTCTTGCGTATGCCCGCGTAATTTTCTATAATAGGAGATGTTGAGTCCGAGCATTAAATATTGCTCGAAGAATGTATGCTTCATCCGTCTCACCTCCTAATAAAAAGAGTAGTCTCTTTGAGCATAAAACGTAACAGTTTTGTAATACGATTATCCGGATTGAAAATACGAATAAAGTGATTTAAAATTACAATGATTTAGAACCTATTTGTCGTACGGCCGAGCAGATAGTCCACGCTTGTATGATAATAGTCGGCAAGTTTGATCAGAATTTCAGTGGGAATATCCAGCTTGCCGAGTTCGTAATCGGAATAAGTTGTCTGATGCACGTTCAAATATTCTGCGAGTTCACGCTGCGTTTTGTCTGCGTCATGCCGCAGGTCACGGATTCTAGGATACATACAGACCACCTCCTGATTCTTTCTGGAGGTTAGTATGTATTACGGGAAAATATCTTAATCATTTTTAAGAGAAATTATCTTAAAATAAACGAATTGTTTGTGGGAATGGAGATGATTTTGGGGTGATTCGGTTTTTGGAATCCTACGGGCGGATTTGTCTGCCGCAGGGAATGCGCAGAGCGGCTGGGATCGAGGCGAACAGCCGGGTAAAGATCAGCGTGGAGGGGGATGCGATCGTGATCAGCAAATGCGAACATCGCTGCAGCAACTGCGGGGCGCCGAGTATACCGGGGAAAAAATGCGATCTGTGCGGGACGCCGAACTGAGGCGCTTTGAGCGCTTGACAGCAGAGAAGAGACGCTTTTTGAAAGCGTCTCTTTTTTATCTGGACTTCTGACAAAAAGTAAGCCCTGTGAGATACGAAAGAAGTGGTATAATGGGCAAAAACCTGTGAGGAGGGTAAAGATGAAAAAATGGTATGACGAGGAGTACGCATTTGAGATCGAGGTGACCGGATTTCTCCGCGGCGAGCGCACAGAGCGGTACTGCCGTAACGGGGAGGAGATCGGCGACCGGTATGTCTGCACCTACGGCTGTCCGGTCAATGCGCAGGGACAGGGCATCTGCGCGAAGACGATGCTGCTGCTGTTCCCGATCATGGAGGCGATTCGCAGCGGCGGAGATCTCGAGAACATCGGCGGGAGCGGACGGTACTGCAAAGAGCTCGTATGTCCGGACGGCTGCGTCGTGTTCCGGCTGACGGCGAGAAAGCTGGGAAATGAAAATTTTTATCGGGGGAGATTTTTTGAGCCGGCGGGGGAGGAGAACTCAAAAACGGGGACAGAATAAGAGGGATAGCGATCTTAATGTAATCTTAATGCGGGAGATGCGTTTCTTAATTTTCATCTGGAAACCAATATGGTATGCTAATCTAGGATAGTAATGCGGCTGAGAGCATGGATTTGGACCCGATATTGGAGGAGAGGCGGGGGATACGATGGACGACGAAAAGAGAGACCCTCAGCGTTTTTTGCGAGAGCTTAAAAATCAAGAGGACAACAAAAAGGGCAGACTGAAACTGTTCTTCGGCTATGCGGCGGGGGTGGGAAAGACCTATGCGATGCTGAAGGCGGCGCGGCAGGCCAAACGGGACGGCGTCGATGTGGTGGTCGGCTATGTGGAGAGGCACGTCCGGCCGGACACGCTGGCGCTGCTCGACGGTCTGGAACAGATTCCCTGCCGGGAGGTCGACTACAAGGGGATTCGTCTCAAAGAGTTCGATCTGGACGCGGCGCTCGCGCGCAGGCCCCAGCTGATTCTCGTGGATGAGCTCGCGCACACCAACGCGCCCGGCAGCAGACATACCAAGCGGTATCAGGACGTGGAGGAGCTGCTCCGGGCGGGGATCGATGTGTATACCACGATGAATGTGCAGCATCTGGAATCGCTCAACGATCTGGTCGGCTCAATCACCGGCGTCGCGGTGAGCGAACGGGTTCCGGATCAGGTGTTTGATTCGGCGGATCAGGTCCATCTTGTGGATATCGAGCCGGACGATCTCGTCAAACGGTTGCAGGCAGGCAAGATCTACCGCGAAGGGCAGGCTGAGCGTGCGATGGGGCACTTCTTCACCCGGGAGAATCTTGCGGCCCTCCGTGAGATTGCGCTGCGCCGTACGGCGGACCGTCTGAACCGCACCGCCCAGCGAACCGGACATGAGCACGCGGCCCGGGCCGGGGAGCATATTCTGATCTGCCTCTCCTCCGCCCCGTCCAACGCCAGGGTGATTCGCACTGCGGCGCGTATGGCGGAGGCGTTTCACAGCGGATTTACCGCGCTCTTTGTCCAGACTCCGGAGACCAAGGAGCTCAGCGGGGACAACCTGCGCCGCCTGCGGGACAATCTGCGTCTGGCGGAGCAGCTGGGCGCGCAGATCTCTACGGTGTACGGGGAGGACCCGGCCGTACAGATTGCGGAGTACGCCAGGGTCAGCGGGGTGACTAAAATTGTGATGGGCCGGGGAAACGGCAGACGCCGCCTGCTGTCCGTCCGCAAGAGTCTTGCGGACCGGCTGATTCAGCTGACGGGAAATCTGGACGTCTATATCATCCCGGACCAGCAGCCGCTCTTTCGGGGGAGATACCGGCGCATTCTGGGACGGGACAATCTGCGTTTCTCCTGGAAAGACTTTGGAAAGATGCTGCTCGTCACGGCGCTCGCGACGCTTGTGGGCTTTGCGTTCCGCGCGGCGGGCTTCGGCGAGGCGAATATCATCACGGTCTATATTTTGGGAGTGCTTGTGACCGCGGTCTGGACAAATGGGCAGATGTACGGTGCGATCGGTTCGCTGCTCGGAGTGGCGGCGTTTAATTACTTCTTCACTACGCCGGAGTTTACCCTGCGCGCCACAGACGCCGGATATCCGGTCACTTTTCTTGTGATGCTGATTTCGAGCGTGATCTCGAGCTCGCTTGCGATCCGGGTCAAAAACCAGGCGCGACAGGCATCGCGCAAGGCCTATTACACGGAGCTCCTTCTCGGCAGCAGTCAGAAACTGCAGCAGGGCAGGGACGAGTGGGAGATCTTGCAGCTCGCGGCGGGACAGCTCAGCAGACTGCTGGAACGGCCGATCCTCTACTCTCTGACGGAGGAGGGGAAAGACCTGGATCTCCGGATCGTGCCGGCGGAAAAACGGGAAGAGATGGCGCGCTGCTTCACCCGGGAGGAGCTCGGCGTGGCGCAGTGGGCCTGGGTGAACAACAAACACGCGGGAGCGACCACCGACACCTTACCCCATGCCGAGAGTCTCTACCTCGCGGTGCGGGGGATGCAGGGGGTGATGGGAGTGGTCGGAATCCCGATTCGGGGCTACCCGAGACCCGAGGCGTTTGAAAAAAATCTGATGGTGGCGATCATCAACGAGTGCGGTCTGATTCTGGAGCGCCGCCGTCTGCGCGCCGAGAAACAGGCGATCGAGATGGAGAGCCAGCAGGAGCGCCTCCGGGTCAATCTGTTGCGGGCGATCTCGCACGATCTGCGCACGCCGCTGACCAGCATCAGCGGGAATGCGGGCGTTCTGATGGAGCGGAGCATCTCGCTGGACGAGGCCAAAAAGCAGGAGCTCTACGCCGCGATCTATGACGACTCGATGTGGCTTGTAAACCTGACTGAGAATCTGCTCTCGGTCACACGGATTGAGAACGGGACGATGCGCATCCGGATGGAGCCGGAGCTCCTGGAGGAGGTGTTCCAGGAGGCGCTCTCCCATCTCGACCGGCAGGCGGCGCAGCACCATATTACGACGCGGCTGGAGGACGATCTGCTGATGGCGCATATGGACGTGCGGTTGATCGTACAGGTGATCATCAATATCGTCAACAATGCGATTAAATACACGCCGGAGGGGTCCCATATCGAGCTCAGCGCCTGCAGGCGGGGGGAGATGGCGGAGATCTCGATTGCGGACGACGGTCCCGGAATTTCGGATGAGGCAAAACCCCACCTCTTTGACATGTTCTACACAGCGAGTCAGGGAAAGGCGGACAGCCGGCGGGGCCTGGGGCTGGGACTCAGTCTGTGTCAGTCGATTGTGCAGGCGCACGGAGGAACGATCTGTGCGCTGGACAATCTGCCGCACGGGACCGTTTTTCGCTTTACATTGCCGATCGCGGAGGTGACAAATCATGGTTAAATCAAAAATTTTGGTCGTAGAGGACGATCCGGCAATCAGCAATCTGATCCGGACCACGCTTGAGACGCAGAACTACCAGTACCACACGGCAAAGACCGGCTCGAGTGCGCTGATGGATGCGATCTCCTACCGGCCGGACGTCATTATTCTCGACCTCGGGCTGCCGGATATGGACGGGGTGGAGATTATCGAAAAGGTGCGGGGGTGGACGAATACGCCCATCATCGTGGTGAGCGCACGCAGCGAGGACCAGGACAAGGTGGAGGCGCTGGATGCGGGAGCGGACGACTATCTCACGAAGCCCTTCAGTATCGATGAGCTGCTGGCGCGGCTGCGCGTGGCGCTCCGGCGGGTGCGCGCGGAGGGAGAGCGCGCGGGAGAGGAGAGCAATATCTATCAGAACGGCGAGCTGAGAATCGACTACGCCGCCGGCTGCGTCTACCTCGCAGAGGAGGAGGTCCATCTGACTCCGATCGAGTATAAACTGCTCTGCCTGCTCGCGAGAAATACCGGAAAGGTGCTCACTCACAACTATATCTTAAAAGAGGTGTGGGGGAGCGCGCTCGCCTCGGATACGCCGTCGCTGCGCGTGTTTATGGCGACGCTGCGCAAAAAGATTGAGAAGACCCCCTCACAGCCGCGCTATATTCAAACGCACATCGGTGTCGGATACCGCATGTTGCGGCAGTAAAGACGCTGCTCAGAAAGAGCTCCCCCTCTCGGGGGAGCTTTTTTCATGGGCGCAGTCAAACTGCCCGGTTTCCCTGTGAGAAGGAACGGCGTTTTCGTAATTTATACACAGTGCGTTCATAATCTTAATGCACTCTTAATGTCATTATGAAAACGCTAAGCTCGTGTTCATAATGGAAGTGGTAGGATTAGGCGTACGATAAAAGAGGTAAGGAAGGGGATGACTCGAAAATGCTAGACATTGGGATGGTACTCATTCTAGGTGCCAGCTTTGGACTGGTCTATCTTCTAACTGTCTGGTGCAAAAAACAGTTGGATTCACAGGACTAAAGAGGAGGAACAGATATGCCGATTTTGGGAGCTGTGGTTTTGCTTTTAGGAGGTTATCTGGTTTACGCACTGGTGCACCCCGATAAGTTTTAACCCGACAGAAGAAGGTAACAGGAGGAAGACAATATGCTTCAGATCGTTTTGACGTTGATCATTTATCTGATCATCGTCATCCCGGTGGGCATCTATATGTACCATATCGCCGCCGGGAAACACACCTTTGCCGATCCGGTGTTCAACCGGGTGGACGGCGTGATCTATAAGGTGTGCGGAGTAGATCCGAATAAAAAGATGAACTGGAAACAGTATGCACTGGCGCTGCTGGGAACCAACGCGGTGATGATTGCGGTTGGTTATCTGATTCTGCGCATCCAGAGCATCGCGTTTTTCAATCCGAACGGGATTGAAAATATGGAACCGACGCTGGCGTTTAATACCATCATCAGCTTCATGACAAACACGAACCTGCAGCACTACTCCGGCGAGAGCGGCCTGTCCTATCTCAGCCAGATGCTGGTGATCATCTTCATGATGTTTGTCTCCGCGGCGACCGGCTATGCCGCGTGCGTCGCGTTTATTCGCGGGCTTGCCGGGAGAACGAAGGACAATGTGGGCAACTTTTTTGTCGATCTGGTTCGGATTACAACCCGCATACTGATTCCGTTTTCCATTGTGGGCGGCCTGCTGCTTGTGTGGCAGGGTGTGCCGCAGAACTTCAGCAGCAACACAATTGTGGAGACGCTTGAGGGCGCCAAGCAGGCGATCGCTCAGGGACCGGTTGCGGCGCTTGAAATTATCAAGCACCTGGGTACGAACGGAGGCGGATTCCTCGGGGCGAACTCCTCGACTCCGATTGAGAACCCGACGATCATTTCAAACATTATTGAGCTGTTTTCAATGATGTTGCTCCCGGGCGCATGTGTGATCACCTTTGGAAAGATGATCCGCAGCAGCAAGAAGGAGCGGGAGAAGGCGGAGAGCGGAAGCACCGCGCTCCAGGTGGAGAAGCGGGGCGTTGTGTCCCGGATTTTCGGCCGCGAGGGGCGGACGATCTTCCTCGCGATGGGAATTCTCTTCATCATCGGTCTTGGCGTCTGCTTCTGGGCTGAGACGCAGGGGAACCCCGCGCTCGAGGAAGTGGGACTCAGCCAGTCGATGGGCAGCATGGAGGGCAAGGAGGTGCGGTTCGGCATCGCGCAGTCCGCGCTCTTTACCACGACGACGACCTCATTTACCACCGGTACGGTCAACAACATGCACGACACGCTGACGCCGCTCGGCGGTATGATTCCGCTGCTGCACATGATGCTCAACGTCGTGTTCGGCGGTAAGGGCGTCGGCCTGATGAACATGATCATGTATGCGATTCTCGCGGTGTTTATCTGCGGACTGATGATCGGCCGTACGCCGGAGTATCTCGGAAAGAAGATCGAGGGCCGTGAGATGAAGCTCACCGCGCTCTGCATCATCATCCATCCGTTTTTAATTCTCGCTTTCTCGGCGATCGCGGTTGCGGTGCCGGCGGGCGTGGAGGGAATTACAAATCCCGGGTTCCACGGGCTATCCCAGGTGCTCTATGAGTACGCCTCTTCCGCGGCGAACAACGGCTCCGGATTTGAGGGGCTGGCGGACAACACCGCGTTCTGGAATATCACTGCGGGACTTGCGATGTTCTTCGGACGGTATCTGTCCATCGTAATTCAGCTCGCGATCGCGGGCTCGCTGATGCGGAAACGCTTTGTCAGCGAGTCGGTCGGTACGCTGAAGACCGGTACGATTTCGTTCGCCGTGATTCTGGTGTTTGTCGTCTATATTTTTGCCGCGCTGACATTCTTCCCGGCGCTGGCGCTGGGCCCCATCGCGGAGCATCTCACGCTCTGGGGTTAAGGAGGAGCACGTAGTATGAGTAAAAAAGGGAAAACAAAACTGATTACACCTGAAATTCTCCGTCAGGCGCTGATCGGCTCGGTGACGAAGCTGAATCCCCGCTATATGATGAAGAATCCGGTGATGTTCGTGGTAGAGGTCGGCTTTGTCATCACGCTGATTCTCTCCATCTTCCCCGGCCTGTTCGGGGATACGGGCGCCAACCTGCGCACCTACAATCTTATTGTTGCGGTGATTCTTCTGATCACCGTCCTGTTTGCAAACTTTGCGGAGTCAGTGGCCGAAGGGCGCGGTAAGGCGCAGGCTGCGAGCCTGAAAAAGACGCAGAAGGAGACGAAGGCCCGCCTGCTCATGGCGGACGGCAGCGAGAAGACCGTCTCCTCGAGCGAGCTGAAGAAGGGCGATATTGTCATGGTGTCGGCCGGGGAGATTATCCCGGGTGACGGCGAGGTCATCGAGGGAATCGCATCGGTTGACGAGTCGGCGATCACTGGCGAGTCCGCTCCGGTTGTGAGGGAGTCGGGCGGCGATTTCAACTCGGTCACCGGCGGTACCACCGTCGTGTCCGACTGGTTGAAGGTGCGCATCACCTCCGACCCGGGCAACAGCTTCCTCGACCGGATGATCGCCCTTGTCGAGGGCGCGTCCCGGAAGAAGACGCCGAACGAGATTGCGCTCAATACGCTGCTCGTTTCGCTCACCATTATCTTTTTGATTGTAATTGTCACACTGTATCCGATCGGTTTATACAGCGGCGTACAGCTCCAGACCTCGACGCTGATCGCGCTGATGGTCTGCCTGATTCCGACGACGATCGGCGGCCTGCTGTCCGCAATCGGTATTGCGGGTATGGATCGTGTCACCCGGTTCAATGTCATTGCGATGTCCGGTAAGGCGGTTGAGGCCTGCGGCGACGTCGACACGATGATTCTTGACAAAACCGGTACCATCACCTACGGAAACCGTCTCGCGGCGGATTTCCTCCCGGTGGGCGGCGCCGCCCGCAGCGATCTGATCCGCTGCGCCGCGCTGACCAGCGTTCTGGATGGGACTCCTGAGGGAAAATCCACCCTCGATCTCGCGCGGAATCTCGGCGACAAGAGCGAGCTGCCGGAGGGCGCCCAGTTCATTGAATTTACAGCGCAGACCCGTATGAGCGGTGTGGATCTACCGAACGGCACCCACATCCGCAAAGGCGCGGCGGATGCCATCGAGCAGTATGTGAAGGAACAGGGCGGGGCGATCCCGTCGGACCTCCACGAGCAGGTGGATAAGATCTCCTCTCTGGGCGGCACTCCGCTCACCGTGTGTGAGGGGAATAAGATTCTCGGCGTCATCTATCTGAAGGACACCGTAAAGAAGGGGATGGTCGAGCGGTTTGCACGGCTGCGCGCGATCGGTATCAAGACCATCATGTGTACCGGAGACAATCCTCTCACGGCGGCCACCATTGCGAAGGAGGCCGGTGTGGACGGCTTTATTGCGGAGTGTAAGCCGGAGGATAAGATCGATGTGATTAAGAAGGAGCAGGCGGAGGGCAAGATCGTCGCGATGACCGGAGACGGCACCAACGACGCCCCGGCGCTCGCACAGGCGAATGTCGGACTTGCGATGAACAGCGGAACCGCCGCAGCAAAAGAGGCGGCCAACATGGTGGACCTTGACTCCGATCCGACCAAGATTCTGGAGGTCGTTGAGATCGGTAAACAGCTGCTCATCACCCGCGGAAGTCTGACGACCTTCTCGATTGCGAACGATATCGCGAAGTATTTCGCGATTATCCCGGCGATGTTCATGATGGCAATCCCGCAGATGGGCGTGCTGAATATCATGCATCTCGCTACCCCGTACAGCGCGATTCTGTCGGCGCTCATCTTTAATGCGATTATTATTCCGTGTCTCATTCCGCTTGCGATGAAAGGCGTCAAATACCGCCCGATGTCCTCCGGAAAGACACTGGCCCGCAATATGCTGATCTACGGCGTGGGAGGCGTGATCGCCCCGTTTGTCGGAATCAAGCTCATTGACCTGTTAATCAGCCCGCTGCTCGCGATGATGGGCTTCGTCATCTAAGGGAGGTATTTTGAAATGAGCAAATCTGAAAAGAAGAAGGGCGCTCTGCACAATGTGAAACAGGCGGTTTTAGTGACTGTCATTCTGCTTGTGCTGTGCGGATTTCTGTTTCCGTTGCTTCTGACCGGGCTCTCCTCCGTTATTTTCCCGAGTCAGGCCGGCGGCAACCTGCTGACGGCGGACGGAGAGACGATAGGAGCCAAAAATGTCGGTCAGGAATTCACCGAGGACTACTTTATGAAGGGCCGTCCCTCCGCCTATCACTACAATACCTATTATGAGGATGCAGAGGGAAATCAGTTCTACTCGGACGGCAGTGAATTTTCCGGACTCGCGTCCGGTTCAAACAACTATGCCCCCTCGAATCCGGCGCTCGCGGAGCGTGTTGAAGCGGATATTGAGAAGTTCCTCGAGGCGAATCCCGATGTGAAGCGGGAGGATATCCCGACCGATCTGATGACGGCATCCGGCTCGGGACTCGATCCGCATATCTCGCCGGCCTCAGCTGAGATTCAGATCCCGGCGATCGCCAAGGCCTCCGGCCTCAGCGAGGACCAGCTGCGTGAGATCGTGGCGGACAATACCACCGGCAAGGTGCTCGGCGTATTCGGTGAGGAGACCGTCAATGTGCTTGGCGTGAATCTGGATATTGCCGAGGCGATGGGACTGATCGACGAGCAGGGCAAGAAATAGCTTCTGTTACAACAAGGGGCGAATGCCCGTTTGAGAGATATAGAAAATTCCCCGGCCCACAGAAGTGGGCCGGGGAATTTGTTTGAGTGGGGGACGGTGTAGCAGAAATTATTTCGTTCTATAGATGTTCTATCGCGTATGCAGATCGGGATATCGCCTCATCATTGAGCTCCGGTTCACACCGGCCTCTAATAGGGGCTGTTTCTCCTCCGGTTTATTAACAGGATTTCTATTGGCACGCGCTTAAAGTAGATGTTAGAGGATTTCGCCCGGGCGTCTGCCTACAGTCCGAGAAATATTTGAAAAGCTGGGGAAGAGCTGATGCGGGATGATTACAAACCTCGAAAGAGCTTTGGCGGACGATTGAGTTCTCGAATCAGAAGCGCGATCCTTATTTTGATGTGGCGGCCGACCTGGAACACCGGCTCTTTGATGTGCGTAAAATGTGGTGCGCCGTTTTATCAAAAGGATTGAGGTAAAGAAGAACTCCCTGAACGTGGAAAACACATTCAGGGAGTTCTTACAAAAAACTGGTTGCGGGGGCAGGATTTGAACCTACGACCTTCGGGTTATGAGCCCGACGAGCTACCGAGCTGCTCCACCCCGCGATATCATATTGTCAGCAAGTGATGGTGCCGGAGACGGGGGTCGAACCCGTACGATCCTTTCAAATCACAGGATTTTAAGTCCTGGGCGTCTGCCAGTTCCGCCACTCCGGCGTATCGCCGTTGCTGTATTTCTTATAATACCAGCCTTTGAGCTGTTTGTCAAGAGTTTTTTGGAAGGATACCGTCAGTGAGGTGTGACTGGATCTCCGATCAACCGATAGACCCGCTCATACTCCTCGGTGTCGGTGTTCTTCTTTACGGCGGAGCGGTTCTGCTGAAGCAGTTCCACAATCTGGAAGACGTCGATCCAGATCTCGTTTGCACCGTCTTTCTGGCTCTCGTCGAAGATGAGCTGCATGCCGAAGTGCAGATGCGGTACGTCGATGTTGTTTACATTTTCCTCGGTGCTGTACCCCGTCATGCCGAGATAACCGATTACATCGCCGGCGCGTACCGTGTCGCCCTCCTGCAGTCCCTCGACATAGGGGTGGTCCTTCCGCAGATGGGCGTAGTAATAGTACCGCCGCCTGTCGTGTGAGCGGATGCCGATCCGCCAGCCGCCGTACTGGTTCCAGCCGAGCGCCTCCACGACGCCGTCCTCCACAGCGACAAGCGGCGTTCCCACAGCCCCCATCAGATCATTGCCGAGATGCGGGCGGGAAAAACCGTAACTACGCGGGCTGCCGAAATCGTCATAGTGTCCGAAGCCATAGCCCTTGGCGATAGGGGAGAAGACTTTAAGTCCATAGCGGTTGACCGTCTTTGTGCCGTCTGCTCCGTCCGGTTCCTCGATCGCGTACTCCCCCACAAAACCGCCGAGTACCGCGTCATAGGCCTCCCGGTAGTAGGAGAAGTAGGGGCAGTCCGCCGCGAGAGTTTCCACAGTCTCGCCGTCTGTGATGCGCTCGTAAAAAGCTTTGAGCTCCTTTGACTCCCCTTTGCCCCACTTGGCCCCAGTTTTGGCGGCGGTGAGCGCGAGCAGGTCCACCATTCCGACATGGCGCTCGGAGCCAAAGCTCTCGATGTCGTACGAGAGCGCCTGCATAAGCACGGCGCTGGGCACATTGAAGTCCACCCACTTGATGGTCTGTGATTTGGCAGGATTTGCCACTTCTGCCGCGCAGGGCTCCGCCTGTTCCGGAACAAAGAGCAGCCCGAAAAAGAGCCCTATCAGGGCGAAAAACGCCCCGGACCGCACCAGATAGGAGACCCGCTTTGCCTTTCGTGTCACAGACACACCTCCGCTTTTTTACCAGTTTACAGAAGTATATGCGTCTGTGGGACAAAAATAGAAGTCAGTGCTGCGAAGTGCGCCAGGCGGAGGGGGTCATACCGTACAGCGCCTTAAAGCGCGCGGAGAAGTATTGCGGCGTCGAGTAGCCGAGCAGCGAGGAGATCTCCTCGATTTTCATGCTGCTCTCCCGCAGCAGCGTGGCGGCGTAATCCATCTTGAGCGAGGAGAGGTAGTCCTGGAAGGAGCTGCCCGTCTCGCTCTTAAAGGTGCGGCTCAGATGGCCGGTGCTGACACCCAGCTCCTCCGCGACGCGCGCGAGTCCCAGATCGTATTCCTCAAGATGCGCCCGAATGTAGTCCATCGCGGCGCGCACCAGACGGCGGCTGCGCTCCCCTGTACGGGTGCTGAAGCGACTGCAGACCTCGCCGATCTTCTCACGCAGGCAGCAGAGCCAGTCGTCGAGCGAGTCGGTGCTCTCCGGACGCAGCGGCAGCGGCGTGCCGCGCAGTCCCGCGCAGGTCCCGAGTGCAGCACAGACCCGCTCCTGTACCGCTTTACAGGCGGAGAGGGAGAGCGGTTCGCTGCGCAGCATCTCGCCGATTTCAGAGAGCGTTTTCTCCATCGCCTCGCGATCAAATGCCGCGGCGGCGGTCTCAAACTGCTCGAGCAGACGTAGATCTGGCTCCAGTGCGCTCCGTTCCCGCTGCAGAACCTCCTGCATCGGGAGTACGGCGATACCGGGGTAGAGATAACCGTAGTCGAGCAGCGTATGCAGTTTGCGATAGCTTCCGGACAGACCGGTCAGCTCCCCCTCAAAGGGGAGCAGCACAGCCGTCGCGAGAGAGCCTGTCGTCCGCTCCTGCCAGGCGCGGATCTCCTGTTCCAGCCGTGTACGCAGCTCTGTAAGTTCCGGCGCCCAGGCGACGAAGACGAGCTCCCCTCCGATCTCGCCGCAGAGCAGCGCCTCGCTCTCGGCACACTCCTCGAGCGACGTCTGAAGTGCAAGTCGGTCTCCCTCCACTTTATAGAGATCGAGACAGTCAAAGAAGCCGCAGCGCACGGCGCCCACAAGAAAGTTTCCCTCCGGGTGTGGGAGCCCCAGAAGTTCTATTCGATCGGAGGCGAGCTCCGTATTGCAGGAGGGGGAGAGCAACAGATGGAGCAGATTGTTTCGCACGATCGGCAGGCTTTGTTCTACCCGCTCCTGCTGTCGGGCGGCCGTTTGACTGAGCGCCTCAATTGCGTCACGGATACGTACGCACTCATCCCGCTCCGCGCGGGAACCGCCCGAATAGCTGTCGCACAGGGCGGTGATCGTCTCGAGCGGACCGTACATCCGCTGCGCGACAAAGTAGGAGAGCAGCGCGCCGATACCGACCGCGAGCAGAGCGGAGAGAAAGAAAATCCGCGCGATGAGTCCGCTCGAGTCAAGCACTTTGGACAGAGGTGTCACTGCAATATAGATCCAGTCGCTGGTTTTGGAGGTCGAGTGGGAGACGAGCAGATTCCCCTCCGGACCGCCGCGGATAAGATAGCCATCCCCTCGCTCTTTGACCCCCTCGCTCTCGAGAAGCCCGAGCGACTCCACGCTGCGCCCGATCTGCTCGGAGTCGGTGTGCCCGAGTACGATTCCGTCCCGGCCGACAATGCAGATCTCGCCGAGCTCGCCGCGCGCCGCGGTGCCGAGCGATTCGGTGAGTACCGCGCTCGGCACCGTGAGGATTACGGCGCCCGACCGGCGGGGGAGTGGGTGAACCAGGTGCACCACGCTCTCGCCTGTCGCATAGAAGGCGCGGTCGAGCGAGTACCCCCCAGTGGGATACTTCGTGGTGAGCTCCTGATAATAGCGGACGGTCTCGTCTGTGCCGCCGTAACGGATTCCGTAGTTGCTCACCAGCAGCGCGCTTGTGTCGAAATAGAGCGCGGCCGAGCAGAGGTTGGGATTCTGCGCGAGCAGCTCTGAGAGATAGCTGTCCATCTCCAAGAGATCCACAACTTTGCCGTCCACCGGATTTGTGAGATAGTAGTTCATGGCCGGTGTGCGCTCCACGTCGCCGGCCACCCGGAGCGCGAGCAGACTCATCCCCGAGAGCTGGAAGTTATCCACCGTCCCCTCGAGAAAATGGAGCATCTTTTTATTACTCTCAATCGCGAGATCCCGCACCCGGTCGGAGGTGAACTGATAGGCGACCACTGCGATCAGCGAGACGCAGACGAGCGTCAACAGCAAATAGGAGCCCACGAGCTTCCCGAGATAGCTCCGGGAGCTGTGGACCCAGTTGAGACGATGTTTTCCTTTCCAGCGCGACAAAGTTGCTTCCCCCCTGTTTCTTCTGACTACCAGTATAGCATAAATTCCTGAAAAATAGGCGGATGTTTATCATAAAATCATACGCATATCACAAAATCATCAGTCCGAAACATCAGAAAAACATCCGCTTATCAGCTTCTTGGGCTTGTGGCCGCGTGCGGCTTCTGGCACACTGGAACCAGCAAAACCAGTCACAAGATTTGAAGGGGGCATCAATCAGATGAAAAAAACATGGAAACGTATTGTGCTCACCGCTGCGGCGCTCTCGCTGCTGGTGACAGGGCTCGCGGGCTGCTCGCCGGACAGCACGGGCGGTGGAGACGGGGAGAAGTCGGAAGTCTCTCTCTTCTACAGCACCTCCGGCATCAATCTGCCGGACGGGGTCAGCGAGTCAGACAACCCGTTTTTAAACGCGATTGCGGAGCAGGCGAACGTCACCTTTACCGATGTCACCGTTCCGCCCTACACCGACTGGCAGACGAAGTTTAATATGATCGTCACCTCGGGAAATATGCCGGATCTCGTGCACTCGATGTATCCCGACGAGGTCAACCGCCAGGGCGCGAACGGCGCGTTTGTCGAGCTCACCGACATTATTAAAAATTCTCCGGTGCTCAGTAAGCTCTACGACGAGGAGATGCTGGATCTGATGCGGGACGAGAACGGCAAGATCTACGGCCTGCGTTCGCTCGGCTCGGAGACGCCCTCCTCCTGCTACGTCCGCAAAGACCTGATCGACGAGGTCAACGGCGGGAAGATGCCGTCCACCCCGGAGGAATACTACGAATTCTTTAAAAATATCAAGGCGAAGTACCCCGACGCTGTCCCGATGACCACCCGCGGAGGACTCTCGTTTGGACATCTGCTCTTCTACGGCTACGGGGTGAAGATCGACGGCAACGGCGCGAACTGGCAGTATACCGACGGCAAATTTATCAACGCCTTCGAGGCCAAACACGCCCGTGAGGCGGTTGAGTTCCACAAAAAGCTCTACGATGAGGGCCTGCTTGATAAGACCTTTGTCACCAACAAGATCCAGGACGAGAACGACCGCAAATACAACAAGCAGCTCGCCGTTTTCCCGTCCGACCTGCGCAGCGTCTACTCCTACATCGGAAACTACATCAACAACGGCTGCCCGGAGGCCGAGGTCGTCCCCGGCATCTGGCCGAGAGTGGACGACGCCGAGGTGGACGATGCGAATGTCTACCTGAATGTCGCGCCGGTCGGCATCCACACCTTCTCCATCTCCTCTAAAGCAAAGGATGTAGACGCCTGTGTGAGAGTGCTCGAGGCGCTCGTCTCCGAGGAAACCCGTGAGCTCACCTCCTGGGGCCGCGAGGGGATCGAGTACAACGTCGTCGACGGCGAGAAGGTGCTCGACCTCGAGAAGAGCAAGGAGACCAGCTACCGCACCATGTACGCGATGATGTTCAACCTTGGTTCCAAGGAGATCCTCGATGTTTCCCTCCAGGAGCAGCTCGCCCTCGTCCCGGAGGAGAAGCGGGAGCAGTATAAGAAGGACGTTGAGGCCACCGCGCCGATCTCCTTTGAGCAGGCGGAGAAGGTTCCGGCCGTCATTCCGAACGACGTCGTAAAACTCGACACCGAGACGCTCGCGAAGCTCCAGGAGGCCTATGAGCAGTCCAAGTCGATTATCCTCAAGGCGATCACAGGTGAGATTTCGATGGAGGAGTACGACAAGCAGGTTTCGGATTTCCTTGCGAAGTATCAGTTTATCACCGACGCCTACAACGAGGCCTACGCAAAGGTTGCAAAATAAAGTTCCGGCATCCCTGTGCGCTGCTACTCGCCGGGGAGATGCGCCGAATCTCTTCACTATGCC
>CAJFTX010000055.1 GCA_904420075.1 uncultured Clostridia bacterium | reverse complement strand
GGCCTTCCAGTTTAAACTGGAAGGCCATTTTTGACGAATCCTATTTTTCTTCTGCGCTCCAGAGTTCCAAAAAAGCCTCTCTGCTCCACAGTGCATTCAGTACCTCCAACATCCCATTCGTGGAGAGATTTTCCGGGAGATCAAGCGATTTTAGAAGCTCTGCCCGCCGCTCGGAGCTCCCTGTTCCACCCGAGAGCCCCAGCAGATAGAGGTCTGACTTTGTGATGGGTTGGCCGGACTTTTGTCGCATCTCCGGCACCGCATCGCGCACCGCCTGTCGGAGGAGCTCCGCCGGAACGCCCTCCACACCGAGCTTTCCCTCTTTAGAGGGCTGCTCTTTGCGGCGCTCTTTGCCAAAAAGGTCCGGGATATAGGCGTGATATACCTCACAGTTTCGGCAGAGATTTTTAACATAATTTCGAATGAGAAATCCCGCACGGTCGCTGTCTGTGAGAATTACCACTCCTCTCTTCCGCGCAAGTCGCTGCAACAGAGCGCCGCGCGTCCGATCGGAAAAAATTCGAAACCCATCCGTCACAAACACTGTGGCGTCAAACAGCGACTCCACTTTTATCTTATCGTACTTTCCTTCGACCACGATCACCTGGCCAACCGCAATTTTGTGATTTTCCATCCGCTGCTCCTCTAATCGCTCAGGGCTGACAGCTCACAGAGCATCTGTTCGAGCAAAAACCATCTGTCGTTTCTGCTGCTTTTGAGCGCCCCGTCAAGCGCTAAGCAGCGCCGCAACGCCTCTTTTAAAAACGACTCCTGCTCTCCGCGCACCTTGCTGAGATATCGGGTGATCAAAAATTTTCTCGAGGATTTAATCTTAAAATCGGAGACAATCTTCGCCGCGTCAAACACTCCTGCCTCCAGCGCCGTTTTCACATAGAGCATCTCGGTGAATACCGCGGAAATCCCGTAGAGCACCTCCAGCGGCTCTGTTTTTTGCTCCTTCAATCCCCCCATCACCTCGAGCGCACGGGGAAACTTTCGGTCCGCCACCGCCGCTGTCAAGTCAAAAATATCCGCCTCAAATGATTTGGAGCAGAGCTCCGTGATCTCCCGTTCAGTGATCTCCTCCGCCGGACAACAAACCAGTTTATCAATCTCTGTTTTCAGGTTCGTCATCGAATTATCGGTATAGGAGAGCAAAAACTGAATTGCCGCAGGCGAGATTTTTTTCTTTGCCGCTTTGAAGTGGCGCGCCGCCCAGCGCGAGAGCTCTCCCTGCCCTCTGATGCTCACATCGACCGCCAGACCGAGTTTTGACAACTCCCGGAGCTCTCCCTGCCGTCGCAGTTTCACCGCATATTCCACCTGCAAAAAAATCGAGTCGTAGTAGAAGACTACCGTTACAAACTCCGCCAATTCCCCCAGACGGCTTATCAGTTGCCTCTTATCCCCTTCTGGAATCTTGGAGAGTTCCAGATTTTCCAGCACAATCAACTTATTTCCCCCGCAGAAGGGATAGGACTCGAGATTGTCGCACAGGCTCACAAGGTCAAAGGTCTGCATATCGTATTGAAAATAACAGAACTCCTCATCTCCTCCGTCTAGGAGCTTTGTTTTGAGTTCTGAGAGATAGAAACGTTTCAGATAGTCCTCGTCCCCATAGAGCGTATAGAGCCGTTCAAAGGCGCCAGATTTCAGATCTGCTTTCAGCTTTTCCAGCCCATCTTCTTTTCTCATATTCCCTCACCCCTTGAGTCTGATAAATTCACTGTTTCCTTCGGTGTAGAGTTCCACCGTCCCGAGCTCGTCCGTACGGAAGATAAAACTCGTATAGTCGCCAATTCGCTCAAGCGTCTCAGCGCTCGGATGACCAAAACTGTTCTGTCCCACACTGATCAGCGCGGCAAGCGGCGAACTCTCCCGGAGAAATCCTCCGGTGCTAGAGGTTTTGGAGCCGTGATGCGCCACCTTCAAAACGTCACAATCCAACTCCTCTCCCTTCTTTATGAGATCCCGCTCGCCCCGAGCTGTGAGATCTCCCGTCACAAGAAGACTCGATCCTTTAAAATCCGCGAGTGCCAACATTGAATTTTCGTTTTCATCATCCGCGTGGCTCACATCAAAGTGGTCGCAGATCAGCTCGATCTTCAGATTCTCAATCGGTTCCACCGTCTGATTCTGCGCAACCGGTACGATCTGCACATTCCTTTTTCCTGCAGCCTCCTCAATTGCGGCCCGCTCCTCGGACTGCATATCCGGAAAGTAGATCTCTCCCACCTCAAAGCGGTCGATCAGCCCCGTGACGGCCGAGGTGTGATCCTCGTGGAAATGGGTCAGAAAGATTGCCTCAATCCGGTATACACCATTTTTCGTCAAATACTTCTCGATCATGTCGTCCGCCGAACGGTAGTTTAAGCTGCCGCCATCAAAGAGAACCGCGCGATCTCCACTGATAATCGCAGTACAGTCCCCCTGTCCGACGTCGATCGAAGTAAAAAGCGCCCGCTCCCCGTATCCCGCCCGCACCTGAAACTGCATGGTCGAAACTCCGCAGGCAGGCACCAGAAGCAGCACGCACACCACCACCGGCCACAGCCGAACTCGAATCCGTTCCCGAAAGAGAAAATAGAGCCCGATCATCAGAAGTGCGGAGATAGCGACAAAGACGAGATAGCCGTAGTCGAGCGGCACCAGCGCATAAGGAAATTTCATCAACAGGCGCAGTACCCAGAGAATATAGCTCGCACACAGTTTTACAAGAAAGGCGACCACACTCCCTAACACCGGAACCGCTCCCACAATTACCAGGAGGAATCCTGCTCCAAACAGCAGCGTAATTGCAGCGCCGCAGAGCAGCATCGCAAGCGGCCCCAGAAGCGAAGTCTCTCCAAAGAAGACCGCAGACAGCGGTAATAGGAACAGAACCGCACTAAAGCTCACCGACAAACTCTCGCAGAGAAATTGAACCGGCTTTTTCATATGTTGCAGTTTGGAAAAAGGCCGCATCAAAAGACGGGCAAGCGGTGTGCTCAACAGTAAAATTCCAAGTGTCGCAAAGAAAGAGAGCCAGAGCGACAGGCTAAAGCTGAGATAGGGCGTCACTGTCAAAATCAAAAACAGCGCGATGAAAAGAGAGTTGAGCGAATCGCGCTCCCGGTGCACCACTCTGCCAAGATACAAAATCACCGCCATAATACAGGCTCTCATTGCAGAGGGTGAAAACCCGGTGAGCGCAGTGAAGAGAATTGCTGCAATACAGCCGATTACAGCTGAAATTTTTCTGTGCACACCGAGTAGATCCAGAAGGAACATCAAAATACCGACAAAAATACTGATATGCATACCGGATACTGCAACTGCGTGCGACATACCGGTGCGCCGAAACATCTGATACATCCCATCGGTAAAGGAACTCTTGTCTCCCAAAAGTACGCCTTTGGCGAGCGCTCCCTCCTCACCGCTCACCATGCGGTCAATCGTTCCCGTACAGTACTCTCTGACAGCGGCAATGGTCCGATAAAGCGAAAAGCCGGTGTCCTCCGTCACGGTAGGCAATTCCTGATCATTTAAAAAGACGCGGAAGAGGTAGCCATTGCTTCCGCTGTACTTTCCGCTGTCCCGCGCGGCATAGACTTTTGCCTCAAATGAAAGGGTATCTCCAATTTTCATCTCCGGGATCACGTCCCCGCCGTAACAGATAAATTTCGCGGGGATCTCATAGCGTCCGCTCTCATTCTCCGCCGAGCGCAATTTGAGCTCCAGCAGGTAGCCGTAATCGTTTTTCTCCGGGATCTCCTGCAGCTCGGCCGTAATCTGAAAGGTCTGTCCGATCAGCTGCTCCACAGGTTCGATATACATCGCCCGGTTGAGCGCCGCCCGGCCGCAGCCCGCAAGCACCGCAGTAAGCGCAACTGTGACAAACAGCCTCCCTCTCTTTGGCAGGAAGAGCGAGAGCAGCGCAAGGCCTCCGGCGGCGGCTGCAACAATGCCCAATAGCCAAAAGCCGCACTTGTAGAGCAAAACAAGTGCGGCTGCATAAAAAGCGATAAAGACCACCACAGGGGTGACTTTACTCTGAACTTTTTCGGCGAGGCTCTC
The DNA here is from genome assembly GCA_904420075.1 of uncultured Clostridia bacterium. GTDB lineage: Bacteria > Bacillota > Clostridia > Oscillospirales > Feifaniaceae > CAJFTX01. The sequence goes on along the minus strand of CAJFTX010000055.1, from coordinate 17,572 downwards.
CATACTACGCCTTACGGATCAGTCCCATCGGGGTCTGCTGTCCCGCCTGACCGAGCGGATTGTCCTTCAGAATTTTTACGAGCAGCGCCTTGTCCATCGAGGGATCGGATACGCCGAGAATCTCACCGTTCAAATCGTTGACGTCGATGATCGCCACCTTGCAGCCCACCCGCTCAGAGACGTCGCGCGCCACCTTGTCCGGCTCCTCCGGCCCCAGCACGACACAGGTATTATAGGGCGGCAGAGTGTACGGGGTCGGGCCGTCAATCGACTTTGCGCGGTATCCCGCGACATCATAGAAAATCCCCCGTTTGCCAAACAGCTTTCCCCAGGCCGAGCAGAAAGCCGCCCAGAGAATTCTCGGCGTCCCGCACTCCTGAAGCGCCATCTCCATGGTCTCCGGAATACCAAGTCCGATCCCATACGGGGATTTATAGACAAATTTTGTCAGAATTTTTGCCAGTCTGCGCGGATGGATGTCCTTGAGCGGTATCGCCCGCTTCTGGGAACAGGCGACCGACTTCTCGCTGATGAAGAGAATATCGCCCTCCATCACATGGGGCTTCGCGTACTTCTCCGCCACATCCGGCATACTGTCGTTTGCCGTAACCACATGCGTCTTGATTGGAAGTCTACGATAGCTCACGCCGTTTACTTCGATGATTTCGTTCTTTCCCTCGTTTGCCGCTAAACTCATAACCGTCTCTCCTTCTTTTTAGATCAGGCGCTCCCCCATAACCTCGCTGCCCGAGAGGATATGGAAGTGGAGATGGAAAACCGACTGTCCCACTTTTTCGCCGCAATTATTGATGATCCGATAATTGTTCTGAATTCCGAGTTGCTTCGCGATTTTCGGAATGGCTTCAAACACAGCGGCCACCGCACTGCTGTTCTCCGCCGTAATCTGATCCGCGGAACTTATGTGCTCCTTCGGAATTACGAGCACATGTACCGGCGCTGCCGGATTGATGTCATAGAAAGCGTAAACCGTCTCATCCTCATATACTTTTTTTGAGGGGATCTCTCCTCTGAGAATCTTACAAAAAATACAGTCGTCCATTCAGACGTGCCTCCTTCTTAGCTCAGTGCCGCCTTGAGCATCTCGCGCGCATGCGCGAGCGCCTCCGGAATCTTCGCCTTATCCTTCACACCTGCCATCGCGCTGTCCGGCCGTCCGCCGCCGCCGCCGCCCGCGAGCTTGGCGCACTCCTTCACAACGGCGCCCGCCGCCGCGCCGCGCTTGACGCATTCCTTGCCGCAGATCGCAACAAGGTTGGCGCTCCCTGCCAGCACCGCCGCGATGTTCGGCATCCGCTCCCGCAGGGCGTCCCCCGCCGCGCGGAGCTCATCCGCCGAAGCGCCCTCCATTGTCTCGCAGAGCACCAGATACTCACCCACCTGCTCCGCATGGCTGAGCAGTTCATCCACTCTGCTCCCGGCGATTTTTGCCTTGAGGCTCTCAATTTCGCTCTGGAGCTCCTTCTGAGCCGCCATCAGGCTCTCCGCTCGGCTGAGCAGCTCCACAGGCGTCGTCTTCAGCGCATGCGCCGTGTGCTCCACCTTCTCGCTCTGCTCATCAAACGCCGCAATGAGGTTCCGGCCGGTCACCGCCTCAATCCTGCGGACTCCCGCCGCGACCGAGGATTCTGACGTAATGTGGAACAGTCCGACCTCCGCCGTGTTGTGCACATGGGTGCCGCCGCAGAACTCGACCGAGACATCCCCCATCTTGACCACCCGGACGATATCGCCGTACTTCTCGCCGAAGAGGGCGGTCGCGCCGAGCTTCTTCGCCTCCTCAATCGGCAGCTCCATCACGTCGACCTGCACCGCATCCAGAATGCTCTCGTTGACCAGCCGCTCGATCTCCCGCTGCTCCTCCTTGGTCACCGCCGAGAAGTGGGTGAAATCAAAGCGCATCCGCTCTCCGTCCACATAGGAGCCCGCCTGCTCGACATGACTCCCGAGCACCCGGCGCAGCGCCGCCTGCAGCAGGTGCGCTGAGGAGTGGTTTCTCATAATGTCTCTTCTGCGGGAGAGGTTGATCTCCGCTCTGACCGCCGTGCCGACCCGGCAGGAGCCCTCGGTCAGCGTGCCGATATGGAGGAACTTCCCGTCCGGCAGCTTCTTGCAGTCGCTCACCTCAAAGGTGAAGCCCTCACCGGAGATCACTCCGGTGTCTCCGACCTGACCGCCGCTCTCCGCGTAGAATACAGTGCGGTCGAGTACCAGCCCTGCGCTCTCCCCGTCTCCGAGGCTCTCGGAGAGCGCGCCGTCCTTCACAATGGCGCGAAGCGTCGCCTCGCAGGCGCTCTCCGTATAGCCGACAAATTCCGTCTTCAGAAGCTTCAGCTCTCCCTCAAAGAGGGCGTCGTTCCACGCGACGCCGCCCGCCTTCTCGCGGGCGCTTCTCGCGCGCTCCTTCTGCTCCTTCATCAGCTGCTCAAAGCCCTCGATGTCGCAGGTGAGCCCTTTCTCCTCCGCAATCTCAATGGTGAGATCAATCGGGAAACCGAAGGTGTCGTACAGCTTGAAGCAGTCCGCACCCGAGATCTCCTTGCCGTCGCTCTTCTCAATGATGCCGCCGAGCAGCCGCAGTCCCTCGCTGATCGTCTGATCGAACCGCGCCTCCTCCTCGGAGATCACCTTCTTGATATAGTCCGCCTTCTCCACAAGCTCCGGATACGCCCCGCCGCTCTCCTTGATCACCACGTCGCAGAGCTCGGCCAGAAACGGCCGGGTAATCCCGAGCAGCCGCCCGTGGCGCGCCGCGCGGCGGAGCAGCCGGCGCAGCACATAGCCGCGGCCCTCATTTGAGGGGAGCACGCCGTCCGAGATGAGGAAGGTTGTGCTTCTGATGTGGTCGGTCACCACGCGGAGGGAGACGTCGCTCTCCTCCTTCTCGCCGTACTTCACTCCGGCGATCTCCGCCGCCTTTTTGAGCACGTTTGCGATGGTGTCCACCTCGAAGATGTTATCGACATCCTGCATGATGGTCGCAAGCCGCTCAAGGCCCATTCCCGTGTCGATATTCGGGTGGGCAAGTTTTGTATAGTTGCCCTTGCCGTCGCTGTCAAACTGGGTGAACACCAGATTCCAAAACTCAATAAACCGGTCGCACTCACAGCCGACGCCGCAGTCCGGCTTACCGCAGCCGTATTTCTCGCCGCGGTCAAAGTAGAGCTCAGAGCAGGGACCGCAGGGGCCGGTGCCGATCTCCCAGAAGTTGTCCTCCTTGCCCATCTTCACAATGTGAGACGGATCGACGCCGACCTCGTTGACCCAGATCTCCCGCGCCTCGTCGTCCTCCTCATAGACCGAGATGTAGATTCGCTCGGCAGGGAGCTCCATCACCTTGGTCGCAAACTCATAGGCCCAGGCGGTCGCCTCCCGCTTAAAATAGTCGCCGAATGAGAAATTTCCCAGCATCTCAAAGAAGGTCCCGTGCCGGGCCGTTTTTCCAACCCGCTCGATGTCCGGCGTGCGGATACACTTCTGGCAGGTAGTCGCCCGGCTTCTGGGGGGCGGCACAACACCGGTAAAATACGGCTTGAGCGGCGCCATGCCGGAGTTGATCAGCAGCAGAGAGTTGTCTCCGCTCGGCACGAGCGAGAAGCTCGGCATGCGCAGATGTCCCTTGCTCTCATAAAATGAGAGAAACTTCTCGCGGATTTCATTGAGGCCCATCCATTTCATCTTGTTTTCAATCTCCTTTGTTTCATACTGCTCGCGGCGAAAAAAGATGCTCCCATCCCTCTTATCGAAGGGACGGGAGCAAATAATCACTTTCCGCGGTACCACCCTTGTTGCGTGAGAACTTCTCACGCCGCTCAAACCCTTAACGCGGGGGACGCCGCAGCTTTCGCGCGGTGCTCATCAAGTGGCTTTCCGCCCGGCCGGAACAGGAGCTCTCACCTCATACTCCCTCTCTTTGCTCCCCGCCGCCGCGTACTTCTCTTGGTCATCGCATTTATTTAATTTTACCCAAAAGACTATCCATTTGTCAAGCCTGCAATCCCATCTGCGATCTGGCGAAAAACAGGGGCTGCGCTCTGCGATCCGCTTCTGCCGTTTTCCACGAGCACCACGATCGCATACTGCGGCTGTTCCGCCGGATAGAAACCCGCAAACCAGCCGTGTACCACCTGTTCTCCATCCTCCCGCATCCCGGTCTCTGCGGAGGCCGTCTTTCCCCCCGCGCCGCCCGTCTCGGGCCGCGCAGATTTCCCGGTCCCGTTTTCCACCGTACTTATCATCAGCTCACAGAGCAGCTCACAAGTTTTTTTCGAGAGGAGTTTCTTCTTTGACCGGTCGCTTGTAAAAGGGATCACCTCCCCCTCTCTCACCTCCCCCCTTATCAGGCTTGGCTCGCAGGCAAATCCCTCGTTCGCGATCGCTCCGATAAAATAGGCGACGTCCACCGGCGTCATCATCACATCCCCCTGGCCGATCGCCGTATTCGCAATGAGAGCGAGCGTCGGTCTTTTATAATTGGTCGGAAGCCGTCCCGCCTGCGCTGCATTGCCCGGCGCGAGATACCAGCCCTCCCCCACGCCAAAGCGCGCCGCAAGGTCGATCACCCGCTCAAGCTTCATCTCAGAGAGCATAAGATTGATAAAGTAGACGTTGCAGGACTGCTCGACCGCCGTCTTACAGTCCACCGTTCCGTGTCCCGTCTCCTTGTGACAGGCAAAGCGCTGTCCACCTACATCGACATATCCGGGACAGTAGGTGGTAAACTCCGGCAGTTCCCCCTCATCCTCCAGATAGGAGGCCAGCACCATCAGTTTCCAGACCGATCCAATATTGTAACTCTGATAACAGCGGTTCAGCAGCTCCGCATCTTCCGATTCGAGATAGTCCGCGATCTTCGTTCCGTCATAGTCCGGTCTGCTCACCAGAGCAATCAGCTCCCCCGTGTGCACATCGCTCACCACAATCGCCCCCCGCTCGATCGAGTCCGCCGCCGTTTCTGCAATCTTTTGAATCTCGGCGTCCACCGTGAGCGAGAGGCCGTTTTTCTGGTAGTAGTTTCGCTCCTCAAAGCTGGGCAAAAGTCCTGTGAGCTGCTGTTGCATCGCATTGACCGGCACCTCAGCATAGACCTCTCCGTCTCGCTCCTTTAGAAATTCGTCAAATCCCAGCAGCAACCCCGACTTTCCGACCTCCCCCTTGCTGTCAAGATCCCCCACCACATGGTGGAGCAGCCGGTAGGCGGCGTTATCGCTCTCCACCTCGAAGCTGCGAATACAGTCACACCGCTCCAGTTTCCTTCTGGTCGTCACGACAAATGGGCTTTTGGAGGCAAATTTCTGTTGGAGTTCCGCAACGGTGAGTGCACTCTCGGTCGCGAGCAGTCCGATATGCTCCCCGACATTCTCACACTGGGCGGGCATCACTACAGCCCGGTACTCCCGATCACGAAAGGTGATCGGCTGGAGTTCCCGGTCGTAGATCACGCCGCGCTTCTCCCCGATTATTAGTTTTTTGCTCTGCTGAAGCTGGGCGGCGCTCACCGCTCTGCTGTCATCCAGATAGGGCAGAATCGCAATTCGCCCCATCAAAATCACAAACATTCCCGCAAGCGCCGCAAACAAAATCATTCCTCTTTTGTACATCGTATCACCCAACTCAAGTATGTCCAAAAGAGCGCGCCTCTAGCCGCTATTTTTCAAATGCGCCGGCGCGGTCAAGAACCACAAGTACACGCAGCATCGTGTCGTCAAGTCCCAGTCCCTCATCTGTGCCGCGCAGATATCCTCTGTCCATCAGCTTCTGCACCGTGCTTCTCGCCCACTCCGGCATATTCTCATCCACATAGTTGTAGATCATCTCCGGCGCCTCCAACTTTGCCAGCCGCGCCGACAGCTCCTCATACTGTCTCATCGTCAGTCCCTCCCCTGTAATGCAGTAATACTGGTTGATCTCCGGGTCCGCATACTCCTGCCGTACATACACAAACCCCTCCTTTACCAGGGCGTATTTTTGTCTGCCATAGCTCTGATATTTCCCCGCATAGCTGTCCGGGTCAAAAAACTGAAGCAGTTCCCCCTCGCGTCCGGTGAGCAGAAAGAAGTGGCCGCCGGTTGAAAAGATCCCCCGCGGTTTTCCGCTCGTACCACAGACCACAAGTCCCCCCTCCTCCACGCACTGAACCGCCCGCGCGGCGCTGTGCGTCTCCAGAAAAGCCAGGCCATACGCCTTGCAGACAGCGGGAAAGAGCGCGTTCGCCGTTCCCACTCCGTCGATCCGATAACCGTTTTTGACCGAGTACGCCGCCATTTCCGGCGGCTCCACCGTCACGCCCGCAAGACTCGAAATGATACTCGCCGCGCAGCAAATTCCGCATCCCGCACTCTTGATCGTCTCAGTATGCGGCGGCTGTGCCGAGTAAACCACCTCCGCCCAGCGCGGGTCTCTCTGTGAATAGTATGTCATAGCATCCCTCCTCATCTCCAGTGTAGCAGTTTTTTTTCGTCATTTTCGTCAACTCAGAAGAATGCAGTGTCAAAATATACTTTTCCGCGCTCCGGCCAACTCTTGTCTGCATCTCAGGCAAAGCGCTTGCGGATACAGCACGGGCCGCTCCATCCCTTAAACATGCCGCTGTGAAGGCAGCCTTCAACATATTCCACACAGAGACGGCTCGCCAAATACCGCCCCGACGGAATCCCTTCCCCGAATCGTCAATATTCTTGAATCGGCCCGAATAAGGCCGGGATGCAAAAAGTCCGCAGCGCTGTCTGCGCTGCGGACCATCATCCCCGATAAATTGCGCCGGCCGCCTCTGCAAGCGCGACGCACTGTCCGAGATCCACCACCGCTCCGCTGAGATCGAGCGATAGCAGATCCACCTCTTCAAAAGTGGAGTCCCTGATATCCGACTGACAAAAGCTGAGCCGGTCAGTGACCGCCTCCCGAAAAGTACAGTTCTCCACCCGACATTTGATAAAACGTGCGCCGGTGAGATCCGCTCCGGTGAAGTCAATCCTCCTCAGCTGCTTCCGGTCAAAGCGGATTTCCCGGAGTTCCGTATAGGACCAGTCGCCTCCGTCAATGGTCATCAGCTCGCTCTCCGCCTCGGCAAAACTCGAGCCGGTCATCTTACAGTGGTCAAACACCGTCGCAAAAAAATTGGCAAATTTGAAGTTGCACCCCAGAAAAGCAGAATCTTTGATCTCTACGCCGTTCCATCTCGCCATCGTAAAATCGCAGCGGTCAAATGTGCACCGGACACACCGGCCAAGCTCAGAAAAATCCGCAGCGGCGAAGCTGCACTCAACAAACCGTCTCCCGCTCAATTCCGGGAGCAATATCTCCCACTCGGAAAAATTTTCCCGCTCATAGCTCCTCTTCTCAAACAACAGCGCTCACCTCATCTTTTTACGGAGCATCGCAAAAGGCGCCGCCTCAAACGGCAGTTTAATCGTGAGTCGCTCGTCCGCGTGCGGCGTGCTCTCCACAGGCTCGCCCGCCTCATTTCGAATCTCCTCTGCAACAAATTCACGCGGCTTCGCTCCCGGTGAGACCAGCTCCAGCCGATCCCCCCGATAAAACTTACCGCGCTGGCGAATCTTCGCCTCTCCCCGCTTGGAGTCAAACGTCTCCACCAGCGCCATATATTCATAGTCTCTGATATAGCCGGCAAAGGCCGGAATCTCCCCTTGCTCCCGCGCGCTGTCAAGAAAGCCCTCAAAGTAGTCTCTGTGACTTACCTTTTCGACCTCCTCGAGCAACGTCGGGTCAAACGGCTCCCCTCTCAGTAGCGCATCGATCGCTCTGCGATAGGCCGCGATTACCGTTGCGAGATAGAATTCGCTCTTGACCCTTCCCTCCACCTTAAAGCTGCAGACCCCCGCATTCCAGAGCTCTCCGAGGCGCCGGATCAAGCAGAGATCCTTCGAGTTAAAGAGATAGGTTCCCCGCTCGTCCTCCTCCACCGGGAGATAGACGCCGGGCCGCTTTTCCTCCATCAGCGCGTAGCTCCAGCGGCAGGGCTGCGCGCAGGCGCCGCCATTGCTGTCTCTGCCGGCGAGATAGTTGGAGATGAGACACCGGCCCGAATAGGAGACGCACATCGCCCCGTGCACAAAGGCTTCAAGCTCGATCCCGCTGTTTTTCGCAATCGTCCTAATTTCCTGGAGCGTCAGTTCCCGCGCGAGCACAACCCGGCTCGCTCCCCGCTCCTTCCAGAACTCACAGGTGAGATGATTTGTGATATTCGCCTGGGTGGAAATATGAATTTCTGTCCCGGGGGCATACTTCTTCACGAGAGAAAATACTCCCGGATCACTCACAATAAAGGCGTCTATTCCTGTCTGGGCGGACGTCTCTATAAACTCCGGCAGGCGCTCAAGGTCGTCCTCCCGAGGAATCACATTGAGCGTCTGATAGATTCGTCTCCCCCGCTCATGGGCAAACTGGACCCCTTCCCTCAGCTCCTCAAAGCTCAGGTTCTCCGCCGCGGCCCGCAGGCCAAATGCCTTTCCCGCACAGTACACCGCGTCCGCACCATACAGGATGGCGACCTTTAATTTGAAGAGCGATCCCGCCGGGGCCAAAAGTTCCGGTACACGCATTATCTCACCGTCCCCGTCCCAAAGGAGGTGTCGGCATTTGCGTCCTTAATCGCCTGGTTGTGCTCCGCAAGCGTTTTGGAGAAGATATGCTGCCCATTCGAGCCGAGCACAAAGAAGTAATAATCCGTCTCCTCAGGCCAGAGCGCCGCCTCAATCGATGCCTTTCCGGGCGAGGCAATCGGTCCGACCGGCAGCCCCTTGTGCTGATAGGTGTTATAGGGGCTGTCAATCTTGGTATCCTCGATCGAGAGAACCGCCTTGCGCTCCTTTAGCACATACTGCACCGTCGCACAGGACTGCAGATAGGGGTACTCGGTGCTGTTCAGACGGTTTACAAAGACTGAGGCCACTGTGTCGCGGTCATCGTCGTTTGCGGCTTCTCTCTCAATAATTGAGGCGAGCGTAATCACCTCGTCCGTCGTCATGCCGAGCTCCTTGGCACGCTCCTGGCACTCCTCATCATATTTGTTGTTAAAATTCTTGAGCATCTTGTCAAGCACATTGACCGGGTCCTCATTTTTATAGAACTCGTAGGTGTCCGGAAAGAGATAGCCCTCCAGTTTGTTCTCCCGCTCCGGTAAATCCTTTAAAAATGCGTAATCAAATTCGTGCGTGTTCATCGCATTCGTGAGGCCCTCCACGGTGGCCACCCCGTTCTCTTCAAGCGTCTCGAAGATCTCGCGCAGCTCTCTGCCCTCCGGAATCGTCACCCAGACTGTGGAGTCCGACTGTGCCCGTTTTTTCAGTCGTGAAATGAGTTCGAGATAGTCCATGTTGCTGTTGAGATCGTAGGTCCCATATTTGTAGCGATCGTTGCTCTTTGTAATCGTGCTAAACAGCTCAAACGGCCATTTAAACTGAATCACACCGTTGTCCTTCAGCACATCTGCAATCTCCCCGACAGACATATTCTCCTCAATGACAACCGTCGCCGGCTTGTCGCCTTTGGTAATGGCCAAAAAGTCATTTGCGATGAGGACCAGCCCCGTGGTCAGGAGGGCCGAACAGACAAAGATAAACATCCGATACCGCCTGGTCTGTCCCTTCCGTCCGCTATTCTTCTTTTTTTCAGGGGAATGCCCCTGTGCCGTCTGTTTTGCCATATTCACTCCGAGTATCCGGGCGGAAAACCGCACCTGATTTTTCTTCGACGAACAGTTTCTCCTCTCCAGCCGCTCTTTTTCAAACAGCTGGTTAAGAAAATATTTTACCACAAAAATTCGTTATTTACAAGAAAGAACGCCCTTCTCCGTCACCACAAAGTCCACAGGCAGATCAAACTGTCCAACCGGAATCCGCTCTTTTACAAATTCCATATGGCAGAGCGCAACTTTCACACCGGAGTAGTCCTTGAAATAGCGGTCATAGTAGCCGCCTCCATAGCCGAGCCGGCAGCCCGTCCGGTCAAAGGCGAGTCCCGGCAGAATACAGAGCCCATAATCCGCCGCGGAGACAGCGCTTTGTCCCGCTCTCGGTTCCAGCAGGCCAAACTGCCCCTTCACCAGCTCCGCGCGGCTGTGAATTTCAAAAAAGGCCATATGTCCCTCGTCCAAGCAGCGCGGCAGCGCCACCTGTTTTCCTTCCGCGAGCGCACGGTCAATCAGCGATGCGGTCTCCACCTCACGGGGCGTTGCGCTGTAACAGAGCAGCCGCTCCGCTTTTCGATAAAACTCACTCTGCAGCAAAAATGTCGCGATCTCTCTATCTCTCAGGCTCTTTATCTCGGGGGACAGCTGCGCGCGCCGCGCCCTGCACGCCGCGCGCAGCAGCTGCTTTTCCCGCACAACCTCACACATCGCCAAAACAGATCTCCCGGCGGATCTGCTCCGCCATATCCTCCCCGCGCAGCAGCCGTATGAGCTCCAGCGCGAATTGGGTCGCCGCGCCCGCCGCGCGGCCTGTGACCACCTGTCCTGAGCGCACAGCCGGCTGTGCGCTCAGCGCCGCCGCTCCCATCTCTCCCTCCATCGAGGGAAAACAGGTGGCAGACATCCCGTCCAGATAACCTCTCTTGCCGAGAATGGTCGGCGCCGCACAGATCGCCGCAACCGGCGCTTTCGCTCTCATCCGCTCCCGCAGCAGGGCATCCACTCTCGGGTCCTCGTCGAGCAGACGGTATCCTTTGCCGCCCGGCAGAACCAGCAGTTCACACGGCTCCTCCATCGATTCGAACGCGAGATCCGCCTCCACTGTGATACCGTGCGCTCCGGTCGCCCGCGTACCGTGGAGCGCCACCGTCGCCGTCTCAACGCCCGCGCGCCGGAGCAAGTCCACCGGCGTCAGCGCCTCTATCTCCTCAAATCCATCTGCCAAAAGTACATATACCATCTCTCTCACTCCATCATCATCGTCAGATATAATCGCTCCGGAAGTCCCGCCGGAAGTGCACGAAAGCACTTGATGCTCCCATAGCGCACCGGTTCTCCCATATAGTCCGAATTTGTTGTAAAGGTATTTTGCTTTTCATTTATTGCAAGTGCATCCAGGCCGTTTCCCACAGCGTCTACCATCTGTTTCCGGTCAAAAACGGCGTAGCCGCCCTCAAATGAGAGCGTCCATACCCCCGGATAGGAGAGCGCCGTCTCAAATGTCTCACGGCTCTTCACCAGAGCGCACTCCGTCCGCTCCAGTACCGCACAGTAATGCCGGTAGTCCAGACCAGGCCTGATCCCTTTCGGCAGCTCTCCTCCTACGCGCGGCCGCGCCAGACGCTGTCCGTAACAGGGCTCAAATCCAAATCTCTCATAGTAGCCGTAGAGGCTGTCGCTCGCGGGCAGCGTTACACACGCGGCCATCCCCTGCTCCTCACAGCGTGAGAAAGCGCGCGCAATCAGTCCGCCCATCCGTCCGCCGCCCCGATGGCGCTCATCGGTTGCCGCCGCATAGAGATAGGCCACCGGATACTTCTCTCCCCGCAACCAGAGCTGTTGCGGCAACAAATAGAGCGCCGAAACCACGTGCCCCTCATCCCGGTCGAAAAGCACTTCTCCCGTTTTGGAAAAACGGGAGAAAAAAGTCTCGATCTCCCGCTCTCTGTCTCCAAATGCCTGATGCCAAAGGGCGATCAGCTCTCTCTTCTCCTGTTCTGTACAGCAAAACATAAACTATCCTCTATAGCGCAACCGGTATTTCGGCTCCAGAAACTCAGGACGGTAAGATTGTTTTGCCTTGCGCAATCCGGGAACTCCCATGTCCTCCTCCCGATTGATAAAGACAATATTCTCCGGCAGTGTGTTGGCAAAATATTTATTAATTGCAGGGTAAGCTCCTTCATACCCGTCAAGCGCTTTTTCAAAGTGAATATTGTATGTGTCGCTCCCCGGATAGAGCCTCGATCCAACTGTAAAGGCAATTGGCTTTCCATCAACCCGCAGGATTCCACCGGTCACATCCAGCTGTTCAAAGTTCGCAAAACAGCGTCGAATAGCACAGAGTTCATTTTGTGCGCTCTCGGAGGCGCAGCTTCCATTCTGCCGGCACCACTCATAATTGATCTCAAGACAGGCGTCATAGTCCGCCGGCCCAATCAGGGAAAATTCATAAGCGTAAGTCTTTTCAAAGCGGGAGATGTGATTTCGCTTCCCGTGCAGCTTTTTCCCCGAGAGTGTCTGAAGTTTTTCTGCGAGATAGACATAGTCGCTGTCATCCTCGTTGCACTCCGACGAGAACTCCGGAAACTCTTCGCAGAGTTCCCCCGCCATCGCCTCACTCAGTGTAACAAATTGCAGTCCCTTTCCCTGCTGCTTTGCATAATCAATTGTCTGTTGCACCGCTTTGTTCACATGCTCTCCGAGCGGCGGATAGAAGAGAACATCTCCATTCCGTTCAAAGCTGAGCAAAAGCGTCCCCTCCGTGAGGGCAAGTTTGGTACCAAGCGCGCCGCCCCAGTTAAAAATTGTGCTGAAATTTGACTCGCAGTTGCGCCGTCCGCACTTCTCCAAATAGCGGTTTACAAGGTCCTTATCTGTGATCTCCAGTTCCTTAAATTCTAGCATTCTATATCCTTCTCCACTTCGGCCAACACCTTGGCCGCAATTTTCTCCCTTGTCAGCAGCTCCCCATTTTCCACACAGCTGATTATTCGCCAGGCGAGCCGCTCCGCGCAGTATCGCGCCGCCTCCCGGCACCGCCGTTGATAGGCGCGGTCCCGCTCGTGCAGATCTTTTTTCGTCTCATCGCCCGCATACCGCACCGCGAGCAGCCGATCCGCAATCTCCGACGGCATATCGAGAAAAATCACAAGGTCCGGCCTCGGAAGTGCGAGCTTTTCAAACTCAAACTCGCTGAGCCACGTGAGAAACTCCTCCCACTGCTCCTGCGGCAACTTTGAGAGTTGATGAATCGCATTCGAGGTGGTGTAGCGATCCGCGAGCACTGTGCCGCCCTTCTCGTAAAATGCCTTCCAATCTCCGAGATAGGAGGCAACCCGGTCCACCGCAAAAAAAGTGGATGCGGCATAGGCATTCACATCCCCCGCGTGCGCGCCGAATGCTCCTCCGAGATACATCTCGATCAGAGCGGAGGACTTCCCATAGGTCGGAAACTCCACCTTTTTCACCGGCAACTTTTTCTTCTCCAGCGCTGCGAGCAGTCGCTCTGACTGGGTCTCTTTTCCACTCCCGTCCAGCCCGTCAATTACAATCAGCCTGCCCACACTCTCAGCCCTCCCGGCCCTTCAGTTTTTTCAGTCCCAACTTGAGTAATAATACATCGAGCTCATAGGCCGGCAACTTCATCATTCTTCCAATCCGGCGCGGTTCCTTGAGCAGACGGTAAAACCACTCCAAATTGCACTTGATAAAGAAATCCGGCGCTCTTTTTACATTGCCCGCCACAACGTCGAGCGTTCCGCCGAGACCTAGCATCAGCACGCCCGGCAGCTCCGCTCTATGTGCGTTCATCCACTGCTCCTGCTTCGGCGCACCAAGGCAGCAAAAGAGCGCTTTTGCTCCGCTCTCACGGATACGCGCTACAATCTCCTCGTCCTCTTTAAAGTAGCCGTGCTGGGTGCCGCAGATCGTAAGCCCCGGCACCTGTCCGCACAGCTTCTCCGCCGCAGCATCCGCCACGCCCGGCTTGCTCCCGAGCAGGAAGAGCGGCAGATCATGTTCCGCAAGCCGCGGCAACAGTGCAAGCCCCAAGTCAATCCCCGCGATCTTTCCCTTGAGCCCCGCTCCCAGAAGCTTCCCTGCGAGAACCACTCCCGCTCCGTCCGGCACTACCAGGTCTGCGCTTGAAAGCAGCGCGCGGAAGTCAGGATCGTCAATCGCCAGTTTGCCAATCTCGGCGTTGGGGGTGACGACCATCCCCCCCTTCCCCGTGAGAATCAGGCGAAGCGCCTCATCTACCGCTTCATTTAGTGTCGCACTGATAAAGGATAGCCCTGCAATCTCTTTTCTCTCCATTGTAATCCCCTAATGAAACATTTTTAATTTAATTATTTTACCACATTCTTCCCCCTAAAACAACCGGATTGGTGTATACTAAAAACAAACCGCCGGAAAGGAGGAATTCTGTGTATCTTGAGACTACGGTAAAATCCGCCGTGCACCAGGTCAAATCCGAGCGGTTGCCCTACTCGTTCGACCTAAATCCTTACCGCGGTTGTGAACACCGGTGCCGCTATTGTTTCGCGCTCTATTCGCACGGCTATCTCGGCTCCGGCGACTTTTTCTCGGATATCTATGTAAAAAAGAATGTCGCCGAGCGGCTGGAAGCGTTTCTTCGTTCCCGGCAGAGACGGGATTTTATTTTAAATCTCGGCGGTGTGACCGACAGCTATCAGCCCGCCGAGGCGCACTACCGTCTGATGCCGGAGATCTGGAAACTCCTCATCCGCTATCGCATCCCTACCGTTCTCTCCACAAAGTCGGATCTGTTGCTGCGGGATTTTGAGCTTGTGTGTGAGCTCTCCACTGTCGCCTATGTAAATATCGCCTCAACCATTACAACACTCGATCCCACGCTTGCAGCAGCGCTTGAGCCGGGCGCTTCTCCCCCGGAACGGCGGCTCCGGATGCTCGAGCATCTCTCCCGCGCCGGGGTGCATACCGGGTTGCACGCGATGCCGGTGATTCCGCTCCTGACAGACACAGAGGAAAATCTCTCCTCCCTCTTCGAAGCGGTCAAACGCTGCGGAATCGACTATCTGATCACCGACCCTTTAAATCTGCGCGGACAGACAAAAGAGCAGTTTTTCGCCTTTTTGCGCAAACAATTTCCCAAGCAGTATCTCTCTCTTGTCCGGCTCTATCAGAGCGGCTGTCTCGATCAGAAGTACAAACAGCGGATGCGCACGCGCATTCAGGCGCTCTATCAGAAATATGACGTCAGCGATTCCTACCACAAGCCGTTTTCAAACGCGGAAACGACTCAGCTCTCTCTCTTTTAGAAAGGATGGATTTTATGGCACTTCAAACAGCGAAAAAACATCTCGCACAGTTCGGCGCAGCGGAACGGATTCAGGAATTTCCCACCTCCTCCGCCACAGTCGAGCTCGCCGCGCAGGCGCTCGGCTGCGCCCCCTGCCGCATTGCCAAAACGCTCTCTTTTTCTCTTTCGGACGGGGTGCTGTTGATTGTCACTGCGGGAGACGTCCGCATTGACAACGCCAAATTTCGCACTACATTTCACATCAAGGCGAGAATGCTCCCCGCCGCTGAAGTGGAGCGCGCTGTGGGACATGCTGTGGGCGGCGTCTGCCCCTTTGGGGTAAATCCCGGGGTCTCCGTCTATTTAGACGAATCTCTCCGCCGTTTTGATACGGTTTTTCCCGCCTGTGGCAGCGAAAACAGCGCCATTGAGCTCACTCTTTCTGAGCTTGAGCAGTTCTCCGGCAGTCTTGGCTGGGTCGACGTCTGTAAAAAACATGAGAACAGCGCCCAATCATAAATCGCTTTCAAGTAAAAATATGGGACAGGGGTAAGGCCTCTTCCCTGCTTTCTTTTTATCGTCATTTCCATACGAAAAACGGGCGGGAATTTTCCCGCCCGTTTTGTACCTTTATTAGCCGACAAATTTGTCGTGAATCGCCTGCACCGCACGGTCGGCGTTCTTGATATTGACCAGTACCGAAATCTTAATCTCACTGGTGGAGATCATATGGATATTAATACCCGCATCGGCCAGCGCCTCAAACATCTTTGCAGCGACTCCCGGATTATTTGCCATACCCGCACCAACCGCAGAGACCTTCGCAATGTCCTCGCGGTGGAGCACTTCTTTCGCTCCCAACTTATCTGCGACGGGCTGAATCACCTCGAGCGCAGTCTGTAATTCGCTCTCCGGGACAGTAAAGCTGATGTCCTTTTTCCCGTCTCTTCCAATCGACTGCAGAATGATATCGACATTGATTTTCTTCGACGCAAGCGTGGAGAAAATCTGAAACGCAATTCCGGGGGTGTCCGGGATAGCGACAAGCGAAATACGCGCGATGTCACAGTCCTTTGCGACACCCTTGACCAGCATTTTTTCCATTTTATTTGCCTCCTTCACTTTGGTGCCCGGCACCCGGTCAAAACTTGAAACGACTTCGAGATTGACGTTGTATTTCTTCGCCATCTCCACAGAGCGGTTGTGGAGCACCTGCGCCCCCTGTGAGGCGAGCTCCAGCATCTCGTCAAACGAGATCTCGTCGAGCTTCTTTGCCCCTTCTACTTTACGCGGGTCCGCAGTATAGACGCCGTCGACGTCGGTATAGATCTGGCAGAGATCTGCCTTGAGCGCCGCCGCAATTGCGACCGCCGTAGTGTCCGAGCCACCTCGACCGAGAGTGGTAATATCGTCGTACTTATTGATTCCCTGAAAGCCCGCCACGATAACAATCTTCTTTTTATCGAGCTCCTTCTGGAGGCGCTCGGTGTCAACCGTCTTGATCCGCGCGCTGCCATAGCTCGCATCGGTGTGCATTCCAAGCTGCCAGCCGGTCAGAGAGGTCACCGGAAACCCGAGCTTTTCAATTGCCATCGCGAGCAGCGAGATCGAAATCTGCTCACCGGTGGAGAGGAGCATATCCATCTCCCGCTTGGAGGGATTTTCGTTGATCTCTTTTGCCTTCTCAATAAGATCGTCGGTCGTGTCGCCCTGCGCCGATACGACCACAACAACACTGTTCCCCTCTTTATAAGTGTCTGTCACCCGGCGCGCCACATTGAACACGCGCTCCGCATTCGCTACCGAGCTCCCACCAAACTTCTGGACAATCGTACTCATCTGCGTTCTCCTACTTTACAATTTTATAGTTGGATACAAGATTCGGAATCGCCGCGCAACTTCTATGGAAAGCGGCGACATTCACATTCGACACAACAAAGGCCGATTCGCCCTCCACCTGAGACTTGACCGCAGTGGCCCCCGCAAACTCGGCCGGGATCTCCCCTTTTACACGCACAAAGAAGTCCGCCGTTACGGCGTCTTCTCCCGCGACAAAATCGCTGCCGGCGTCCACCCAGGAGAGGAATTTTCTCGCCTTCAGATGCTTCACCTCGTCAATTACGTCCGCCACAACTGCGCTCGCCGTAGGCAGCTTTCCGGCGCCTCTGCCGTAAAACATCACGTCGCCGATCATATCGCCGCGCACCAGGATGCAGTTGAACACATCCGAAACGCCCGCCATCGGGTTCTCATTTTTTACAATACAGGGGGCGACATCCGCAAATACCCGGCCGTCCGGCAGCTCCACCGCGTGACCAATCAGCTTGATCACGCCGTCGAGCTCAGAGGCATATTTCACATCCTCCAGCGTCACCTTGGTAATCCCCTCAGCTTTGATATCGGCCGGATAGACATGCCGCCCAAAGGCGAGCGACGCGAGAATACAGATTTTTCTGCAGGCGTCGATCCCCTCAATATCAGCCGCGGGATTGCGCTCCGCATAGCCCTTCTCCTGCGCCTCAGCGAGCGCTGTTTCAAAGTCAACCCCTCTGTGAATCATTTCGGTCAAAATGTAATTGGTTGTGCCGTTTAAAATGCCGAAAATCTCATGCAGCTCGTTT
>CAJFTX010000054.1 GCA_904420075.1 uncultured Clostridia bacterium | reverse complement strand
TTAAGCTCTCCAGCGCTGACAATACTTGGCGGGAAGCTGCCTGGGAAGATAAGTCGGTGCCGGCACAATGCATATGAGGGGGTCACATTTCCATGTGACCCCCTTTTTCCATTTGCTCCGGGGGATTGTTGCATATGTGAGATGCGGCGGAGTGGGTGGATATTGGCCGTCCGGATCGCGGTGAGGCTGCAGCGGTAGACCGTTGTGAGAAGCCGTCTGTTCGGCCGCTGTGCAGCTTATTCGCCGTGAGTGCATATCCTGTATCATAGCGTTTTTGCTTGCGTGCTGCTGCTTTTTTCGATACAATAAGAGAGCTGATTTTAGAGAACGCCCGTCTGGAAAAGGGCGAATTGAGCTGGAAGGGATGAATTTGTTTTGATCTATCCGGATATTTTAGCGGCGATCGGCCATACACCGGTGATCCGACTGAACCATATGACAGGACCCTCTGACGCGGAGATTGTTGTCAAATACGAGGGGATGAACATCGGGGGCTCGATTAAGACGCGGACGGCCTATAATATGATCTGCGAGGCGGAGCGGCGGGGGGAAATTACGCCGGGAAAGACGACGCTTGTCGAGCCGACCAGCGGCAATCAAGGGATCGGGCTTGCGCTGGTGGGCGCAGTGCGGGGATACCGTGTGCGAATTGTAATGCCGGACTCGGTGAGCGAGGAGCGCGGGAAACTGATGCGGCACTACGGCGCGGAGGTGATCCTGGTACACGACGAGGGGGATATCGGCGCGTGTATTGAGGAATGTCTGCGTACTGCGCAGGAGATGGCGGCGGCGGACCCGGACGTCTACATCCCGCAGCAGTTTGAAAACCCGGATAATCCGCTGGTGCACAAGTACCACACAGGAGTGGAAATTCTGGAGCAGGTGGAGGGGCCGATTGACGGCTTCTGCTCCGGAATTGGCACCGGTGGGACCATCTCCGGAATCGGCACAGTACTGAAAAATCAGTTCCCGGAGATTACGATTTGGGCGGTGGAACCAGAGAACGCGGCGATTCTCTCGGGGGGCAGCATCGGCACCCATCTGCAGATGGGTATTGGCGACGGACTAATCCCCGCCAATCTCAACAGGGAGATCTACGATCACATCTGTGTGGTGACCGACAGAGAAGCGCTGCAGACAGCCAAGGACCTCGCGAAGAAAGAGGGAATCCTCTGCGGAATCTCCAGCGGCTCCAATGTGGCGGCGGCCATCCGGCTCGCAAAGGAGCTGGGAGCAGGAAAACGGGTGGTCACTGTGCTGCCCGACACGGGAGAGCGGTATTTTAGCACGCCGCTCTTTGAGGAGTAGGAAGAGGGAAAATCGGGGCGACCGCATAGCACGCGGCCGCCCCGACTCACGTTGAGAAAAAATTCTGAAAAATAACTTGACAGCATCGTGCATTTCTTGTTATACTCTGGTTAGCAAAAGCTAACTACAACCTTTCTTTTTTTGGACTATAGTTAGTTTGGACTAACCGTTGGAGGAGCTATGCAGAAGCAGTTTGAACGAGTGCTCGCATTTCACTGTGCGCCGACGCTTGCGGGGATGAAGCCGTCCAACTTAATCTCCTGCACATCGGAGCGCTTTCCGGCGATCGACGCACTGATCGTTGAGTATCAGAGCGCACTTGCGGGAAGCGGCGTGTGCTTTCAAATGCTCTGCCGCTGTGAGCGGCGCGCGCTGATTCTCGTTTATCGGGAGGAGATGCTCGCGGAACAGCTGGCTTGTCCCGAGGTGAGTCGCTTGCTGCGAAAGGCGGGATATCCCGCGGATGCGCCGCTTGACACACTTCTAAACATTCTTGGCACACGTCTCTCTGAGTGCAAGGAATTTCCCCATGAGATCGGTCTCTTCTTGGGGTATCCGGTAGCGGATGTGGTCGGGTTTTGGCAGAACGGAGGACGCGGCTACCAGTTTTGCGGACACTGGAAGGTGTACGCGGATGTGGAGCAAGCGAAGGAGCGCTTCGCACGGTATGACCGCGTACGCCGTGCGCTCTGTCAGAAGGTGGAAGCCGGCAGATCGATTGTAAACTTGTTTTCGGTAGCATAGGCAATGAGAGGAGAATGTTTGATGAGAAAAATGGCCGTTATTTTCTGGTCCCAGACAGGAAATACGGAGGACATGGCACGCGCGATTGCAGACGGGGCTGCGGAGGCTGCGGAGGTATCGCTGCTCCCGGTCTCGGAGTGCTCCGCTGCGCAGGCCTGCGGCTATGAGCTGCTCGCGCTGGGATGTCCCGCGATGGGGGACGAAATTCTCGAGCCGGATGAGTTTGAACCTTTCTTCACCGAGCTCGAGCCGAAGCTAAAAGGACACAGAGTCGCTCTCTTCGGCTCCTATGGCTGGGGAGACGGCGAGTGGATGCGTCAATGGGAACGGCGGGTGACCGCTGCCGGGGCGCTGCTCTATGAGGGGCAGGGCCTGACGCAGAACGAGGCACCGGATGAGGAAGGTCTCGAGCGGTGCCGTGCATTCGGAGCGGGCTTTGCCCGATTCGAATAAAAATAGATAACTCCCTCCACTTTCAATCGGATTCTCAAAGAAGCGGCCCCTCCGTTCGCACCGGAGGGGCCGCTTGACACGTGGGACAATCTGTGTCACATTTAATAGAGATATAGGAAGGGAGTGTTGGGAATGGACGCAGTGAAAAAAGAGTGGATCACCTTCCCCTCTTCAAACGGTTCTGACACGGTAACCGGCTATTTTTATAAGGGGACGGCTGAGCCGCGCGCTGTCATTCAGCTCTCGCACGGGATGTGCGAATACCTGGCGTTTTATGACGAGACGGCGGAATTTCTCGTGAAACGGGGATTTGCAGTCTGTGGCAATGATCATCTCGGGCACGGTGCGACAAGCGGGGATACGCGGCAAAATGGCTTTTTTGCGGAGCGGGACGGAGCGCGGTATGTGCTGCAGGACTTGGCGGCGATGAATGCACTGGCCCGCCAGCGGTATCCAGAAGTACCGGTTGTGCTGCTCGGACACAGTATGGGCAGTTTTTTCGCGCGGGCATATGCCGCGGAGTACGGCGAGACGCTTGCAGGACTGATTCTCTCCGGGACGGGAGGGCCCAATCCGCTCGCGGGCGTCGGGCGGACGCTCGCGGCCGCGCTCACAAAGCTGCACGGGCCGCGCTATGTCTCGGAGAAGCTTGACCGGCTGGTATTCGGCGGATATAACCGTCGCATTCCCTATCCCCGCACCCAGTATGACTGGATCAGCCGGGATGCGGATTTTATCGACCGGTACCGGGTGGATCAAAAATGTACCTTCTGCTTCTCGGTCAGCGCATTTCATGAGCTGTTTACAGTGGTACAGCAGGTGAATACGGAGGAGTGGGCGCGCCGCGTTCCGAAAGCGCTTCCGGTCTATTTCTATGCGGGGACGGAGGACCCGGTGGGCGACTATGGCCGCGGGGTGCGTGCCTCCTATGAGCTCCTGCGAAAAACGGGGCACCGCGATCTTACCCTGCGGCTCTATCGCGGCGGGCGGCACGATATGCTCCATGAGAGAAACAGCGAGGAGGTTCGTATGGAGCTGCTGATGTGGCTCGGCGACCGGTTTTAAAAAGAGGGGATTCGAAGAGGATACTTCGTAGGGAGACCGCTTTCCTTTGATTTTTGCCAAACATGACAGAGAAATGAGAGCCCATTATAATGGAAAAAGGTTGGATTGTTTATGGGAACAGGAATTATGATATGCGGCTTAAATGGCGCCGGAAAGAGCACATTGGGAAGAGCGCTTGCTGAGAAATTGCATTTTTATTTGATAGACAATGAAGACCTGTTTTTCCTAAAAACAGACCCTACTTATATTTATGCTTCTCCACGTACGCGTGAGGAGGCCGAAAAAATGCTGTTTCGTGAGATAGAAGCGCATGAAAATTTTATTTTTGCTGCTGTAAAAGGAGATTATGGAGAGGCGATTTACCCCCTTTTTCAATCAGTTATCTTGATGGATGCTCCAAAGAATGTTCGGATGCAACGGGTTAAAAATCGTTCTTTTCAAAAGTTTGGCAATAGGATGTTACCGGGAGGAGACCTGCATGAGCAGGAAGAAGGATTTTTTGAGTTTGTCAGAACCAGATCGGAGAGCGTGGTTGAAGAATGGATACAGCGACTCAGTTGTCCTGTTTTGAAAATTGACGGAACGAAACCCGTTGAAGAAAATCAAGGTTTTATACTGAGTCAGCTGTAAAATCCCAAATTCAGTTTATCGCGCTCCTCCTTGTGTGGACGCAAAAAGCACCCTCTAAAGTAATTCTTTAGAGGGTGCTTTTCTAAGAACTTTTAAGGGGAAAGACCCGATGTTTCCCGTCTCGGCAGACGCGATTGCTCACGTCCTTGCAGAGAGCGCCTCAACAGGTCCCCTTTTTTTCATACATTATTTGTTGATCAGTCCCGCGACAAAGATAATGATCACGAGCGCCGGGGCGACAAAGCGCATCAGAGCGCTATAGAGGCCGACCGCGCGGAATCCGCCGCGCCCGATTGCGAGCTCCTCCGCCGCGCTCTTCGGTTTCCAGGAGTAGCCGACAAAGAGGCACATGGCGAGCGCGCCGAGCGGCATCAAAATCTTGTCGGTGAGATAGCTCAGGAAGTCGAAGAAGCCCATTCCAAAGAGGGTGGCATCCTTAAGCGGCCCGAACGAGAGAGAGGCGAAGACCCCGATCAGCGCCATCACGCTCGCGGTCGAAATGGTTGCGACCGACCGCTTCCAGCCGAGTGAGTCGATGAAGAAGGAGGAGACGACCTCCAGCAGCGCGATGGCCGAGGTGGCCGCCGCGAAGAAGACAAGAATGAAGAAGATGACCGCAAAGAGATTGCCGAGCGGCATCGAATCAAAGACCGCGGGCAGCGTCTCAAAAATCAGGCTCGGGCCCGCCGCCGGCTCAAAACCGAAAGCGAAGACTGCGGGCATGATCGCGAGTCCCGCGAGCAGCGCAACCAGCGTGTCGAGTCCGCCGATGATGAAGGAGTTCTTCACGAGATTGGAGTCCTTCTTCAGATAGGAGCCGTAGGTGATGGAGATGCCCATACCGATCGAAAGGCTGAAGAACACCTGCCCCATCGCCTGTACGGCGACATTGGCCACCTTGGCAGGGGAGTCGAGCTGAGAAAAATCGGGAATGAAAAGGAATTTGACGCCTTCCATCGCGTTTCCGCCCAGTGTGAGCGAACGCACAGCGACAATGACAATCAGCACAAAGAGAGCCGGGAGCATAATTTTGCTGCCCTTCTCGATGCCCTTCTCAACGCCGAAGAGCACGACGACCGTGCAGAACGCCATAAAGACCAGGTGCCAGACGACCGGCTCGACAGGATTTGCGGTGAAGCTCGCAAAGTAACCCGGCGCCGCCGCCGTCGTGTGGCCCGAGGTGAAGAATACCGTGATATACTTCAAAATCCAGCCGCCTACGACGCTGTAGTAGGAGAGGATAAAGAAGGCGCACACCACGCCGATGATGCCGGCGAAGGTCCATTTTGGATTGATGGAGCGATACGCTCCGATGGTGGAGAGCTGGGTCTTTCGGCCGATTGCAGTCTCGCTCATGATGAACGGGACACCGAGAATCAGAATAAAGACCAGATAGAAGACCATGAACACCCCGCCGCCGGACTCGCCGGCGATATAGGGAAACTTCCACAGGTTTCCAAGTCCGATGGCTGAGCCCGCCGCGGCGAGCACAAAGCCGAAGGACGAGGTAAAGTTACCGCGCTTCGATTTTTCTTTCATGTCACATACCCCGTTTTGTTTTTCTCGGGACAAGCAAGTCCCATTTTCTTCTATCATAATAGAAAAACAGGGGCGGTGTAAAGAGAAAACTTTCTTTTTCTAAGAAAAGAAAGTATAATAGAGCTGATGGGAGCGCGAGGCTCTGCCTGTGGAACCAAATGGGGTGGAGCTGCTCTCAGACTCCACCCGCGACGGCGGGGGCAGAACGGGAGAGAACATTGAACAGTATTATTTTAATTGGAATGCCGGGCAGCGGCAAAAGTACCGTGGGTGTGATTCTGGCAAAGCTGCTGGGCAGCGGCTTTGTGGATACCGACCTTGTGATTCAGCAGAGAGAGGGGCGCAAGCTCCACGAGATTCTGACCGGAGGGGTGGAGCTTCTCCTGCAAAAGGAGGAGGAGGCGCTGCTCGCACAGCCGGGCGGAGAGCTGGTGATCGCCACGGGGGGGTCGGCTGTGCTCTCCGAGCGCGGGATGGCCCATTTGAAGATGCTCGGCCGAGTGGTCTATCTCGAGTATCCGCTTCCGGTGCTCGCGCGGCGGCTCGGAGATTTTGCAAAGCGTGGAATTGCGGCGGAGCCGGGGACAACCCTTGAGGAGATCTATGCGGTGCGCGCTCCGCTCTACCGGCGATATGCGGATGTGACCGTGCGGCCGGAGGGCAGCGCGGATGATACGGCGCAGCGGGTGCTGCGCGCACTTGTGGAGCGGTGAGAAGATGAGAGAGAAAATTTTTGAAATTCCGGTGGGGGAGATCATGGAGCCGAAGGAGGGGTGCCCGATCTGCCGCCTCCGGAAGAAGCTTGAGAAAAAAGCGGTGGATTATATTCTGGGGCCGGCGATGATGGAGCCGGACATCCGTCAGATGACCAACCGGCGCGGCTTTTGCGGGCGGCACCTCGACGCGATGCTCGCGGCGGGGAACCGGCTGCCCTTTGCGCTGACGCTCGAGTCGCTGGTGGATTTCATTGAGCTGCCGGACTCTTTTAAGAAGCCGCTGCCGCCGCAGGGGTGCTTTGTCTGCGATATGGTGGAGCGCAGCTTTAACGGGGTGCTCGACACGGTGGTGCTGATGTTCCACACCGACCCCGGCTTTCGGGAGGTGCTGCTCGCACAGGAGAGCTTCTGTCTGCCGCACCACCGGAGTCTCTGCGAGATCGCGCAGAAGCGGCTCAAAAAGGAGGAGCTGCGCCGGTTTATTGCGACGGTGAGCGAGGTGACTGAGCGCCGCCGCCGGGAGGTGCACCGGCTGCTCTCAGCGTTTACTACCTCGTTTGACTACCGGAATGCGGGCGGCGGACCGCTGCCCGAGGAGGTGCGGCTCGCAGTGGAGCGGGCGGTGGACTTTCTCTCGTCCGAGCGGGAGTAGGAGAAGAGAGGGGGAGTGCGGATTCTGTCGAATTTCTTTTAAAAATATCGGCAGAAAAATGCAAATCCCCTCTTGCAACTGCGCCGCAAATTTGTTATACTGAATAAGTCAAAAATCTGCGGGTGTAGTTCAATGGTAGAATGTCAGCTTCCCAAGCTGAACACGAGGGTTCGATTCCCTTCACCCGCTCCAGAGAAGAAAGCCCGCAATTCTTAGAGTTTCAAGGAATTGCGGGCTTTTTGCTTTTGATTTCCGCCGTGTCTGATGTAGCGATATATGCCGGTATATAGTGAGATGTTGTGTGCCAAATGTGCTATGCTTTTATTTTTAATTGGCAGTTCAGAGGGAGAGCACATTCTCTGTGTTTGCGAGAGCTTCCTCTGAAAAATGGGTTTAGACGTTTGCGGTCAACCTGTTTTTCGCCGGAGTGAAAGACAGGTTTTCTATATTTGAAAAATGAGGTGAAAAACGATGAAAAACGAGGTGCTCTCCTGCATTGAGACGAGGCGCAGCGTGCGCGCCTATGAGGGACGGCAGGTGGAGGAGGAGAAGCTGCGGGCGGTGCTGCGGGCGGGAACCTTCGCCGCGAGCGGGATGGGCCGGCAGGCGGCGCAGATTGTCGTAGTGCAGGATGCGGAGACGATCGGCGCGCTCTCGCGGCTGAACGCGGAGATCTGGGGGACGGAGGGCGACCCCTACTACGGCGCGCCGACGCTGCTGCTCGTCTTTGCCGACAGTGAAGTGCGCACCTTTGTGGAGGACGGATGCTGTGTGCTCACAACTCTTATGCTCGCGGCGCATGCGGTGGGGCTGGGAACCTGCTGGATCAATCGCGAGCGGCAGATGTTTGAGCGGGAAGAAGGGCGGGAGCTGATGCGCCGCTGGGGGCTGTCCTCCTCGATGAAGGGAATCGGGGCCCTCTCGCTCGGATATCCGGCGGAGGAGCCAAAAGCGCCGGCGCCGCGCAAGGCGGACTACATCAAACGCGTATAAGCTGTAAAAACTTTGGCGTTGTCGGTGCGGATGAGAGGCAGCTTCTCCCAATAGAAAGAATTCCCCGGAGCGACTGTCCGGGGAATTCTTTCTATTTTGGCAGGGAAGGTCTATATCCGCGCTCATGGGCGGACGCCGGCTCCACGGGCGCCTCTTTTGCGATAGAGAATCTTTTTGATCGCGAGACAGTAGATAAGCGCGCTCACGAGCGGGCCCAGAACGTCTGAAACCGGCTCGGCAAAAAAGGCCGCCTCCGCCCCCAGAAAGAGCGGGAGAAGAAAGACCGCGAGAAAATAGACGAGCTTGCGAAAGAGGGAGAGCGGCAGCGAGAGACCTACTTCTCCGATCGCGGTGAAGCCGTCCACGATCTCATACTGGAGACCGAGCGGGATGATCGAGAGCGTACAGACCTTGATTGCCCAGAACGCCTTCTCCGCCACGACCGCATCCGAGGTGAACAGCCGGACAAAGAGCGGACCGCAGAGCCGGGCGAGCAGGAACAGAAGCGCGGTGTAGCAGACACAGAGCAGAAAAATCCAGCGCTGCGCCCTCTGGACCCGGTCGGGACGGCCCGCGCCGTAGTTGTAGCCGAGGATGGTCTGGGTGCCGCCGGAGATGCCGCCGAGCGGCATAGTGACCACCAGCATAAAGCTCTGCGCGATGGTGGCGCAGGTGATGAGAAAGTCGCCCTCCGCCCCGCCGTACCGCTGGAGCACCGCGTTCATCACGATGATCATTATGTTGTCGATCGCGATGATGACAAAGGGGGTAAAGCCGATGGCGAGCACCCGCCGGACAGTCCGCCAACTGTAGCCGCCGAAGGTGATTTTGACCGGGATTTCCCCGAAAAATAGGAACCGCAGGACGAAGATACAGCTGAGCAGCTGGGAGAGCACTGTTGCGATCGCGGCACCGCTTACGCCCAGGTCGAGAACAAAGATGAAGATCGGGTCGAGAATGATGTTTGCGACTGCGCCGCAGAGCACGGAGAACATCCCCATCCGGGCGTAGCCCTGGCAGATGATGAACTGGTTCATTCCCACCGAGAGCAGCGAGAAGAGCGTCCCTGTGAGATAGGCTGAGAAGTAGCTGTCGGCATAGGGCAGCACAGCCTCGCTCGCGCCGAACAGCCGGAGCATCGGCAGCCGGAAGGGGAAGACGAGCAGCACCAGCAGCGCGGAGGCGGCGCAGAGCATCAGAAAACAGTTGGCGAGAATCCGCCGGGCGGCGTCCATCTCCCCCTTGCCCATCCGGATGCTCATCAGCGGAGAGCCGCCGACCCCGATGAGAAAGGCGACCGAGCCGACCATCGTCAAAATCGGACCGCAGACGCCGACACCGGCCAGCGCGAGGCTGCCGGTGCCGGGAATATTGCCGATGTACATCCGGTCGACGATGTTGTAGAGCACGCTCACAAACTGGGCGAGCATGCTCGGAATTGCGATGCGCAGGACCAGGCGCCGGACATCGTCACGGCCGAGGTCGTTTTCGAGCCGTGCCACCGTTACCAGATGCCGAGCATATGCTGCATCGCAAGGCTCACGCCGGTGATCGCGCCCCAGCAGCAGAGGCCGAGCAGAATCGGCTTTCCGCCCGTCTTGATCAGCTTGACAAGGTCGGTGTTAAAGCCGATTGCGGCCATCGCCATCACGATGAAGAACTTGCTCGCCTCCTTGAGCGGACCGGTGACCGACGCCGGCAGGGAGAAGACGGTGGTCACCACCGCCGCGAGCACGAAGAAGAGGATGAAGAAGGGAAAGATCTTCCGCAGGGAAACCCGGGCCGCACTCTTCTCCTTTTTGGTGCGCCAGAGGGCGAGCACGAGGGTGATCGGGATAATCGCGAGCGTCCGGGTGAGTTTCACGATGGTCGCGGCGTCGAGGGTGTTCGCCCCCGGGTGGAGCCCGTCCCAGGCGGTGGCCGCGGCGGTCACCGAGGAGGTGTCGTTTACCGCAGTGCCCGCGAAGAGGCCGAAGCCGGTGTCCGACAGGCCGAGCAGTCCGCCGAGCGTCGGAAAGAGGAGCGCCGCGATGATGTTAAAGAGGAAGATGACCGAGATCGACTGGGCGACCTCCTCGTCGTCCGCGCCGATGACCGGAGCGGTGGCCGCGATGGCGGAACCGCCGCAGATGGAGGAGCCGACGCCGATCAGCGTCGCGATGCGGGAGGGGATGCGCAGCGCCTTGCAGAGCAGGAAGGCCACGATCAGCGAGATCGAGATGGTGGAGAGGATAATCGGAAGCGACTGCGCCCCGACCTTGGCGATCGCCGAGAGGTTCATTCCAAATCCCAGCAGCACCACCGCGAGCTGCAGCACCTTCTTGGAAGTGAAAGTCACCCCGCGGGAGAGCGCGTCGCGTTTTTTGAGAATGAGCGCGAGCACCATGCCGATGAGAATTGCAAAGACCGGGCCGCCGACAACCGGGAGCGCGAGCCCGAGAAAATAGGACGGGACCGCGATCGCGGCGCAGAAGAGCAGCCCCGGCAGAAGTTCTTTGAGCTTTTTCATAAAATCCCCTTTCCTAGAAAAAAATTACCGCGGATAGTATACAACGAATGCTGCCCAAAGCAAAGACGGAAAATTGACCAATTTTTAGCGCAGATGAAGACTTTACTTTTTAAAATGGATGTGGTACAATGTGACCAGCAAATTAAAGGAGTTCCTACATGGACGTTCGTAAGTTCACAGCCGGATACTTTACCTTCCGCTTTACCTATTACTTTATGGGTAAGGCTTATTTGGGTTCCGCTGCTGACAGAACTTGCGCGTGTGCGTAGAGGCTCCCGCGTAAACTTGGTTAAAAGCTCTGTGGCGAACCCGCCGCAGAGCTTTTTATTTTGAATGGAGGAAAAGTAAAATGGTAGTCATTCTGAAGGAAAACCCGGAGGAGAAGCAGCTTCAAAATCTGATGAACTGGCTCTCCGCACAGGGACTGGAGATCAACGTCTGCAAGGGGCAGCACCAGACGATTCTGGGACTGATTGGAGATACGGCAGGTGTGGACATTGAGCTCATCAAGGCGCTCGACATCGTCGACGAGGTAAAACGGGTGCAGGAGCCCTACAAGAACGCCAACCGCAAGTTTCATCCGGACGACACGGTGGTCGAGGTCGGCGGGGTGAAGATCGGCGGCGGCAACTTCCAGCTGATCGCCGGGCCCTGCTCGGTCGAATCGGAGGAGCAGGTCTGCGGCATCGCCGAGGCGGTGAAGGCCGCGGGCGCGGGACTGCTGCGCGGCGGCGCGTTCAAGCCGCGCACCTCGCCCTACGCCTTCCAGGGGCTTCGCGGGGACGGGATCACCCTGCTTCTGGAGGCCCGAGAGAGAACCGGGCTGCCGATCGTGACCGAGATCATGGACATCTCGCAGCTGCCGCTCTTCGAGGAGGTGGACGTCATCCAGGTCGGCGCGCGGAATATGCAGAACTTCGAGCTTTTGAAGGCGCTGGGTCATGTGGAGAAGCCGATTCTTTTAAAGCGGGGACTTGCGAACACTTTACAGGAGCTGCTGATGAGCGCGGAGTACATCATGGCGGGAGGAAACAGCAATGTCATCCTCTGCGAGCGGGGCATCCGCACCTTTGAAACGGCGACCCGCAACACCCTCGACCTCTCGGCGGTGCCGGTGCTCAAGAGCCGGAGCCATCTGCCGGTGATCGTCGACCCGAGCCACGGCACCGGGCACCGGGAGCTGGTCGCGCCGATGGCGCTGGCCGCCGCCGCCGCGGGGGCGGACGGCCTCATCATCGAGGTGCACAACGATCCGGCCCACGCGCTCTGTGACGGACCGCAGTCGCTCACGCCGGAGCAGTTTGCAAATCTTGCCGCGCGGATCAAAGCGGTGCGCGCGGCCGCCCTCGGAGGTGAGCTATGAAGATCGGAGTAGTGGGCCTCGGCCTCATCGGCGGCTCGATTGCGAAGGCCATCTCGAAGAATACAGAGCATACGGTGCTCGGACTTGACCGCGACCGGGAGGTTGTGCTCCGCGCGAAGCTGACCGAGGCGATCGACGGGGAGCTGACCGAGGCGGAGCTCAGAGACTGCGACCTTGTGATTATCGCGCTCTACCCGCACGCGACGATCGACTTTGTGCGGGAGCACGCCGAGGAGTTCAAGCCCGGCGCGATCGTTACCGACTGCTGTGGCATCAAGCGGGAGGTCTGCGAGGGAATCCGGCCGATCGCGGCGGCCCACCCCTTCACCTATGTCGGGGCGCACCCGATGGCGGGGGCGGAGTTCTCCGGCTTTGATTACTCGAAGGAGTCGCTCTTTGAGCGCGCGGCGATGATCCTCACGCCGGATAGCTCGGTCGGCATCGAGGTGGTGGACATGCTCAAAAAGCTCTTCCTCGCGCTCGGCTTTCGATCGATCACCATCGCGACCCCGGAGGAGCACGACCGGATGATCGCCTACACCTCGCAGCTGGCGCATGTGCTCTCCTCCGCCTATATCAAGAGTGAGGCGGCGGAGAAGCACCGCGGCTTCTCGGCCGGGAGCTTCAAGGATATGACCAGAGTCGCCCGCTTAAACGAGCAGATGTGGACCGAGCTCTTCCTCGAGAACCGGGACAATCTGCTCTCGGAGGTGCGGGGGCTCATCCAAAATCTTCAGAGCTACGCCGACGCGCTGGAGAGCCGGGACGAGGCGGCGCTCTTCGCCCTTTTGAAAGAGGGCCGGGAGCGCAAGGCGATGATCGACGGGGAGGAGGCGTAGGATGGAGCGGGTTGCAATTCGCACGGGAAAACCTTATGAGGTCGTGATCGGCCATGGCCTGCTCCCCCGCGCGGGGGAGCTGCTGCCGCTGCGCGGCGTCAAAAAGGCGGCGGTCATCACCGACAGCGCGGTGGGACCGCTCTACGCGGAGCCGGTGGAGGCGAGCCTGCGCGCGGCGGGTGTCGAAGCGGTACGCTTCACTTTCCCGGGCGGGGAGGAGCACAAATCGCTCCAGACAGTCGGGGAGATTCTCGAATTTCTCGCCCGGGAGGGGCTTACGCGCAGCGACCTCGTCGTCGCGCTCGGAGGCGGTATCGTGGGCGACGTGGCGGGCTTTGCGGCCTCCGCCTTTCTCCGGGGGATCGCCTTTGTCCAGCTGCCGACCACCCTGCTCGCCGCGGTGGACAGCTCGGTCGGCGGAAAGACGGGGGTGAACCTCACCGCGGGGAAGAATCTCGCGGGCGCCTTCTATCAGCCGGAGCTCGTGCTCTGTGACTGCGACACCTTTGAGACCCTCTCACCCGAGATCTTTGCCGACGGCAGAGCCGAGGCGGTGAAGTACGGGGTGATCAGGGACGCCGAGTTCTTTGACCGGCTGAAGACGGGCGATTTCTCCGAGATCGTGCCGATCGTGAAGCGCAGTGTCGAGTGGAAGGCGGCGATCGTCGGGGCGGACGAGTTCGAGTCGGGGGAGCGCAAGCTTTTAAACTTCGGGCACACCCTCGGCCACGCGATCGAGAAGGAGAGCGGCTACCGGATCACCCACGGCCACGCAGTGGCGATCGGGATGGCGCTGATGGCCAAGGCGGCGGATGCGCACGGCCTCTCGGCTGAGCCCTGCGCCGCGCGGGTGCGCGAGGCGCTGGTGGCAAACGGGCTGCCGGTGAAGAGCCCCTTCCCGCCGGAGGCGCTCATGGGGGCGCTGCTCTCCGACAAGAAGCGTGCGGGCGACACCCTCACGCTGGTGCTGCCCGAGCGGATCGGAAACTGCGTGCTGCACCCGGTAAAGGTTGATGGCGTGCTCGACTTTATCCGAGCGGGATTTTGAGAGGGGGCGGCCGGATGGATATCAGAATAGAGCCGAGTCGGCTCACGGGCAGCGTGCGCGCGATCTCGTCAAAGTCGGACGCGCACAGGCTGCTCATCTGCGCGGCGCTCGCCGACCGGGAGACGGTGATCGAGCGGGTGGACTGGTCGGAGGACATCGGGGCGACGGTCCGGTGCCTTGCGGCGCTCGGCGCGCAGGTGGAGCGCGCGGGTGAAGCGCTGCGGATCACGCCGATTGAAACCCCGGAGAGGAGTCCGGTCCTCGACTGCGGGGAGAGCGGCTCGACCCTGCGCTTTCTGCTGCCGGTGGCGGCGGCACTTCATGGAGGGCGCTTCGTGGGCCGCGGGAGACTTCCCGACCGCCCGCAGGAGATTTTGCTCCGGCTGCTCGCGGAGCACGGCGCGGCGGCGGACGCCGGGCGGCTGCCGCTCACCCTTTCGGGCGGACTCCGGGGCGGGAGATTTACCCTGCCGGGGAATGTGAGCAGTCAGTATGTCTCGGGGCTGCTCTTCGCGCTGCCGCTGCTGCCGGAGGGCGGGGAGATTTTTCTTTCGACCCCGCTGCAGTCGGCGGGCTATGTGGAGATGACCCTGCGCTCGCTTAAGCGCTTCGGCGTCCGTGTGGAGCGGACGGCCTCCGGCTATCTCGTGCCGGGCGGGCAAAAGTACCGCTCGCCGGGCGAGCTCTCCCCCGAGGGGGACTGGTCGAACGCGGCCTTCTTCCTCGCCGCCGGCGTGGAGGTGACGGGGCTCGACCGGGAGAGCGCCCAGGGGGACCGGGCGATAGAGCAGTTGCTTCCGGCGCTCGGGGGCGGCGCTGTGGTCGACCTTGAGCAGATCCCCGACCTGCTGCCCATTCTGGCGGTGGCGGCGGCGCGTGCGCAGGGCGTGACCCGCTTTGTGGGCGGGGAGCGGCTCCGCATCAAGGAGAGCGACCGGATTGAGTCGACGGCGGCGCTGCTGCGCGCGCTCGGGGTGGAGGTGGAGACCCTGCCGGACGGGCTCACCGTGCACGGCGGCAGCTTTGCCGGCGGCCTTGTGGACGGCGCGAACGACCACCGGATCGTGATGGCGGCTGCGATCGCCGCGGTGATGGCGAAGGGGGCCGTCACCATCCGCGGGGCGGAGGCGGTGGCGAAGTCCTACCCCCGCTTTTTTGAAGATTTGAAAAGTTTAGGAGGGATTTTCCATGTCCTCTAGCATCGGAAACAGAGTGAGAGTGAGCATCTTCGGCCAGTCGCACGGGGAGGCGATCGGCGTGCTGATCGACGGGCTGCCCGCGGGCGAGCGGATCGATCGTGAGGAGCTCCAGGCATTTCTCGAGCGCCGCCGGGCCAAGACCAAGTTCTCAACGCCGAGAAGAGAGCCGGACGCGCCGGAGTTTCTCTCCGGCCTTGTGGACGGCGTGACCTGCGGCGCGCCGCTCTGCGCGGTGATCCGCAATACCAACCAGCGCTCGGGCGACTACGGGAAGCTCCGGGACGTCCCACGCCCCGGCCACGCGGACTTCACCGCCCGCGCCCGCTACGGCGACGCGGTTGACCTGCGCGGCGGCGGGCACTTCTCCGGGCGGCTCACGGCGCCGCTCTGCATCGCGGGCGGGATTGCAAAGCAGATTCTCGCACGCCGCGGGGTGACGGTCGGCGCGCATATTGAGCAGATTGCGGGGGTCCGCGACCGGCGGTATGACCCCGTGGCGGTGACTGAGGCGGACCTTGCGCCGCGGGAGTTCCCGGTGCTCGACCCCGCGGTGCGGGAGCCGATGGAGGCGGCGATGTGGGAGGCCATCCGGGCGCTCGACAGCGTCGGCGGCGTCATTGAGTGCGCGGCGGTGGGCCTGCCCGCGGGGCTCGGAGACCCGATGTTCGACGGGGTGGAGAACCGGATCGCAAAGGCGGTGTTCGGTATCCCGGCGGTCAAAGGGGTGGAGTTCGGCGCTGGCTTCGGCGTGGCCGATTTGCGCGGCTCGGAGAACAACGACCTCTACTACAGAGAGGGCGACGCGGTGAAAACCCGCACCAACAACCACGGCGGCGCGCTCGGCGGGATCACGAGCGGGATGCCGCTCATCTTCCGCGCGGCGTTCAAGCCCACCGCCTCGATCAAGGCGGCGCAGGAGACGCTGAACCTCGCGACGGGGGAGATTGAGCCGCTCGAGATCGGCGGCCGGCACGACCCCTGCATCGTCCTGCGCGCCGCACCCTGCGTGGAGTCGGCGGCGGCGATCACACTACTTGACCTGATGGAGGAGAGAGGATAATGGATTTACAGAGTTTGCGCGACGAGATCGACGGGATTGACGGGCAGCTGCTCGACCTCTTTTTAAAGCGGATGGAGACGGCGGGCAAGGTTGCGGCCTACAAGAAGGAGCACGCGCTCCCGACCCTCCAACAGGGCCGGGAGCGGGAGATCCTCAGCCGGGTGACAAAAGCCGCCGGGGATAAGGCGGGCTATGCGAAGATCCTCTTCTCCACGCTGATGGACCTCTCCCGCTCCTATCAGAACCGGCTCCTGAAGGACCGCTCGGCGCTCAAAGAGGAGATCAAAGCGGCGCTCGAGTCGACGCCGAAGCTCTTCCCCGACCGGGGGACGGTCGCCTGCCAGGGGGTGGAAGGCGCCTATTCGCAGATCGCCTGCGACAAGCTCTTTGCGATGCCGGACATCGTCTATTTCAAGTCGTTTGAGGGGGTGTTCCAGGCGGTGGAGCAGGGGCTCTGCGAGTACGGCGTGCTCCCGATTGAGAACAGTTCGCACGGCACGGTGAGCGCGGTCTACGACCTCATGCGGCACTATAAGTTTCACATCCTGCGCAGCATCAAGGTGCAGATCAATCACATGCTGCTGGCAAACCCTGGGGCGAAGAAGGAGACGATCCGCGAGATCTTCTCCCACGAGCAGGCGCTCGGCCAGTGCGCGGCCTATTTGAAGCAGTTCCCGGATGCGAAGATCACCGTGGTGGAGAACACCGCCGTCGCCGCGAAGCGGGTCGGCGAGAGTGGGCGGACGGACGTTGCCGCCATCTCGTCGCGCGACTGCGCCGCGCTCTACGGCCTTGCGATTCTCGAGGAGGATGTGCAGGATGCGGCGAGCAACTTCACCCGCTTCATCTGCATCACAAAGGAGCTGCGCATCTATCCCGGCGCGTCGCGGATCAGCCTGATGCTCTCGCTACCGCACCGGCCCGGCGCGCTCTACGCGATGATCGCGAAGTTCTCGGCGCTCGGACTCAACCTCATCAAGATTGAGAGCCGTCCGATCCCCGGGCGGGATTTTGAGTTCCTCTTCTATTTCGACATGGAGGCCTCGGTCTACTCGGACGAGGTGCTCTCGCTGCTCGGCGAGCTCTCAGAGGAGCCGGAGCTCTTCATACTGCTCGGCTGCTACTCGGAGGTGTGAGATGGAGTGCGGACTGATCGGACTGCCCCTCGGGCACAGCTTCTCCCCGCGAATCCACGCACAGCTCGCAAACTACGCCTATGAGCTGCGGGAGCTCGGGGCGGAGGAGCTCGCCCCCTTTTTTGCGGCGCGGGCGTTTCGCGGGGTCAATGTCACCATCCCCTATAAGAAGGCGGTGATCCCGCTGCTCGACGCGCTCTCGCCGGGCGCGGCGGAGATCGGCAGCGTCAACACCGTGGTAAACGAGGGCGGAAAGCTCACCGGCTACAACACCGATGTGGACGGCTTTCTCTACCTCGCCCGGCGGACGGGTGTCTCCTTTGAAGGGAGGAAGGTGCTGATCCTCGGCAGCGGCGGGACAAGTCTCACCGCCGGAGCCGCCGTGAGACGTGAGGGCGCGCGGGAGATCGTGACCGTCTCAAGACGGGGCCCGGTCACCTACGACGACCTTGCCGCCCACAGGGACGCGGAGGTGATCGTCAACACCACCCCCGTCGGGATGTATCCGAACAATGGGGAGAGACTTCTGTCCCTTGCCGACTTTCCGGAGTGCCGGGGGGTGCTCGACGTGATCTACAACCCGCTGCGCACTCCGCTTGTTCTGGAGGCGGAGGCGAAGGGGATTCCCGCCTCGGGCGGGCTCCCAATGCTGGTCGGCCAGGCGGCCGAGGCGGCGCGCCTCTTCGCGGGGGAGGGGGTCCCGGAGGCGCGGGTGGAGCGGGTCACCGAGACGCTCACGCACGAGCTCACAAGCGTGGTGCTCATTGGGATGCCGGGCAGCGGGAAGAGCTCGGTCGGAGAAGCGGTAGCGGAGCTGCTTGACCGCCCTTTTTTAGATACGGACAGCGAGTTTGAGCGGCGGTTCGGCCCGGTGCCGGACTACATTGAGCGGGAGGGCGAGGCGGCCTTCCGCGCCCGTGAGAGCGAGGTTGTATGCGACCTCGGACGTCGGACAGGGGTTGTCCTCGCGACCGGCGGAGGGGTTCCTCTCGCGGCGGAGAACCGGGCGGCCCTCCGTCAAAACGGCGAGATATTCCTCCTCGAGCGGGAGCTCTCCGCGCTCGCGACCGAGGGCCGTCCGCTCTCAAAAAACCTGGAGATGCTGTATGAGAAGCGGCTGCCGGTCTACCTCGCGTGCGCGGGACACCGGGTGAGAAACGAGGGTATCGCCCGCACGGCGGAGGAGATCGCCGCGCATTTTAAAGAAGGAGAGAAGCTCTGATGCATATTCTGGTAATCAATGGACCGAATCTCAACCTGCTCGGTCGGCGCGAGCCGGAGATCTACGGCGGCGAGACCTACGACGATCTGCTCCGCTATATCCGCGGGGAGGCGGAGAAGCTGGGGGTTTCGGTCTCGTTCTTTCAGTCGAACCACGAGGGGGCGCTGGTGGACGCGATCCAGGAGGCCCTCGGGCAGTACAACGGGATTGTCATCAATCCCGCGGCCTACACCCACACCAGCGTCGCCCTGCTGGACGCGCTGAAAGCGGTGGGCCTGCCCGCGGTGGAGGTGCACATCTCGGACGTCTCAAAGCGGGAGGACTTCCGGCAGGTCTCCTATGTGCGCGCCGCCTGTGTCAAGACCTTTATGGGGCTCGGGTTTGCGGGCTACGGGGAGGCGCTGCGCTGCCTTGCGGCGCTTGACAGCGGCGGCGCAAAGTGATATCGTAGAGAAAAATTGGAGAGGTGAGGTGAAAGGATGCGCATGATTTCTCGCAAGTAAGTCCGGGCGGTTTCTAAGGGAGTGGTATGCCCTCCTGCCGCTCGCTCTGCGGGAGATCGTCTCATCCGACCCTCTTTTTGGGCCGCGGGTGGTTTTCCCGCGGCCCATTTTTTCTGTTTGGAGGGTTTTTTATGTCTCAGATTCAGCTTTCAGATCTCACCTTCTCCTACGAGGGAAGCTGCCACAACGTATTCGAACATCTCGACCTCACGCTCGACACCGACTGGCGCTGCGGCCTCTGCGGGCGCAACGGCAGAGGAAAGAGCACTCTTTTGAAATTGATCGCGGGGGAGCTTCCGAGCGGCGCGGTGACGAAAAGCGTCCCCTGCCGCTACTTTCCGGGAAGTCCGCCCGGGGAGTGGACCGCGAGCATGCTCGCGCCGCCGGAGGACAGCTGGCGGCTGGCGCGGGAGCTCTCGCTTCTGGGACTCTCCGAGGAGATGCTCTGGCGGCCGCTTGCCACCCTCTCGCCCGGCGAGCGGACCAAGGTGCAGCTCGCAGCGCTCTTTCTCGAGGAGGACGCCTTTCCGCTCATCGACGAGCCGACCAACCACCTCGACGGGAGAGGGCGGGAGCAGGTCGCAGCCTATCTCCGAGGCAAGCGGGGATTTCTCCTCGTGTCGCACGACCGGGCCTTTCTCGACGGCTGCGTCGACCACATCGTCTCGCTCGGCCGCTCGGAGATCGAGGTCTCGAAGGGGACCTTCTCCCAGTGGTATGAGCGGTTTGAGGCGCGAAACGAGGCGGAACTTGCGCAGAACCGGCGGCTCAGAGGGGAAATCGACAGGCTCTCCGCCGCCGCGCGCCGGACCTCCGGCTGGGCGGATGCGGTGGAGCGCAGCAAAAAGGGGACGAAGATCGCGGGCCTCCGCCCCGACCGCGGCGCGATCGGCCACAAGGCGGCCAAGATGATGAAGCGCGCGAAAGCGGTGGAGGCGAGAAGGGAGCGGGCGGCGGAAGAGAAGCGCTCGCTTCTGCGCGAGATCGAGCAGCAGGACACGCTCATGCTGCGCCCGCTCCCCTGGCGGGGGGAGCTGCTCTCCGCGCGGGAGTTCACCCTCTCCTACGGAGAACGTCCGCTCTTTGCGCCGCTCTCGTTTGCGCTGCACCCGGGGGAGCGGGTCGCGCTTGCCGGGGGGAACGGTTCGGGCAAGTCGAGCCTTTTGCGCGCGGTCGCGGCGCAGCGCGGACTCGACACTCCGCCGCCCGGTCGAGAGGGGATGCTCACCCTCGCGTCGGGAGTGGTGCTCTCCTACCTGCCGCAGGGGACTGACAAACTCCGGGGGACACCGGCGGACTATGCGGAGCGCTGCGGCCTGGATCGAACCGATTTCTTCACCCTGCTGCGCAAGCTGGGACTGCCCCGGGAGCAGTTTGAAAAGGAGCTCTCCGCCTTCAGCGACGGGCAGAAGAAGAAGGTGCTGCTCGCGCGCAGCCTTGCGGAGGCGGCGCATCTCTACCTCTGGGATGAGCCGCTGAACTTTCTCGATCTCTTCGCCAGGATGCAGCTCGAGGAGATGCTGCTCTCCAGCGGGGCGACGCTGCTCTTTGTGGAGCACGACGCGGCCTTCTGCAAAAAGATTGCGACCGGACGGATAGAACTGTGAGCGATGTGGAACCCTCTAAAGAGAGCGCAATTTATCTTGACTTTTGGGAGTTGGAATGTTAGTCTGACCTTGGAAAGAATTTCTAGAAATTTAGGAGGGATTATCTATGAATCTGAAGGGTTCCAAAACAGAGCAGAATCTGATGGCCGCCTTTGCGGGCGAGTCCCAGGCGAGAAATAAATATACCTATTACGCCTCCAAGGCGAAGAAGGAGGGCTATGAGCAGATCGCCCGCCTCTTTTTGGAGACGGCGGACAACGAGAAGGAGCACGCGAAGCTCTGGTTTAAGCTTGTAAACGGAGGCATTCAGGACACCGCCGCCAATCTTGCGGACGCGGCTGCGGGCGAGAACTACGAGTGGACCGATATGTACGCCACCTTTGCCAAGGAGGCCAAGGAGGAGGGCTTCGAGGAGATCGCCCGCCTGTTCGAGGGAGTCGCCGCGATTGAGAAGGAGCACGAGGAGCGCTACCGCACACTGCTCAAGAACCTCAACGAGGGCAAGGTGTTCAAGAGAGGCGAGGTCGTCATCTGGAAGTGCGCCAACTGCGGACATATCCACATCGCCAAGGAGGCGCCGGCCGTCTGTCCCGTCTGCGCGCATCCGCAGGCCTACTTTGAGATCAAGGCGGAGAATTATTAAACCGTTTTTTCAGAAGGGTCCCACACAGAAAAGCTGTGCGGGGCCCTTTTTGGTTGTAAAAAGGGGAGCGGCTGTATATAATGGAGAAAAGCCCCGCAGATCTCTGCGCGGCGGGGAACGGTGTGCGGCCGGGCGCAGACGGCGGAAAGGGGAATTCGGATGAACAGACAGAAGAGTGCATTTGGAATTTGTTACTGGTTTTATACGGTTGCGGCATTTCTGCTCGCGGTGCTCGGTCAGACGCTGCTCTGTGGAGTGCTGCTCTGTTTTGTCATCGCGACGGAGAAGAACGAGTGGCTGAACCGGCAGTGTATTCAGGCGTTTCTCCTGGCGCTGGTCGGGCAGGTGATTCATGTGGTGAGCGGCGTGGTGACAAGTGCGGTCAGCGGCGTCTCCGGCTTTGACTACCTGGGGCTCTTTTTCGGCGGGCTCAGCGCGGTGCTCAGCATGATTTTCGGCGCGGTTTCCATTGTGATCCTGGTGTTTGGCATTATTGCGATGGTGAATACCGCGAAGGGCAAGGACGCGGGTATTCCCGGGCTCAAGCAGATTGCGGCTTTAGCGGTCGGCCATTTCCCGCAGCAGGACGGACAAAACCCGCCGCAGCAGTAGATTCGAGTATAAAAACGCCCGGGAATACCCGGGCGTTTTTTGCGCGAAACCCCATTTCGCAAGAGATCGCCTGCAAAATCCCCTTCTTTTTATGTAAAAAGGCGGTTGTAAAGAGAAGGGACGGTGTGATAAAATTGAAGAGCAATTTTAGGATGGAGGAGTAAATGTTATGACCTTAATGGAGAAGGAGATCATGGAGCAGCCTCGCGCTCTGGTCGACTGTGAGAACGTCAACAAAGAGACGATGGACAAGCTCGTCGCCGAACTGAAGGCGACGAATCCCACTCACATCGTGCTCGCCGCAAGAGGCACTTCGGACCACGCGGGCACCTATTTCAAGTATCTCTGTGAGGTGTTCAAGGGAATTCCGGTGTCCCTGGCCGCGCCGAGCGTCGTAACCGCTTACGGCGGCAAACTCAATCTGAAGGACGCGGTGGTCATCGCCGTCTCCCAGTCGGGCGCTGCAGCGGACGCGCTGGAGGTTGTGAAGGCGGGCAACGCCTGCGGCTGCACCACAGTTGCAATCACCAACTTCCCGGATTCGGTTGTCGCCAAGGAGGCGAAATTCCACCTCTGGTGCAACTGCGGCCTTGAGAAGAGCGTCGCCGCAACCAAGACCTACATGACCTCGCTCTATCTGCTGGCGGAGATTGTCGCAAAGTGGTCGGAGGACAAGGGGCTGCTCGAGATGCTGCCGAAGATCGAGGGCCTGGTAGCCGAGACGCTCAAGGACGTCTCCTATTTCACCGAGCTTGCGGCCCGCTTCCGCTTTATGGAGGAGTGCTTCTACCTGTCGAGAGGCTACATGTACCCGATGGCGATGGAGGCCGCGCTCAAGACGCAGGAGACCTGCTATGTCCGCGCGAGAGCGTACGCTGTCTCCGATTTCCACCACGGGCCGTTTGCGATGATCCGCGACAATATGCCGGTCTTCCTCTTCGCCTGCGACAAGGCGACCGACAAGGACGTCGTCGAGATGATCGACAAGGTCAAGGGCGCCGGCGCCGAGACGATCGTCATCTCCAACAAGCAGGAGATCGCGGACAAGGGCGATATCGCGATCAAGCTGCCCGATGCTGCGGAGGGCCCGGCTGCGATCTTTGCGGGCGCCGCCTGTGCGCAGATGTTCGCCTGCCGTCTGGCGGCGGCGAAGGGGCTCAACCCCGACGCGCCGAGAGGCCTCACCAAGGTCACCGTTACGAAGTAACTCTCTGAAAATGAGCGCGCGGCGGGAAAATCCGCCGTGCGCTTTTTTCGGCGGAAATTTTTGTTGACTTTTCCGAAGAGGTCTTGTTATAATGTATGGTGCATTCGATTGTGCTGATAGCTAGCGGAAATCCGCCGTCAGCGCGGAGGCTTTTCGGTGGTTATCAACGAAAATGAGTTTTTGATTGAAGGAGGTGCGGGAAGTGGTCAGAACCTACCAGCCCAAAAAGCGTCATAGAGCGAAGGAGCACGGCTTCAGAAAGAGAATGAGAAACGCCAGCGGCCGAAAGATCTTGGCCCGGAGACGGTCCAGAGGCAGAAAGCAGCTCTCTCTTTAATCGCTGGACAAGGCCACTGTTTTTGTGGCCTTTTTGTTTATCTGAGGGAAACTGATGAGAAGAGAATCACTTTGTGAGAACCGCGACTTCAAGCGGCTCTACGCCAGAGGGCGTTCTTTTGTGACGCCGCTGTGCGTGGTATATGTGATGAAGAACCGGCTCGGGGTCAACCGGGTCGGGATTACGACAAGCAAAAAGATCGGCTGTGCGGTAAAGCGGAACCGGGCGCGCCGCCTGCTCTCAGAGGGATACCGGCTGATTGCGGCCGAGCATCCGGTGAGAGCGGGAATGGATATCGTCCTTGTCGCGCGCGGGCGGACGCCGCACTCGGGACTCTGGGCGGTGAAGAGCGCGCTTTTGAAGTCGTTTGAAGCCGCAGGACTGATTGAAAAACGATGAAAAAGATCCTTATTTTTCTAGTCAAGTGTTACCGTAGATATATCTCGCCGCTGAAGCGGCCCTGCTGCAGGTTTTATCCGACCTGTTCCCAGTATGCGCTTGAAGCGCTTACGAAATATGGGGCGCTGAAAGGCTCATGGCTTGCACTGCGCAGAATTTTGAAGTGCCACCCCTGGCACGAGGGCGGGATTGATCCCGTCCCTTGACAATTGATGGGAGGACCGGGCGTTGAACATTTTGGATATTTTGAATATACCGTTTGGGTATGTTCTGAGCTTCTGTTATTTTTTATTCAATAACTACTTTGTTGCAATTGTACTTTTTACACTGTTCCTAAAGCTGATTCTGTCCCCGCTTGCGATCAAGCAGAAGAAGGGGATGATCAACCAGCTGAGGATGCGTCCGAAGGAGGACGCCATCCGTAAGAAGTACGCCAATAACAAGGAGAAGATGCAGAATGAGATTATGGCGCTCTATAAGGAGGAGGGCTATAATCCGATGGGGGGCTGTCTGCCGCTGCTGCTCCAGTTCCCGATCATCATCTCGCTGTTCCAGGTGATTCAGCACCCGCTGACCTACATCTCGCGGCTTTCCAACGATGTGATTACAAAGCTCGCGGAGGTGTTCCAGGTCGCGACGGAGAACAACCCCTATTTTCAGACCGAGCTTGCGGATAAGATGGCGAAGAACTGGAGCCTTGCGCAGTCGGTGGAGGGATTCCCGGCGGGGACGCCGCAGATCAACTTTGACTTCTTCGGGATGTCGCTGGGGAGCCAGCCCTCCTTTGCGTTCAATGTGCTGCTGATCATCCCGATTTTCGCGGGCGTCTCGGCGCTGCTTTACAGTCTCTACTCCCAGAGGAGCATGCCGCAGAATCCGGCGGCGGGCGGCAGCATGAAGATTATGACCTATGGTATGCCGCTCTTCTCGGTCTGGCTCGCCTTTACGGTGCCGGCCGGAGTGGGACTGTACTGGGGTCTCTCCAGCGCATTCAGCATCCTGCAGGAGTTTATTCTCAACAAGATCTATAAGCCCAAAGAGGTGCTCGCCGCGGCCCAGGCCGAGGCGGCGATCTCCAACCGGAAGAAGAAAAAGATGCAGGCGGCGCAGCTCACCGGCGAGAGCGGTACGGACGATCAGCCGAAAAAGCCGCAGCGCCCCTCCGATCAGATCAAAAAGAAGCCGCCTAAGGAACCCGGCAGCGACTTTATCGACCATCTGCCCGACCGGGTGATCTCCTATCAGTTTGAGGACGATCCGGCGGTTATCGAGAAGATCAAGGCGCACAACGCGCGGATTCTCGCGCGCGAGGCGGGGGAGACCGAGGAGAAGCCGGCTGAAGAACCGGCGACAGCGGACCCGCAGACTGAGAGCAGTGTGGAACCCACAATCTCACAGGATGAGGAGGAAAAATAATGAATCGGGAGTTTATCGCCACCGCGAAAACCATTGAGGAGGCCATCGAGCTCGGCTGTGCGGAGCTCGGCTGCAGCCGGGAGGAGGCGGAAGTCGAGGTCATCGAGGCGCCCTCGCGCTCCCTGTTTGGACTGAAGACGACGAACGCCCGGGTGCGGGTGAGCGTTCCGAGCGGTCCGAGCGATCGGGCTGCGGCCTTTTTGAAGGAAGTTCTCACCATTATGGGAGTGGAGGCGGAGCCGGTCACCCGGGTGGAGGAGGATCGGATTCTGGTCGATCTCCAGGGACCGGATATGGGAATTGTGATCGGCCGCCGGGGCGAGACGCTTGACGCGCTGCAGTATCTCACAAGCCTCGTGGTCAACCGTGAGGAGCAGAACTATGTAAAGGTGACAGTGGACACCGAGAACTACCGCGCAAAGCGGGAGGAGACACTGGTGCGGCTGGCACGGAAGCTCGCGAGCAAGGTTGTGAAGTACCACCGGAGCATGAGCCTTGAGCCGATGAATCCGTATGAGCGCAGGATTATCCATGCGACTCTCCAGGAGTTTGAGGGGGTCACCACCTCGAGCACCGGCGTGGAGCCGAACCGAAAAGTTGTCATCTCGCCCGAGGGTGAGCCGGAGCGTTCCGCGAGAGAGGACAGGCCCGGCCGCCGCGGCGGTAGAGACCGCGCTCCGAGGAGACGGGAGGAGCGGCCCGAGCGACCGGCGCCCGCTCCGAAGGAGGAGCACCATGTGAGCGATAAGGATCTCTGGGCGGTGCTGAACAAAAACGAAGAGTAAATCGAAAAGCCGGTCATTTGACCGGCTTTCTCTGTATGAGAGGAGGAGTAAGCGTGCGG
Source organism: uncultured Clostridia bacterium (assembly GCA_904420075.1). GTDB lineage: Bacteria > Bacillota > Clostridia > Oscillospirales > Feifaniaceae > CAJFTX01. The sequence continues at coordinate 18,302 of CAJFTX010000054.1, read as the reverse complement.
GAGGAGCGGACATTTGCGGCGATCTCCACCGCGCCGCAGAATGCGGCGATCTCGGTGGTGCGCATGAGCGGACCGGGGGCGCTCGAGCTTGCGGAGCGGGTCTTTCAACCGGCGGAGGGGGAGACACTCGCCCGCCGCGCGAGTCACACGCTCTGCTACGGTGTGATCACAGGTGCGGACGGCGCGGTGATCGATCGGGCGATGGCGGCCGTGCTGCGCGCGCCGCACACCTATACCGGTCTCGATACGGTGGAGTTCTACTGCCACGGCGGAGTGGTGGTGACGGCGCTAGTGCTCGACCGGCTGATCGAGGCGGGCGCCGCCCCGGCCGAGGCGGGGGAGTTTACAAAAACAGCCTTTTTAAACGGAAAGCTGGATCTCGCGGAGGCGGAGAGCGTGATTGATCTGATCGAGGCGGGGAGCGTCCGCGCGGCGCGCACGGCCGCCGCGCATGTCGGAGGCGATCTGTCGGATGCAGTTTCCGGGCTTGAGAGGCGTATTTCGGCCCAGCTCTCGCATATTCTCGCCTATGTCGACTTCGCGGATGAGGGGCTTGTTCGCCTTACAGAGGGGGAGCTTTTGGAGGCGGTGCGCGGGATTCTCGCCGACGCGGAGCGGCTCTGCGGCAGTTATTCCATCGGCAGGGCGATCAAAGAGGGGGTGCGGACAGTGATCTGCGGCCGCCCGAACGCCGGCAAGAGTTCGGTAATGAACGCGCTCTCCCGCGCTGAGCGCAGCATCGTGACCGAGCTCTCGGGGACGACCCGGGATGTGGTCACCGGGAGCACAGAGCTCAGGGGCGTGCGGTTTCTGCTCTCCGATACGGCGGGCCTGCGGGAGACCGGGGACCCGGTGGAGCGGATCGGGGTGGAGCGCGCCAGAGAGGAGATCGCCTGTGCGGAGGTGCTGCTCTGTGTGTTTGACGGGAGCAGACCGCTCTGTGCGGAGGACCTGCAGCTGCTGGAACAGTCCGCTGGGCGGACGGCGGTCGGCGTGCTCAACAAGTGCGACCTGCCCGAGACGGAGGAGCTTTGCGCCGCCGGCGCATTTCAGAGGCTTACGGAGCGATTCCCAGAGCTTGTCCGCCTGAGCGCCCGCACGGGGGAAAATCTCCCGGAGCTGGAGCGGGCGCTCTGCGAGGCCGCCGGAGTACTGGAGACGGAGGGGGTTGTGATCGACAATCTGCGCCACCGCGACTGCCTGATGCGGTGCTGTGAGGCGCTGCGGAGGGCGGTGGATGCACTTGCGCTGGGGCTTGAGAGCGAGCTTGTGGAGATCGACCTTGTAGATGCGGCGAACGCGCTCGCACAGATCACCGGCCACTCGGTCGGAGACGAGGTGATTGAGGGCATCTTCAGCCGGTTCTGTGTCGGGAAGTGACGGCCGTACATGGCGGATGGAACCGGCGGCCGCCCCGTCCGAGTCGGCCGCCGGATGGGATGCCGGCTCCCGGGACAATTTTTGAGGGAGAGGACAGCCGGTGCGCTGCGGAAGAGCGAAAGTACCGTCTCAGAGGGAAGAGGGGAATTTCGTTCACAGAGCGCACAAACAGGGGCTTAAATAGTAGAAAAACAGATGAATTTTACAAAAAGTATTGAAAAATGGACCGGGGAAAGGGTGAATGGTGTGGACATTTTTGAATTTGAGCTGGCGGTAATCGGCGCGGGACATGCGGGGATCGAGGCGGCGCTCGCGGCGGCGAGGCTCGGGGTGCGCACCGTCCTTTTCACGATCAACCTCGACGCGGTGGGGAATATGCCCTGCAACCCCTGCCTCGGAGGCTCCGCCAAGGGACATCTGATTCGGGAGATCGACGCGCTGGGCGGGGAGATGGGCCGCGCGGCGGACGACACCTTCATTCAGTTCCGGATGCTGCACCGCAGCCGCGGGCCCGCGGTACACTCGCCGCGGGTGCAGGTGGACCGCAGGGACTACCAGCGCCGGATGAAGCACTGCCTCGAGCGCCAGGAGAATCTGGAGCTGCGCCAGGCGGAGATCACCGAGATCCTGACCGATGAGAAGGGGGCGGTTTGCGCCGTGCGCACCAAACTCGGCGCCACCTATCATGTCAAGGCCGCGGTCTGCGCCTCGGGAACCTATCTCCGGGGGCGGATTATCGTGGGGGATGTCGCCTACGACGGGGGACCGGACGGAATGTTCGCGGCGGGACCGCTCTCCGGATGCCTCGAGCGGCTCGGCGTGAAGCTGCTGCGCTTTAAGACGGGGACGCCCGCACGGGTCAACCGCCGCTCGATCGACTACACGGGGCTGGAGGTCCAAGAGGGGGATGAGCGGATCGTCCCGCTCTCCTTTGAGCACCGGCCGGAGGACACGAGAGGGAATCTGATCTGCTGCCATCTGACCTATACCAATGAGCGCACCCATGAAGTCATCCGGAGGAATATCCACCGCTCCCCGATCTACGGCGGACTGATCGAGGGGATCGGCCCGCGCTACTGCCCCAGCATCGAGGACAAGATCATGCGCTTCCCGGACAAGGAGCGACACCAGCTTTTTCTGGAGCCGATGGGCCTCGACACCGAGGAGGTCTATGTGCAGGGGTGCAGTTCCAGTCTCCCGGAGGAGGTGCAGAATGAGCTGATGCGCACCATCCCCGGGCTGGAACACGCCTCGGTGATGCGGCCGGCCTACGCCATCGAGTACGACTGCGCCGATCCGACCCAGATGCTGCACACGCTGGAGTTTAAAGAGATTCCGGGCCTCTACGGGGCGGGGCAGTTCAACGGCACCTCGGGCTACGAGGAGGCGGCGGCGCAGGGGCTGGTCGCAGGGATCAACGCCGCGCGGAAGCTGCGGGGGAAGGGGCCGTTCGTTCTCACCCGTGACTCGAGCTATATCGGGACGCTGATCGACGATCTGGTCATCAAGGGGACAAACGAGCCCTATCGGATGATGACCTCCCGCAGCGAGTACCGGCTGCTGCTGCGGCAGGAAAACGCGGATTTCCGGCTCACCCCGCTCGGCTATGAGGTGGGGCTCGTCTCAGAGGAGCGATACCGCGCCTGCCTTGCAAAATATGAGGCGGTGGAGCGGGAGATCGCGCGGCTCTCGGCCGTCTCGGTCGGCCCGGGGGAGGCGCTGCGGGCCTATCTGGAGGCGGCGGGCGGCGCGGGCCTCACAACGGGGGCGAAGCTCGCCGAGCTGCTGCGGCGGCCGGGCGTGACCTACGAGGGGCTCGCCTCCTTCGATAAGGGGCGCCCGGAGCTCCCGCAGGAGGTCCGCGAGGAGGCGGAGATCATGGTGAAATATGAGGGATATATCCGCCGACAGCAGGCGCAGGCCGCCGCCGCAGCCAAACTTGAGGGGCGGCGGCTCCCGGAGGAGATCGACTACCAGAGAATCAAGGGGCTGCGGCTGGAGGCGAGGCAGAAGCTCTCCGCCATGCGGCCGGAGACGGTCGGCCAGGCCTCGCGCATCTCAGGAGTGAGCCCGGCGGATATTACGGTGCTGCTCATCTATTTGGAGCAGAGAAGGAGGAGCGAAGATGGGCGTTTTGGAGATCATTGAGGGCGGCCTTGCGGCGTTTGGCCTCCCGGCGGGGGGAGAGAAGCTTGCGGCCTATCTCGAGCGGATGCTCGACTATAACAGGGTGGTGAATCTCACGGCGATCCGGGACCCGGAGGAGGCGGCGCTGCGCCACGTGGTGGACAGCTTCTCGCTCTTCTCGCTCGGGGTGATCCGGCCCGGCGACCGGATTCTCGACATCGGTACCGGGGCGGGATTCCCCGCGGCGCCGCTCGCGATTCTGTCCGACTGCGAGGTGACGGCGCTCGACAGCGTTCAGAAGAAGGTGCGGTTTGTCGCCGAGGCGGGGGAGGCGCTCAGCCTTCACAACCTGCATGCCCTCGCGGGGCGGGCGGAGGAGCTCGCCCACACCGGGCTGCGGGAGTCGTTTGACCTCGTGACCGCCCGCGGAGTGACCAAGCTGCGCGCGCTCGCGGAGTATGCGCTGCCCTTTGCCAAGGTGGGGGGACATCTCTTAGCGATGAAGGGCGAGGATGTGGCGGAGGAGATCGAAGAGGCGAGTCATGCGCTCGCGGCGCTGGGCGGAGAACTGATTCGGGTGGAACGCATCCCGCTGCCGGGGAGCGAAATTGTCCACACGGTGGCCGTTATCAGAAAAAGATCGCACACCTCGACAAAATATCCGCGCAAACAGGCGGCGATTTTGAAGAGTCCTCTCTGATTCTGTCGAACGCTCCCGGAAGGAGTCTCCTTCCGGGAGCGTTTTTGACGAAAATTGCGATCTGTATTTCTTGCCAGAGCCTGTCCGGGCGTGCTATGATCGGGATGTAGCAAAAAGCTCTGGACAGAAAGGGGCACACAAAGTGGCACAGACAAGCTGTAATGCAGTGGTCAAACGGGGACGGGTACAGTATCTCCCGGTGACATTGATCCGGCCGAATCCGGCGCAGCCGAGGCGCAATTTCGATGTGGCTGCGCTCACGGAACTGACCGAGAGCATCCGGCGCTACGGCGTCATCCAGCCGCTGACCGTACGGAAACAGGACGGCGGATATGAGCTGGTGGCGGGCGAGCGGAGACTGCGCGCGGCGCGGCTTGCAGGTCACAAGAAGGTCCCCTGTATTCTGAGCGAAATTGCTACGGAGGACTCGGCGATCGTGGCGCTGATTGAAAACATTCAGCGGCAGGATCTCAACTTCTTCGAGGAGGCGATCGCCTTCGAGGCGCTGATCAAGCAGCACAGCCTCACGCAGGAGGCGGCGGCGTCGGTGCTCTCCCTCTCCCAGTCGGCGGTGGCGAACAAGCTGCGGCTGCTGCGGCTTCCGGAGGAGCTGCGGCTGCTCATTCTCTCATCGGGGCTCTCCGAGCGGCACGCCCGGGCGCTTTTGAAGCTGCCGGACGAACAGGCGCAGAGCGAGGTGCTCCAGGAGGTCATCACCAAGCGGATGAGCGTGGCGGAGACGGAGCGGTACATCGAGCGGTATCTCGAGGGCCGGCCGGAAAAGCCGAAGAGAACGCTGCTGTTCAAGGATGTGCGCGTCTTTATCAACACCATCAACCACGCGATCAGCGTGATGCGTCAGAGTGGGATTGAGGCGGTTTCACAGAAGAGTGAGACGGAGGCGTTCATTGAGTACTCCATCCGCATTCCAAAGTCGGCCGGCGCGTAGCCGGCGGGGGGCGGACCGAAATTGCTAGCTCCTTTTCATTTACTTTTCTCCCTTATTTCGAAAAAGAGGCGCTCTTTTGAGCGCCTCTTTTTCTCTTACTTTTTGGGAAGGGAGTGGCCGGAACGTTCGAGCAGCGCCCCGTTGAGTTCGGCGCCCATCACGATGGTGACCGATCCCAGGAAGAGCCAGACCATGAGCACGATCACCGTCCCGAGCGAGCCGTAGACCACCGAGTAGTCCGCAAGATTGTCCACATAGAAGGAGAAGCCCGCCGAGATGAGCACCCAGGCGAGAATGGAGGCGCCGGCGCCCGGGAAGAGAAAGCGCACGGGCACCCGCCGGCCGACCGAGACGCCGTAAAGTACACAGAGCACCGCGAACAGCAGCGCGCCGAGCGCCAGAAACCGCAGCCAGTTCCAGATGGAGATAAATTCGGGCGAGATGGGGAGAACTCCGGAGAGATAGGTCAGCGCGCTGCGGCCGAACAGAATAAAGAGCAGCGAGAGCACGATCACAAGTCCCAAAAGCAGAGTGAGCAGGAAAGAGACGAGATACTCCCGCAGGATGCTGCGGTGGGGCTCGACCGAGTAAGCCTTGCCCACCACCTGCATCAGAAAGGCCATCGCGCGCATCGGGAAGTAAAAGGTGGAGACAAGCCCGACTGCGAGCAGCCCGTGGCTGCCGCGATCGGTGACATGCGAGAGATAGGAGTTAAAAAGTTCGATCGCACCCGAGGGAATGACCCGGCCGAGCGTGGAGGAGAGATCGATCGGGGGGATATTCAGAAGGCCGATCAGCTGGCTGAGGAAGAAGAGCAGCGGAAAAAGTGAGAAGAGCAGGTAATAAGCAAGGGCGGCTCCGGTCCGTCCGCAGCCATGGTCAAAATAGCGGGAGATCAGCGCGCGGGGAAAGGTCAGCAGCTGTTTCATCGTCGGCCTCCTCGGTCAGTGTCGGACGGGAGACGCGCTCGCCCGGGACTGAAATGCTCAAAAAAACTCTATGCGCGCCGCAGTGTTTCGAGAACGGCGGCGCGCTTTTTCTTTTATTATACCGGTCTTTGCTTCGGATGGCAAGGTCAGTGTGCGATCACCCCGCCCGCGCTCTCGTAGAGCAGCTTAGAGGCGATGCAGGCGCCGGTATCGGCGCTGTAGTAATAGAGGGCGCGCTGCTCCCCGTCGGTGCAGAGAGCCTCATAACAGAGCCGCTCCTTTTCGCCCGCTGTGGGGATAACACAGAGGCGGGTGGAGAGAAGGGACCAGCCCTCCGGCAGGACGCGCAGAGCCTCTTCCGCGCTGAGCGAGGGTTGGAGCGCGCGCTTTTCGCTGTGGTGGGTCAGATATTCCTCGGCGGAGAGGGAGAGCACCTGCCCGGTTGAAATCGATAGACCGAGCGTCACCCGGTCGGGGTAGCAGAGGACGCCGTCCTCCTCGCAGGCGAATACGGCGTAGAGCTGGTCGCCGGTACACTGGTAGTAGCAGAGGGTGAGATCGGAAATTCCGTGCGCGGAGAGGAACTGCTTTGCGCTCTCCAGTGCGTAGGGAAGAGTGCCGCGCGGCGCTGTGTGTTCGGAGTCGCCGGAGACCGGGACGGCGGTGCCGTCGGAGGAGGTGTCCTCCGCTCCAAAGAAGAGGAGCGGGAGTCCGCCGCGCTCGGTGAGCTCCAGCGTGCGTACGCCGTCTGTGAAGGTGTAGGTCGGAAGCGCGCCCTCCGAGCGGCCGAGCGACTGGAGCGACTCGGGGGAGCAGGAGAGAAATTCGCCTGCCCGTTTCAACGCCTCCTCCTCGCTCAGAGGTTCGAGAGAGGCGAGCAGCGGAGAGAGCCCCTCTTCCCGGTCGGAGTAGACGCCGTCATAGATGAGCTCGCCATATCCTGTGAGTGAGGAGAGACAGTCGGAGAGCTCCTGCTGCATGGTCGGGAGCGGGACCTCCGCGCTCGCCTGAGCGAGCGTTACCGTGGGCTCGGTGAAACGCATCTCCTTGCCGCTGTAATTGGCGGAGAGCTGGGAGACTGCGGCGGAGAGCTCGCCTGTGTATTGGGCGAGCGCCGCGATTTCCTCCCGCTCGGCGCCGGTGTAGCCCTCCCCCAGAACTGCCTTCTGGGCGCGGGCGAGGGTGTAATCCCCCGCCTGGCAGAGATAGCGGTTCAGCGTGTCGAGATTGTGCCCGGTGAGCGGCAGAAGATCGAGAGCGGTCTTCGCGGCGCCGGAGGCGGAGAGAGCGGCGCTCGCGGCAGCCACCGCCTGGTCCGGCGTCGCTGCGACGGCGCTTAGGTTGACCGCCTGCTCGAGAGCGGAGAGCGTCTCAGAGAGGGTTGAGAAGGACTGCTCATAGTGTGCAGCGAGCGTCCGGTCGAGCGAGGCCGCGCGCAGCCCCTGTTGGAGCGCGAGAAGGGAGAGAATGAGAAGAAGCGCCACCCAAAAGGAGCGCTTGAGAATCCGGGGACGGAGAGTGTCGAGATTCATAGAGTCAGCCGCCTTTTCTTTTTTCATAGTAATTTCCGGCGCGGAGAAAAAATATTTAGAAAAGTCTTGATTTTTTTTTAAGAGTTTGCTATACTAATTGAGCAACACGGACAATTAGCTCAGTTGGTAGAGCACTCGCTTGACGTGCGAGGGGTCAGCGGTTCGAGCCCGTTATTGTCCACCAAAAAATCCGGATCACAATTGTGATCCGGATTTTTTTTGTTCACAGGAGAGAACCGGGAGCGGCGAATACCAATGTTGTTTTTTCATTCTGGGAATCAGATCACGGCCTTCGGATCTGTACTCCGGAATCGTCGGTTCTGTAGAGGGCCATGTCCGACCTCTAGCTTTGTATAAAAGAGCGATTTTTAAATTTGAATCTCCGCACGTGCGGAGTGATCAAAAACAGTTCGCTCGAAACAGTAGGCTCGTATTTGATTCCCTCCGGTCGCGTTTTTCAGTCGTTTGTCACTTGGATGAGTTTTATTTTATGGATTGTTTGCCGGCCCAAGAAAAGGGGAGGAGGTTCTTTCCGCTGGAACGCTAGGGGATACCGGCCTATACCTGCGTTAAATTTGAGCGGATACGCCCTGAGAACGCAGAGGCGTATGGCGGGAGATGCGATCTCTATTCCCCGTAGTAGTAAGTCTGGTAAAACCGGTCCGCCCGGTGGCGGTAGTCCGGGATGAGCGCTTTGGCGCGCCGGGTGTCGAGATTCTGCTGCTCGGAATAGATGAGACGGTTTGCCCGCAGATCGAGCAGCAGCTGGAAGGTGTTGACCAGACGGCCGTTGTATTCGCTTTGCATCGAACTGCCCTCGAGGAGGAAGAATTCCGGGACGGCGTCGTCCGAGAGGGAGGAGAGAAGCTCCCAGTCGAGCTCTGAGCCGGTGCGCAGGGAGAGCTCGATATTGTAGCGGGCGATCTGTCTGTCGCAGCGGCCGTAACTGAGACCGAGCAGCATCAGACAGGAGAGCGCGACCGCCGCCGGGAAGAGGCGCAGACGCTCCCGGAAGATGGACGCCACCAGCAGGATAAAAAAGAGCAGCAGCGCGACGAGAAAGACGGTGACATAAACTCGCATCGGTGTGAGCGCAAATTTGCCGATATACAGCCACATCTTGAAGAGGGCGAGAAGGATAAAAGGAAAAGTGAAACCTGAGAGGAGGAGGGCATAAACTTTGGCGGTGGGGCCGCGACTTGCAAACCGGCGGATGAGGAGCGTGAGCACGAGATTGCAGAGCGCAATCGCAGCGAGATTAAAGAAGCCGGAACGCGCGTAGTCGGCGTAGGAGAAGGAGGCGGGGAGAATCTGCCGGGACACGTCAAGAAAATAGAGCAGCTGGGAGGCGAAAAAGAGGAGATAGAGCAGCAGCAGCGGCGTGAGTACACCGATGAGCGGAAGCGCGCCCAGCCGAACGCCCTCCGGCTTCGGGGCGACTGCCTGCCGGTGAGAGAGCCCGAAGAGAAGACTGAACCAGCAGAAGAAGAGCAGCGCGGCGAGGATCAGCCGCGGGAACCACTGGAGCGGAGAGAAGGAGATATGGGCGAGCAGCCGGTCGGTGAGCGCTCCGAAGGCGGTATCGAATGAGAGCAGCGCCCCCGCGACCACCAGCAGCGGGACGGCGACCAGCAGGGAGAGCAGCAGAACAAGAACTTTGCGGCTGCGGCCGTCCTTCCGAAACAGCGCCCCGATCGCTCCCGCCGCGCGGTCAAAGTGGCAGAAGGGGAGCAGAATCAGCCGATAATAGGCGCCGCTACAGCCCGAGGCGGAGAAGAGGATGAGCGCGCCGAAGAGTGCGGCGCAGCAGAGCGAGAGCATCCGCAGCGGCGCGTCGAAAAGAGGGAAGGTGAGCGAGAGGAGGAAGGGGAGGAGAAGCGCCCAGAGCAGGCGAGGACGCGCAAGCGCCCCCTCTTTGACGAGGTAGAGCACGGCGGCGGCGCAGAAGAGCAGGAATGCGACAGGGAAAACAGGGCCGTCGCCGCTGAGCGGGACTGTGAGTGAGAAAAAAAGGGCGACACAAAGAAGAGCGATGGCGAGCGCGCTGTCGCGGCGGCCCTCGCAGGAGGAAAGCTGATTCATTTGTAGACTCCTTTCTCGGTGAGCGTTAAGGTTCGGACTGGTACTCCAGAAGGTCGCCGGGCTGACAGTCGAGCGCGCGGCAGAGCGCCTCCAATGTGGAGAAGCGGACGGCCCGGGCCTTATTGTTTTTTAAGATGGAGAGGTTTGCCGGGGTGATCCCGATTTTTTCAGCGAGCTCGCCGGCGGAGATCTTCCGCCTCGCCATCATGACGTCGATATTGATGATAATAGGCATCCGCCCGCCTCCTTTAGATGGTGTAGTCGTTCTCCGCCTTGAGTTCCACAGCGATGGAGAAGACATTTTTTAAAACGCGCAGGATGAGTGCGACAAAAAGCGCCGCCACAGTGACGAGCAGCGAGAAGAGATAGGCGACGCCGAGCAGCGCGAAGATCAGAGCGACGGCGAAGCAGCACCAGGAGATCAGACGCAGAATCCGTACATTCTCCGGGATAAACACCTCGTCCTCGCGAATGTTGTGAAGCAGCCGCTGCAGAGAGAAGAGCACAATCATCGCGGCGATCGCTGTGAGATAGAGCGCGACGAGGGTGGGGGCAAGCAGTGAGTTCGGCCGGCCGGCGTAGTCCAGATACTCCGAGATGAGATGGGGCAGCGCCACCATAACGACAAACAGCGCGACGGTGAGAATACGAACGGTCCAGACGGACAGGATGAGCGACTTTTTTCCGTTCCAGAATTCTGCCATGTAAAATTCCTCCTTTTCCTCTGAGGACAGCATATCGTGAATCTAGCTAAATGTCAATATATTTTTATTGAAAAACAATAAAAATATACGGATATACAAGAAATAAGGGATGTGTGAGAGCGATTGTTTTGTTTGAGCCGGTGTGTTATACTGGGTGAAATTGCGAAAGAACGAGGTGACGCTATGAACAGATCCGGCCGGCTGATCGACGGGGGGAGACCCTTTGACTGGGGCAGAACTTCGGCGGATTATGCGAGATTCCGGGATATCTATCCGCAGGAGTTTTATGAGAAAATCCTTGACCGCGCGCTCTGTATCGAGGGACAGGATGTTCTTGATGTGGGCACGGGAACCGGGGTGCTGCCGAGAGGGATGTACCGCTATGGCGCAAAGTGGACCGGCGTGGACTGCTCAGAGCAGCAGATTGCGCAAGCTCGGAGGCTCTCCGAGGGGATGAAAATTGACTACTGTGTGTCTCCTGCGGAGGAGATCCGCTTTCCGGAGCGGTCGTTTGATGTGATTACCGCCTGTCAGTGCTTCTGGTATTTCGACCACAAGAGAGTGATACCTGAATTTTATCGCATGTTGCGGCCGGGAGGGCGGCTGCTGGTGCTGTGTATGGCGTGGCTACCCTTTGAGGATCGGATCGCGGGGGCGAGCGAGGAGCTTGTACTGCGCTATCATCCGAGCTGGAGCGGCGCGGGAGAGCGGATGCACCCGATCGAGATTCCGGACTGCTACTGGGAAAAATTCGAGCTGGTCTCCCATGAGGAGTACCCGCTCAAGGTACATTTTACCCGGGAGGGGTGGAACGGCAGGGTGAAAGCATGCCGGGGAGTCGGGGCGTCGCTTCCGGCGGAGGAGCTCCTCCGCTGGGAGCAAGAGCACAGGGAGCTGCTGCTGCAAATTGCGCCGGACGAGTTTGATGTTTTACACTATGGCGCGATTGCGGAACTTCGGGCGCTCGACTGAGAGAAGTGCTCGAAGTTCCGCCCGGATGGGATTTGGGAGAGATGAGAGGAAGAGAGACGGACTCCGCGGTGCGCCGGGCCTTCTGTGCGGCGGCGCCGCACACCGCTCCGATTTTTGCGGGGTTCTGGTTTTTGGGACTGACCTATGGGATCTATATGAATGCCGCGGGCTTTTCCTTCTGGTACCCGCTGGGGATGAGCCTTGCCATTTTTGCGGGATCGATGGAATTTGTAACGGTGGGGCTGCTGCTGGGAGCGTTCCACCCGCTGCAGGCATTTGCAATGGCGCTTGTGATGGGGGCGCGGCATATCTTTTACGGGCTCTCGATGCTGGAGCGCTACAGTGGCACCGGTTGGAAAAAAGGCTATCTCATCTTTGGAATGTGCGATGAGAGCTTTTCGATCAACTATACGGCGGAGATCCCTCCGGGAGTGGATCGGGGATGGTTTTTCTTCTTTGTAACGCTGTTGAACCATTTTTACTGGGTATTCGGGGCCACGCTGGGCGGTCTGCTCGGGCAGGTGATCCGGCTTGACACCGAGGGAATCTCCTTTGTGATGACGGCGATGTTTGTGGTGATCTTTCTCGAGCAGTGGAAGAAGGAGCGGGAGCATATGGGAGCTCTGCTCGGCGTTCTGCTGCCGCTCTGCTGTCTGTTGCTCTTCGGAGCGGAGCGGTTTCTGCTTCCGGCGATGGGGGCGATCCTCCTCGCGCTCACGCTGCTGCGCGGGAGACTCTCAAAGGGGGTGCGGACGTGACGCTCTGGCAGCAGCTTACGACCATCGGAGCGGTGGTTGCGGGGACGGCGCTCACCCGCTTTTTGCCGTTTCTCTGCTTTCCGGCGAAGCGGCGCGTGCCGGACTATGTCCGCTACCTCGGACGCGTGCTCCCGGCGGCGGTGTTCGGCTTGCTCGTCGTCTACTGCTTCCGTGAGGTCAGTCTGTTTGAGGGGAGTCATGCGATTCCGGAGCTAATCGCTGTTTTGGTAGTGGTGCTGCTGCACCGGTGGAAGCGGCAGATGCTGCTCTCAATTGCGGGCGGTACGCTCTGCTATATGGCGCTTGTGCAGCTGGTTTTTTGACGGAGAGCACTCCCTGCAAAAAAGGGACAGATTTGGCGCAGAGAGAAATAAAAGCCCCCGCGTTCCATTGGAACGCGGGGGCTTTTTAAAAGAGGAGAACGCGGGCTGTGCGGCGCAGTCCGCAGAAGAGCCGGCTCGGCTCAGGGCCGGACTCGGCCCATCTTCTTTCTCCGCGCCTGTGGGCGCGGGAGGAATCTTTGATAACGGAGCGGAATTTTTCAAAAAATATACTGCAGTTCTCTGCACCTGCGGACACGAAAAAATCCAGCCGCTTTTTATTTTTGCTTGAGCTTCTGGAGCAGCTCAAAAGCCGCTTTATCATCCAGACCGGCGTGTGGACGCGCGGGGGGAGCGGTGCGAGGGGAGGAGCCCTTCTGCGGTGCAGTCCGGCTCTGCGCGCTCTGCTCTGCGGCGGCTTTCCCACTCGGCTTGCGGCGGCGGCCGCGGGAACGGCGGTGGGAGGGCTGTTTCTCTGCGCCCTGAGTCTCCTCAGGATGTTCCGGCTTCGCGCGCTCCGGCGGGAGGGCATCCTCCAACTTTTTGCGGCGCTCGCGCGGAACGCGCTGCTCCTCCGGCGCCCGGGACGCATTTTCCGAGGGCTTTTCGCCGCGCTCCTGGCGACCGCCCTTCTTCGGACCGCTGATCAGCGTGATCTCAGAGAGATCGTACTCGGTGGGCGGGGCGTCCGGGGCCTCGTCCAACCGGACGCCGAGCTTGCCGCGCAGCAGACCGACGACTGAGACGGTGCCGGTACCGTCCGGCGTCTCCACGATAGAGCCCGCTTTCGGCGTGACCTTCAGTAGCTCATCGTAGGCCTCCTGCTCATATTTGAGGCAGCACATCAGCCGTCCGCAGGTGCCGGAGATTTTGGTCGGGTTGAGCGAGAGCCCCTGCTCCTTTGCCATCTTGATTGAGACCGGCTGGAACTCCCCGAGAAAGCGGGAGCAGCAGAACGGCTGCCCGCAGATACCGAGTCCGCCGAGCATCTTCGCCTCGTCCCGCACGCCGATCTGCCGCAGCTCAATCCGGGTGCGGAAGATGGAAGCGAGGTCCTTTACAAGCTCCCGGAAATCCACCCGGCCCTCCGCTGTGAAATAAAACAGCACCTTGCTGCAGTCGAAGGTGTACTCCGCGTCCACCAGCTTCATCTCAAGCCCGTGGTCGGAGATCGCCTTTTCACAGACCTTGAAGGCATCCTTCGCCCGCTCCTCGTTCTTTTTCTCGCAGGCGTAGTCCTCCTCAGTCGCGGCGCGGATGACGGGACGAAGCGGCAGAATGACCTTGTCCTCCGGTACGCTCTTGTTCTCAAGCGCCACCCGGCCGAGCTCGACGCCGCGCGAGGTCTCGACGATGACGCCGTCCCCCTCGCGGTAGGAATTTTCGCCGGGATCAAAGTAGTAGACCTTGCCGACCTTTTTAAAGCGCACCCCAATTACCTGAATCAATGAGCAGCCTCCCAACAATCAAGACAAAAGCAATGGGCGAGCAGGGAGAGATTCCCGTTCCCCTCGAGCTTTTGGCGGATTTCAATTATTTTCTCCATTATATGCACCGCAGATAGGTTTGTCAAACCGGCCTCCGTCGCCATTTGCTGGTAGAGCTGGGAGAGGAACGCCTCGAAGAGGTCGCGGTTTGCGGCGGCGCGGGGAGCGAAGGTGAGGAGTGTGTAGAGCTCACCTGGCAGGGCGGCGCGGAACTCCTCCGCCAGCTTTGCAGCCTCCTTTGTCCGCTTGTCGGTGAGCAGCTCGAGCGCATAGGAGATCCGCCCGCCCGAGTGCTCGGCCGCTTCCAAAAGCTCCGGCCCCCGCTTTTTGGTGAGCCGCTGGAGGGCGGCGGCGGTCTCCTCTACGGTGAGCGGGCGCACCGAGAGGGTGACCGCCCGGGAGCGCAGCGTCGGCAGGATGGCCGGGAGCGAGGCGGTCAGAAGAATGATGACCGCATAGGCCGGAGGCTCCTCAAAGATTTTGAGCAGTGCGTTCTGCGCCTCGGCCCGCATCGTCTCCGCGTGGTCGATAATATAGACTTTTCGCTCCGCCTCGTTCGGCCGGATGTAGGCGTCCGCCCGCAGCGCGCGGATGGCGGCCACCTTGACGGCGCCGCTCTTGCCCTCCCCCTCGATGACCGAGAGATCGGGATGGGCGCTCCGCCTGCAATGGGAGCAGCGGCCGCAGGGGACGCCGCTTCCCTCCGCGCAGAGGAGCGCCGAAGCAAACCCGAGGGCGAGGCTCCTCTTGCCGACACCCTCGGGTCCCTCCAGAATATAGGCGTGGGAGACGCGCCCCGCCGCGACTGCGTCCCGCAGCCGCGCGCGCAGCGCGTCATTTCCCACGAGAGATTCGAGACTTACCATCTTACAGCTTCTTGAACTGCTCGACGTCGGTGACGAACACTGTCGCCCCGCCGACTGTCACCTCAACCGGGAAGGAGGTATACATGCCGAGACCGTAGGACGCGGAGGAGGGGACCATCTGCTTGCGCTTTTTGCTGCAGTTGCCGATGATCTCAATCGCCTTGTCCACCTTGTCGTCCTCGGTGCCGCAGATGAAGGTGGTGTTGCCCGAGAGCAGGAAGCCGCCGGTGGTGGCGAGCTTTGTGATCTGATACCCCTCTTTGGTGAGGCTGGCGGACACGGCGCCCGCGTCGTCGTTATTCACGATGGCAAAAATCAGTTTCATAATGTTCTCCTTTCAGCTGATAGTATGTGGAACTCCGCCCCGGAGGGACGGAAGGTGACAACAAAACAAGTTTCCCTCTCTATTATGACGAGCGAGTGACCCAAACTGTGTCGAACCGGGTCGAGGCCCAGGAGCAGAAGGCGTCCGTCAGACGCTCGCCGGGAACACAGAGCGGGATGCCCGGGGGATAGCAGTAGAGCGGTGCGGCGCAGATCCGGCCCGCCGCCAAGGGGAGAGGGAGCCGCTCCCGCGGCGAAAAGTAGGCGGCCCTGGGGGAGAGCGCCTGCGGCAGCTCCGGGGGGAGCGCCGCCTCCGCCTCCCCGGACGGGAGCGGGAGAGCCGCTGTGACCGCCTCCTCGAGCCGGGCCGCTGCCTGCTCTCCGAAGGTGAGCGGAGGGATCAGCACCAGGTGGTCCACATCCGAAAACTCGGCAAAGATGCCGTGCGCCTCGAGCGCCGCCCGCAGCGCCTCCGCACCGCCGGGAAGAAAAAGGGTGAGCCGCGCGGGATCATATTCCACCCCGGAGAGGGAGGCAACCCTGTGCGCCGCGAGCCGGACCCGCAGCGCACGGAGCGTCTCCGTCTGCCGCAGAAGATCGGCTTTGCCCTCCCCCTCGAGATAGTCGAGACAGAGGTCGATCGACGCGGCGATCAGGAAACTGGGACTGGTCGAGCCGAACAGCCGGAGCGCCTCGAGCGCCTCTTCCCGTGTGTCGCGGCAGTGGAGCAGCGCGGCCCCGGTGAGGGCGGGCAACGTCTTGTGCAGGCTGTCGACCACGTAGTCGGCCCCCGCCAAAAAGGGGTGCCGTCCCAGGAGCAGCAGGTGGGAACCGTGCGCGTTGTCGACCACCAGCCGCACCCCGTTTGGCAGCGGCGTATGTAGCTCGGAGAGCCGGCCGTAGTAGGTGGGACTTACGACCACGGCGGCCGCCGCTTCGGGATGAGCTTCAGCTGCCGCCTCGAGCGTCCGGAGAGGGAGCACGTCCCCCTCCGGGTAGAGCCAGACCGGTTCGAGATCGAGCAGCACCATCGCCGCCAGCACCGATTTGTGACAGCGCCGGTCGACGAGCACCGTTCGCCTCGTCCCGCGGCGGGTGGCGAGAAAGAGCGCAGCCTGGAGCGCGAGGGTCGCGCCGCCGGCGGAGAAGACGGTCGTCCCGCCATAGAGCCGGTCCGCCCGGTCATATGCGGCGGCGAAGGGCCCTTCGCCGGTGAGCAGATCGCCGGTGGGCGGGACCTCGGTCACGTCGAGCGGGAGAACGGGAGAGAGCGCACCGAGCGCGGAGGAGTGCCCGCCGTGTCCCGGCATGTGCAGTCGGAGCGGATCCGCTTTCGCATAGGCCCGCAGCGCCTCATAGACGGCGCCCATTTTATTCGTACACCCGCTCGACCGAGGAGTCGATATAGAGGGGGTTGACCTGGAAAGTGGCGACGTCCCCCGCGCCCGCGGGAATGTTGCCGAGCTCGATCACCGTGTGGGTGAGCCCGACCCGGCCGAGCACCATCGCCCGTTTTCCCTGCACAGTGCAGGCAAGCCGTCCCGGACGGAGCAGAAACTTAAAGTCGTTCCAGAGATAGCGAAGCCGGTCGCGCATCCGGTAGGCGTCCTTCCCCTTCTGGAGAGCGAGCCCGTCCGCGGCGCCCGCGGTGACCACCGCGATCCGGGTGGGACGGGGGGTCTGATAGACGTTGGCGTAGCCGACGAAGTGCCCCTTCGGGAGATAGCGAATCTCGTCGATGTCCGCCTCGAAGCGGCCGACCTTTTTGAGGCCCCACTCGTTTTTGATCGGCAGGCGGCCGAGAAAGGCGGAACCGATCCGCACCGCGTCCAGCCGCATGTCGGGAAAGCGCAGCGCGGCGCAGGAATTCGCGATGTGCCGCAGAGCGGGGGAGATTCCGGCCTGCTTTAAGCGGTCGATCACACCGCAGAACGAGTCAAACTGCATCCGGCAGAACTTCTCGTCCCCAAAGGAGACGTTCAGATGGGTGAAGATACCGGAGAGCTCCACATGGGTGAGGCTCTTACAGACGGTGATGAGCTTGTCCACGTCCTCCGGCAGGAAGCCGAAGCGGCCAAAGCCTGTGTCGATCTTGAGATGCGCCTTCACGCGGACGTCCCGCTCGGCGGCGGCGGTATTGAGCGCGAGCGCGCTCTCGGCGGAGCCGATGGCGGCGGTGAGCCCGAGCTCCACCACCTCCCCCACATAGTCCGGCACGCTCACCGGGGACAGCAGCAGAATCTCCGCCTCAATCCCAGCTTCGCGGAGTTCGCGCGCCTCGTCGAGTCGCGCACAGGCGAGCATCGTCACCCCCTGCCCGAGCAGAAACTGCGAGTACTGCACCGCGCCGAGACCATAGCCGTTTGCTTTGACGACGCCGATAATCGTACAGTCGCCGACCGCCTTTTTCACCGCCTCGATGTTCCCCGCGAGCCGGTCGGTCTCGATGACCAGTCGTTTCATTCCCTTTCCCTCCCCTCGTGCGCCTACTTTACGGCCTTATCCCTGTTTTTGAGCTTATAGACCGTCTTGATGCATTTTTTATAGACCTTCTCACCGACGTCGTAAAAAGTTTTGACCGGTTTAGAGAGCACCAGGTCGTACTCCCCGACAAACTCGGTGAGCTCGCCGTTAAATCCTTTCTTGAAGCGATAGAGCCCGTAGAGCGGATTGCTTTCGTCGATATCGCCCGACACGCCGCGGAAATCGTATACCCGCGCGCCCGTCTCGATCGCCCAGCGGATCATCTCCCACTGGAGCAGATAGTTCGGCATCACGTTGCGGTAGGCGTTGCTCGACGCGCCGTAAAGATACCAGACCTTGTCCCCATAGTGGATTGCGAGAGTACCGGCGATCGGCTTGCCCTCGTAGTACGCCATATAGAGCCGGACGTCGTCCCCGAGCTCGTCATACATCCGCTCAAAGTAGGAGAGCGGTCGGGTCACGAAGTTGTCCCGCATACCGGTCTCGAGCATGATCTCGTAGAAATCCTTGAGTTTGTCGCGGGTTTCGATCTTGACGGTGACCCCCTTCTTGATCGCGACACGGATGTTGTACCGGGTCTTACTGTGAAAGGAGGCCATGATCTCCTCCTCGGTTCTGCCGTTTAAATAGAGACGAAAGACAAAACGGGGCTGAATCCCCTCGAAATTTTTTCCTCTGCCGCGGCAGA
>CAJFTX010000053.1 GCA_904420075.1 uncultured Clostridia bacterium | reverse complement strand
TTTTTCTGCTCCATGACGCGTACCTGAACCGGAGAGGTCTGGGTGCGCAATACGACCTTGTCCGAGATATAGAAGGTGTCCTGTGTGTCGCGCGCGGGGTGATCCGGCGGAAGATTGAGCGCCTCGAAATTGTAGTAATCGAGTTCGACCTCCGGACCCTCTGCAATTTCAAATCCCATGCCGAGGAAGATTTCCTCCACTTCATTCATCACAGTGGTGAGCGGATGGGGGCGGCCGGTCCGGCGCACGGTGCCGGGCATGGTGACGTCGATTTTCTCCCGGCTGAGTTTTTTCTCAAGGGCGGCCCGGCGCAGTTCGGCGCGGCGCGCTGCGATCTCCGCCTCCAACGTCTCGCGGATCTCGTTTGCGAGCTGGCCGATGAGCGGACGCTCCTCCGCGGAGAGGGAACCCATCTGCCGCAAAATCGCAGTGAGCTCTCCTTTTTTGCCGAGATAGGAGACGCGCAGCTGCTCGAGTTCCTCCTCAGCGCCGGAGGCTTTCAATTTTGCCTCTACCGTCTCCTTAATCGCTTTTAACTGCTCTCTCATACACAAATCTCCTTTTGAAGTAAATCTTAGAAAAAGAAAACGTCCCTTATCCTTTGATAAGGGACGATCAAATCGCGGTACCACCCAAATTCCCGAGTGTTCTCGAGCGCTCCACGGCCGGTAACGGGGCCAGGCGTCCGCCCCTACCTGTCAGGGCGGCTGCTCCGAAGTGAAATTGGGATACGGGCGGACGCCGTGTCTTTCAGCCGGTGAACACGGTCTCTAACCGTCGCTGGTCGTATCTTTTTGCTTCTTCATCGCGTTTTTTTTACTATACCATGCCTTATGAAAAAAAACAATATCAAATTCTCGGGGGATATGGTAGAATAGCAAAAGACACAAGATTTTGTAAAAGGAGACTTGAAAGATGGTGCAGTTGCGAGACAGTTATGCGGAATGGCTGGTCAAACGGGTGGTAACTCCGGTGCAGTGGGTGCTGCGGGTGCTGTTGATCGCAGGGGCGATTGTGCTGAGCGTCTGCCTGTTCTTTGTCCCGATTGCGGGGGTGCTGCTCGCGGCGGGCGTCATTTATCTCACCTATCGTCTTTTCCGCGCATTCAATGTGGAATATGAATACATTGCGACCAACGGGGCGATCGACATCGACAGAATTACGGCGCGCTCCAAGCGGAAGCGGCTGCACAGCTTTGATGCGAAAGCGATCGAGCTTTTAGCCCGGGTGAATGATCCGGATCACAAGGGCGAATTTGATTCGGTCTCCTACCGGACAAAGCTTGATTTCTCCTCAGGTGCTGTGAGTGATCGGACTCTTTTCTGCGTCTATAATGACAAGGAAGGCGGAAGAACCCGACTGGTATGGGAGCCGAACGATAAGATTATTGAACAGTTCCGTCAGCTTGTACCGAGCAAGGTGAAATTGTAAGAGGGGGCTTTTTTGTGTTTGCGGTGACAGCGGCGCAGATGAGGGAGATCGACCGGACGGGTTGCGCGCTTGTAGGGGGAATCCGACTGATGGAACGGGCGGCAGAGGCGCTCTGTGCGGAGATTTTGTCGAGGTATGGACGGAGCGCTGCTGTGAGTGCCGTTTGCGGCGGTGGAAACAACGGAGGGGACGGCCTCTATGCCGCAGTACTTCTAAAAGAGGCGGGCTGCCGGGTGCAGATCTGCCTTTGCGGGGAGCCGCGGACAGAGGATGCAAAGGAGATGTATTCGCGCGCCAAAGCGGCGGGGATACCTTTTTCCGAAGAGCTCGGCCGACCGGATGTGATCGTGGACGCTCTGGTGGGCACCGGTTTTCACGGCACGCTCCGGGAGAGAGCCGCCTACTGGGTTGACCGGATCAATGAGAGCGGCGCCGCGGTGGTTGCGGCCGATTGCCCTACGGGGATCAATTCGGACGACGGGAGCTGTGAAAAGGCGGTGTGCGCCGAAGTTACGGTGACCTTTCACCGGCCGAAGCCCGGTCTCTACAGTTATCCGGGCCGAGCTCTCTGCGGTGAGATCGTTGTGGCGGACATTGGAATGCCGGGGGAGGCGGAGCAGAACATCCGCTTTGAGACGGAGATCGCCGGTCGGGACAGCGCGCTTATGATGTTGCCGCCGAGACGGGCCGACAGCAATAAGGGAAATTTCGGCACCGCAGTGATCGCGGGCGGCTCACAGGGGATGTGCGGCAGCATTACCCTTGCGGCGGCAGGGGCGCTGCGCGCGGGCGCAGGGAAGGCGCTTGTGGCGGCACCGGAGGAGACGCTCCCGGTACTCGCGGTGAAGCTCACTGAGGCGATGCAGACGCCGCTGCGAACTGCGGAAGAGCTGCTCTCGCTTCCGGCTTCTGTGCTCGCGCTCGGATGCGGACTGCGCACAGGGGAGTGGCAGCGGGAGCTGGTCGTCGAGGTGATCGAACGGGCGAAGGTGCCGCTTATTTTAGATGCGGATGCGCTCAACTGTATTGCGGCGGCACCGGAGGTTTTCAAGCGGGCGAAAGCGCCGGTTCTTCTGACGCCGCACCCGGGGGAGATGGCCCGACTCTGCGGAATAACCGCTGAGGAGGTGCAGAGAAACCGGTTTGCGCTCGCCAAAGAATTTGCAGCGCGGTACGGTGTCACTGTGCTGCTGAAGGGGGCGGGGAGTATCACTGCAGCTCCGGACGGCAGGGCCTGCCTGAATACGAGCGGAGGGCCGGCGCTCGCGAAAGGCGGCAGTGGAGATCTGCTCTGCGGTATGGCGGCCGGCTTTGCTGCGCAGGGAATGCCCCTCTTTACATCGGCGGCGCGCGCGGCCTACTACCACGGCCTCGCGGGCGATCGAGTGGCGCAGAGATATGGTTCCTATGCGGTGCTCGCCACCGATGTGGCGGCGGAGCTGCCCTGTGTATTGCGGGCCGCCGAGATGGAGTGGACAGTTTAAAGTGTGGACAGGAGAGAAAGCTATGTCACAGTATACCAAACGCACATTTGCCGAGGTTCACTTGGACCGGTTGGCACACAATCTGGAGCGCCTCAAGGAGCTCGCCCCGGGGAAAAAGATCTGTGCGATGGTCAAAGCGGACGCCTACGGACACGGGGCGCCCGCTGTTTCGAAGAAGTTGTCGGCCTGCGGGGTGGACTGGTTTGGTGTTGCCACGGCGGACGAGGCGATTCAGCTGCGCCGGGAGGGAATCCGAGAGCCGGTTCTGATTTTAGGCTATACGCCGGTGGAACAGACGGGGGAACTTCTGGAGTATGGGCTCACCCAGTGCGTCTACTCGCTCGAGTATGCGGCGGCCCTCTCGACGGAGGCGAAGCGCTGCGGCGGAGTACTGCAAGCACATATTAAGGTGGACACAGGGATGAGCCGGCTCGGAGTGCTCTGCCAGGATACGACGGAAGTGCCGCGCGCTGCGGCGGAAATTTTGAAGATCTGCGCGCTGCCCGGACTCGCCTGCGGGGGGATTTTTACCCACTTTGCAGACGCATCGGACGCCTCCGGTATTTTTACACAGATGCAATATAAGAGGTTCCGAGCGCTGATTGACGCGCTCGCGGAGGAAGGAGTGAGCTTCCCGCTGCACCACTGCTCGGCCTCCGCGGCAATTTTAAATTTTCCGGCACTGGACTTCGATA
>CAJFTX010000052.1 GCA_904420075.1 uncultured Clostridia bacterium | reverse complement strand
CTGTTTCGCCGGTTTCAACTTCCGCGATTACAGGACAGCCCCTCTTTTGAAAATGAAAGCGGACGCCCGCAGAGTCCTCGGACGAGAACGGAGTGCGCTGCGGCAAAGACAGACAGAGCGGCATGGCCTTTTGGCCATGCCGCTCTTACAATTTGAGCAGTTCTCCGCGCGGCGTAGTCCGGCGTGCGCTCGCATTTATTCGGCGATGAGCTCGTCTACAATCTTGTCAAGAACATAGGCGCAGATGGCGCGGCCGAGATCGCTTGTGGCGAGCTTGGCTTTGGAGATATGCACCTCGCGCGCGAAGCGGTTGATGATTTTGCTCTTGGCCTCCTCGATCGCGCTGGAGAAGACATAGTCGTCCAGATCGATGAGATTGCCGGAGATAATAATTCGGTCGGGATCAAAGCAGTTGATAAGATTGGTCAGCGCACAGCCGAGATAGAAGGCGAGCTCAGAGAGGGTGTTGTGCACCTTCAGGCTGCCGAGATCGCGCGCCTCAATCAGCGTTTCGATGGTGAGCGGACGGCCCTCCGTGCGCACCAGGCGGTGGAGGATCTCGCAGCGGTCCTCCCCGTCGGTGAGTTTTTTGGCCGCGCGCAGCAGCGAATGTTCGTCGCAGTACAGCTCGAAACATCCGCGGTTGCCGCAGTAGCAGGGCGGGCCGTGCGCGTCGAGCGTCATGTGTCCGACCTCGCCGGCGAGACCGTGCCGCCCCTGCACCATATGCCGGTCAAAGAAATGGACCATGCCGATGCCCGGACTGAGCGTGAGATAGATGACGTTGCGCTCCTCCGGTTCGACATAGGAGAGCTCAAAGATCGACTTCATCCGCGTGATGTTCTCAAAGTAGACGGGGACCGGGAGCGCGGCGGAGAGCGGACGCACCAGGGGAAGGTTTTTCCAGTTGTAGGAGGGGGCGTAGATGGTGGAGTCGTTGCTGTTGAGAATACCGGGGAGACTGACTGCAGCTACCCGGAGTTTGCGCTGCTCCTCCGGGGAGAGGGCGCCGATGAAATCGGTGACCGCCCGAATGATCTGCTCCAGTATGAGCGCGTCCGGGTTCTCCGCGGTGAGGGTAAAGGGGATGGAGAGGGAGGTCTTGCGCTCCACAGTTCCTAAAAGATCGCAGAGGTAGATGGTGGTGATGCCGCTCGCGCTGCTGAGATCAACGGCGAGGATATAGTTCCGGCGGGCATGAAAGCGCAGAAGCTTTGCTTTTCTTCCAAGCGCGGAGCCGACGCTGCCGCTCTCGTAGACGAGACCGGAGCGGATGAGATCGGTCACGATGTTGGTCACAGTGGCGGTGCTGAGTCCGAGGACCGAGGCGAGCTCGGTGCGCGAGACCTCGCCGCTTTTGATGAGATAACGCACGATGGCGGCGGCATTTTTTTGCCGGGAGCGGAGTGCGGCGGGGTTCATGGCAGAGACCTCCTATCTAAGGTAGTTGTGATTTCCTACAGCTGTCTCTATTTTACCCCAGAGGGAGCAAAAAGTAAACTCAGAGCACCTCGGAGAACGAGGGAATCCCGTAGGGCTCGAAGATACGGGAGAGAGAGGCGACATACTCGTTTGTCTGGGCGGTGAGTGAGCCGAGCGGGTAGCGGAGCCCCCCGTCGCGATAGGCGGTGTTGTTGGCGTATTTCGACTCGGCGAGCTTGTTGTAGGGGAGCAGTTCCACCCGTCGAACGGCGCCGTTCAGCTCCTCTTTGACAAAGCGGGCGATGGCGCGGATATCCTCCTCCGAATCGGTGTATCCCGGGATGAGAGGGACCCGGATTATGATCTCTTTGCCGCGGGCGCAGAGGAAGCGGAGGTTTTCCAGAATCTGCTGATTGTCTCTTCCGGTGTACTCCCGATGGAGCTCGGGGTCGAGCTTTTTGAGGTCGTAGAGAAAGAGATCGACAAAGGGGAGAATCTCCTCGAAGTGTTCCCGCGGGACCGCGCCGCAGGTGTCGATACAGGTGTGAATTCCCGCGCCTTTGAGAAGGGAGAGACAGGCTTTGAGATAGTCGGGATAGAGTGCGCACTCGCCGCCCGAGAAGGTGACGCCGCCGCCTGAGGAATCGAAAAACGGTTTGTCGGAGATCGCCTGGGCGAGGACCTCTTCGGGCGAGAGTTCCCGGCCCGCAAATTTACGCGCGGCGGGGAGACAGACCTCGACGCAGCGCCCGCAGAGGGTGCAGTCCGCCTGATTAAGCATGAAGTCCTCTCCGAGCTTCGAACAGACCGAGCGGCAGGCCCCGCAACGCAGGCATAGCAGCGGGTTATAGGCGAGATACTGTGCAGGAGAGATTGACTCGGGGTTTTGGCACCACTTGCAGTGGAGCGGACAGCCCTTGAGAAAGAAGGTGGTGCGGATGCCGGGGCCGTCGTGGACGGCGAAGGTTTTGATATCGAAGACGAGCGGCAATTTCATCAGAAAATCCCTCCTCTGTGGAAAAACGGCCGGTGTTGCGCCGGCCGTTTTTCGGTTGGTATGGCATGAACTAGGCGAGCGTGGACCGCGCGATGATGTGGTCCTGGTACGCCTCGGGCAGAGAGACGAAGTAGGTCGAGAAACCCCAGACCCGTACGATCAGGTCGCGGTAGTTCTCGGGGTGGGCCTTCGCGTCGAGCAGCACCTTGTTATCGAGTACATTGATCTGAGTCTGCAAACCGCCAAGCGCGAAGTAGGTCTTGATCATCGAGGAGAATTTGGCGCGACCCTCCTCGGTTTTGAGTGCGCTCGGGTGGAACTTCATGTCGAGCACCGCGCCGCCCGCGCACTCACCGTACGGCAGTTTGCCGCAGGAGCGGATAATGGCGGTCGGGCCGTTCTTGTCGGCGCCGAGCTGCGGCGAGAGATTATCCGCATAGAACTCGCGGGCACGCCGCCCGTCGGCCGAGGCGCCGAGCTGCTTGGAATTTGTGACATAGGCGAGCGCGCTCGAGATTCTCGCGCGGTACGGGCCGCCGAAACTGTTGCGCTGCGCGCGCACCTCGCGGACATAGAACTCTACAATGTCGCGGGCGATGAGATCGACCCGGTCGTCGTCATTTCCAAATTTCGGCAGTTTATTGAGCACATACTGGCGGAGCTCCTCGTGTCCCTCCCAGTTGTTCTTCAGAATCTCTACGAATTGGGAGAGGGTGAGCTTTTTCTCCTCGTAGACCAGCGCCTTGATCGCGTAGAGCGAATCGGCGGCGTTTGCGAGCGCGGCGAGCTGGAAGTCCGTCTCCGGATAGCGCACGCCGCCGCCGTCGAAATCGCGTCCCTGCTCGAGGCAATCCTCCATCATCGCCGAGTAGAACGGACTCGGGGAGAGCATCGCGCGATTGCAGTAGGAGGTGGTCATATCGATGCAGTGCTTCATCTGCACCTTAAAGGCGTTGAAGAGCTTCTCATAGGAGTCAAACCAGGTGAGCTTGCCGGTGGGGAAGCCGTAATGTCCGTCGATGGTGCCGACAGCGTCCTTCCCGGGTTTGTCGAGGAAGCTCTCCCCCTCGCCGAGCGCCCACTCGAGGCAGCGCAGGCAGTCGATCGCGCCGATGTTGCGGTTGAAACTGCGGCCCTGGATGATCATCTCCCAGCAGCCGGACGCCGCGTAGTCCCGCGCGTCCTCCAGCGTGTAGAAATCGCCGTGGCTCATGAAAGCCGGGATCAGCGCCTCGTCGTTTTCATAGGTCGGGAAGCCCATGCCGAGGCTGTTGAGGTAGGCGGCCTTCCGCCAAACGGCCTCCGGAGTGCCTCTGTGCACCCGCAGGTGGACTTTCGGATCGGTCAGGCGGCAGTCGCACTTGGCGTCGAGAATCAGATAGGTCAGGGCGTTTGTCGCGTCCTCGCCGGCACGGGTGACTCCGCCGATGGTGATCGACTGACCGGTGTCGCTCTCGAATTTGCCGGCTTCGCCGTGGGTGCGGTCGATCTCGTAGTTGAGCTTGATAAAGAAGCACTCCATGATCTCGAGCGCGCGCTCCGGGGTCAGACGTCCGGCGGAGATATCCCGGTCGTAGAAGGGATAGAGGATCTGATCGGTTCGGCCGAGCGGGATGAGATAACCGCCCTCGGTCCAGATCAAAAACTGGATGAAGTACATCAGCTGGGTCGCCTGAAGATAGGTTTTGGGCGCGCCCTGCTGCAGCTGCGAAAGTCCCTCGGCCATCTCCAAGAGCTCCGCGCGGCGGTTTTGCTCCTCGGTATGGGCGAGCGTCTGCCGGACCAGTTCCTCGTAGCGGGCGATGAAGGCGAGCGCCCCCTCGAGCGAAAGGATGACCGAGCGGTAGTAGTTTTTGCTCTTCTCGTCCGTCGCCGCTTTAAGCCGTGCCTCCGCGTCCTCCTTCAGCGCGGGCAGCCCCATCGGAATCACCTTGTAGTAGGCGGGGATGCAGCTGTCGGCCACGCCGAAGCCGCGCTCATCCTGGCCGAGATTATAGGTGTTGTCGAAGGCGTTCGAGTACCCTTTGGTCTCAAAGTTTGGATTGCCGTCCCGTTTCT
Organism: uncultured Clostridia bacterium; assembly: GCA_904420075.1. Classification (GTDB taxonomy): domain Bacteria; phylum Bacillota; class Clostridia; order Oscillospirales; family Feifaniaceae; genus CAJFTX01. Next base: position 2,522 of record CAJFTX010000052.1, on the reverse strand, counting down.
CCTGCTCGGTGATATAGGTCGGCAGACGGTAGAGCGTTTTGCCGCCGACGATCAGCTCGCCCGGCTGGATGAAGATCGGCATCACCTCGAGCGCCTTTTGAAAGGCGAGCGCTTTGCGGATCTCGAAGGGCAGCTTCTCTGTTGTCTCATTTAAAATCGAAAGGCCCGAATCCTCGACACGGTGCGCCTTGTGCGTCGCGGCAAAGAACATTTCGCGTAATTCATTGATGCGATTGGTCATAAAGATCACCTCGCTAATTTATTTATTGATTAAATTATATAACAATATTCTTGGAAGTCAAGAGGGGAGGAGAAAATTTTTTGGCGAAATTCAGTCTACTATTTAATAGAAGAAAGAGATAGTTTTTGATAAAAATTCTTATTATTGTAGATAATGTATAAAAAATAAAGAGATATTCATAAAAAATTTATGATATTTGTTGACAAATTGTGAAAGAGGCATTATAATTTAATCATAATAATTTTATTCTTAAATAAATTAGGGGAATCTTACAGCCGACAGGCTGTTTTGAGAACAAAGGAGGTAAGGTCATGAAAAGGAAATGGAAGCTGTTTGCAGTTGTTCTGGCAATTATAATGGCATTTTCCCTCGCCGGGTGCGCTCCGAATGAGAGCACTCCCACAAGCCCCGGCGGAGAGCAGACGACGACCCCGTCGGACACGCTCACCATTGCGCTCAACGGTGACATCGATGAGTTCAACCCGTTCACCAACCAGACCCTCTACTTCATCAATACAATGGGCTACAACATGTATGAATCTCTCCTGCATCTGGATGAGAATCTGAAGCCGGTGGGAGACCTCGCGACCTCGTGGGAGCAGCCCGACCCACAGACCTATATCTTCCACCTGCGGGAGGGGGTCAAATTCCACAATGGGGAGACGATGACGGCGGAGGATGTCAAATTCTCCTTTGAATATACGCAGGATGAGACAGTGGCCTCCTGGCTGGCCACCTATTTTGCCGACATTTCGAGCATTGAGATCGTAGACGAGAGTACGATCAAAATTTCGCTTTCCAAGGTGAACAATGCGTTCCTCGACAGCTGCGCGATGCTGAAGATTGTGAAAAAGGGAACCGAGGCGGATCTGAAACAGAAGCCGATCGGAACCGGCGCATTTAAGTTTGTCAGCTGGACTCCGAACGACAGGATTGTGCTTGAAAAGTTTGATGATTACTGGGATGCGGATAAGGTAAAACTCGAGAAGATCGAACTGAGAGTGCTGCCGGACAAGAGCATTCAGATCGCGAATCTGCAGTCGAATACCATCCAGTTTATGGATCAGGTGCCTGTTGTCAATGTCGATACGATCAAGAGCAACAGCGCGCTCCAGCTGATCCAGACCGAGGGCTCGACCTCCACGAGCCTGTTTGAGGTGGGACGTCATAACTGCGAGCCGTTCAGCGATCCGACGGTGATGGCGGCGATGGGATATGCGCTTGACAAGGAGACGATCAACGAGGTCGTCTACAATAATTACGGCACAGTGGGATGGAGTCCCTATCCGACCAGCACGAAGTACTACAAAGAGGAGGAGGGCAATCCCTACAATATTGAAAAGGCGAAGGAACTGCTTGCGACAACCAAGTGGGCGGACGGATTTGAGTTTGATTTGTGCATCGATTCGGCCTATCCCGATTGGGAGAAGATCGCGGTCATTTATCAGGCGGATCTCGAAAAGATCGGCATTAAGATGAATATCAAAAAGGCGGAGTTCTCTGAGTGGCTTGAGACCTATCTGAACAGAACGTACGATATGATTCTCAACCAGTATCCGATGGTGGGCTCTGATCCTGCCACTTACAACGGTATCATTCTTGCCCAGCTGGTTGATTACCAGACCAAGGATCTGCCTGAGCTCAACGAGCTGATCACCCAGGGCGCGAGTGAGACGGACGAAGCGAAACGTGCGGAGATTTATGGGAAGATTCAGGATATTGTTGTGGAGTACAAACCTGTTATCAACATTATTGAAGATCCGCGCCTGTACGCTGCGGCTGCCAATCTGAAGGGCGTTGAGATCAACCCGGCGGGACACATCTTCCTGAAAAACGCAACTCTCGGATAACAGCGGAAGCGGCTGCATTGAGCTCCGGCTTTTGCCGGAGCTCATGCTTTGAAACAGGTGGACGGAGGAATCAGGTATATGTCAAGATCGAATCTGCTCAAGTATATTTTAAAGCGCGTTTTGACCGCCGTGTTTGTTCTGCTGCTTGTTTCGGTGCTCATTTTTATTGCGATCCGTCTGGCGCCGGGCGATCCGGTGCTCAATCAGATTGGCCCGTATGGAGAGAGAACACCGGAGCGGGAGGCAGCGATTCGTGCCCAGATGGGTCTGGATAAACCGGAAGTGGTGCAGTATTTTTACTGGATCGGGAACGTGTTACAGGGAAATTTCGGCGTGTCGAGCCGAAATGGAGTGCCGGCGCTCGACTATATCCTGGAGAAGGTACCGGCCAGCCTTGAGCTGGTGGCGGTTTCAATTGTGTTTGCTCTTAT
>CAJFTX010000051.1 GCA_904420075.1 uncultured Clostridia bacterium | reverse complement strand
TGCGCCATGTGGAGCGCTGCCGGCTGCTCGTGCATATTGTGGATATATCCGGCAGCGAAGGGCGCGATCCGGTGGAGGACTTTGAGAAGATCAATCTGGAACTTGAAAGATTCTCACCGGAGCTCATGGAGCGGCCGCAGATTGTGGTCGGCAATAAGGTCGATCTGATCGCTGACGGCCGGCAGCTCGCCGACCGTTTTCAGGACTATGTGGAGAAGCGCGGCTATCCCTATCTGGAGATGAGCGCGGCGACTGCCACAGGCACCAAAGCGGTGATTGATCGGGTCGCAAAGGAGCTCGCGAAGCTGCCGCCGGTACTGGTCTATGAGCCGGAGCCTGAGCTCTATGAGTCGGAGGGGAATGAGCGAGAAACGGTCATTGAAGTTGTGAACGGGGTTTATGAGGTTTCCGGGGAGTGGCTGGAACGCCTGCTCGGATCGGTCAACTTCTCCGACAACGACTCGCTGCAGTATCTCCATAAGGTACTCACGCGCGGCAACGTCTATGCGATGCTTGAAGAGAAGGGCATTCAGGACGGGGACACCGTCTCGATCTACGGGGTTCAATTTGACTATATTAAATGATCTGATGTATAATAGGCAGACAGATGAGATATGCTACGCCTAGAGTGCGGCATCGCCGCACGGAACAGGAGGACATGGGATGAAGAGAAGAGCGGTGCTGTGTCTGGCGCTCTGCGCGCTGATGTTTTTGGCTACCGGTTGTCAGAAGGCGGAGCCAAAGGAGAGTCCCTCTGCGACGGGTGGGGACCTAACAAGCGGCGGGCAGACCTTGTCCGGCGGGGAGACTCCGGAAACGGAGAACCCTTCGAAAGAGGAGGGCTCTGTGTCGGCGGGTGCGGTTGTCGGCAAGACGGACAGCGCAGGGAAGCAGTACACTGAGAAAGACGTCTTCTCCTATAAAGAGATTGAGAAGGTGTTCGGACTGACCCGGGCGGATGTAGTAGCGCTCTACGGGGAGCCGAAGCAGGTAGCCAAATCCGATTTTGAGAACTCAAATATTGAGACTTTGGAGTATGAGGGGCATCTCTTTGACATCGATTTTACACTTGCGCCGGAGACCGGACGGGTGTTCAATGCGGAGGTGAGCGATGAAAAGCTGGGACTTCCGCGCGGACTGAAGATCGGGGACCCGATTGAGACGGTAGCGACCAAGTTCCCCTATACGGATACCGATATCATTGTGCCGGAGGGAGATGGCACCGGATATATCAAGATGTACGGAGACCCGACCGCGGGCGGCGCCTATGGGATCATCGAGATAGATGGGGAGACCCCGACGGCAGCAATCTACTCAGATGAGGTGACAAGCGTAACCTTTCGTTTCTCAGACGGGATGCTCGCAAGTGTGACCTATACGATGAAGCTCAATTAGATATTGACAGCGCGGATAGAGCGTGTTATACTGAAAAAAACAAAGCAGAAAGCCCACTTTCTCACCGTGGCGGATCGGATCGGCCCGGTTTATATTGATTTTTGTAATCGATAGTAGAAAACGGGCTGGTATGCCCGTTTTTTGTTTTTAAAATTGGAGGTGTTTCTACAATAGCTAAGCAGGAATTATTCATCAACGAGGAGATCAGAGACAAAGAGGTACGTGTGATCGGCAGCAACAATGAACAGCTGGGGATCATGAGTATCCAGGCCGCAATGGCGGCGGCGGAGGAGAAAAATCTGGATCTTGTGAAGATCGCGCCGCACGCAGTGCCGCCGGTCTGCCGCATCTGCGACTACGGCAAGCTGCGCTTCGAGCAGGCCAAGAAGGACAAAGAGGCCAAGAAGAATCAGCACGCGGTCGAGGTCAAGGAGGTCCGCTTCGGGGTCAATATCGACACCCATGACTTTGAGGTCAAGGCGAGAAATGCGGTGCGCTTCTTAAAAGAGGGCAACAAAGTGAAAGTCAGCGTTCGCTTCCGGGGCAGAGAGCTCAGCCATACCTCCCTCGGTAATGATTTGCTGCTTCGCTTTGCAGAGAGCATTTCGGACTACGGTGTCGTCGAAAAGGCCCCGAAGATGGAGGGGCGCAGCATGACCATGTTTTTGGCGAAAAAGGTCGAAAAACCGGCCTCAAAAAAGAACAAAGGAGAAAAGTAAATGCCCAAGATTAAAACCCATTCGGGTGCGAAAAAGAGATTCAAGCTCACTAAGACAGGTAAGATTAAGCGTGCACACGCCTACAAATCTCATATTCTGAATAAGAAGTCCACCAAGCGGAAGAGAAATCTGCGCGCTCCGGGCCTTGTCGATAAGACCAACGCGGAGAATATCAAGAAGCTCATCCCCTACAAATAAGCGGGATGCCCTGCGGAATTTTTACTTAGAATTTGATGGAGGAACGAATAAATGGCACGTGTAAAAGGCGCAATGATGACGCGCAAGAGAAGAAAGAAGATTTTAAAGCTCGCCAAGGGCTACTACGGCGGTAAGAGCAAACTGTTCCGTACGGCGAACCAGGCGGTTATGAAGTCTCTCAAGTACGCTTACATCGGCAGAAAGCTGAAGAAGAGAGATTTCCGTTCGCTCTGGATTACCAGAATTTCGGCGGCTTGTAAGCAGAACGATATCAATTACTCCCGGTTTATCTGTGGCCTTAAGAAGGCGGGTATTGATCTGAACCGGAAAGTTCTTGCGGATATCGCTGTGAGCGATGCGGCGGGATTTACTGCGCTCGTCGAGAAGGCGAAAGCGGCTCTGTAAGAGCGAAAGTTTGTGTGGAATTGAGATAATAACCCCCGGAGGAAAAATCCTCCGGGGGTTTCTTTATGGCAGGGAGTCGATGACCACATCGATCAGATGCACCGGATCGAGCTGTGCCTGGGTGCAGCGCCCTGCGAGTGCGGAGACAAAAGCGCAGTCGGTAGAAATATCGGAGAGAAAATCCAACTCTTCGCGGCCGGAACTTGTGACACGGAAAACGTGAATGCCAAAAGAGATATATGGCCCGAACTCAAGGGAAAACAGATTCTCTTTAACAGGAAGATACTGGAGCATGGACCGTGAGCGCCTCTCTATAAAGTTCAATATTGAGATCAAAGAGAAAAACCAATCTCAAAAAAGTTTTCAGATGAGGCGTCACTCTGCCCCTTTCGATGTTCTGGTATTCACGCACAGAAATAGCTACCATCTCCGCAACTTTTTGCTGACTCCAACCACGTCTTTTGCGGGCGTGATAGAGGTCTCCGGAAAAAATAAATTCAAAACACATACAGCCCCTCCTCAAAAGGAAGAATATTCCAATTTATGAGAAAAATCGACGAAAGATCTTTCATATTGTTAAAAGATGACAAATTAGAAATTCCCTGTTTATAAAATTTCCATTTTGTGTAAAGTTGCCAAATCAATAGGAGATAAGAGATGGAGAAGAGCGCCTGTTTTGCTGTTGTGTTTTACGGTTGAGATATGTTATAATAAAAAAAACAAAAAGGGGGCCTCACTGATGTTGATCAAGCAGATTTCAGTATTTGTCGAAAATAAGGCGGGTCGCCTGGCGGAGATCACAGAGGTACTGGCGGCTCATGAGATCGATATTCGTGCGCTGTCCATTGCGGACACTACCAACTTTGGAATTTTGAGGCTGATTGTTAACAAGCCGGAGGAGTGCGAAAAGGTGCTCAAGGAGGCGGGGCTTACTGTGTCGCAGACGGATGTCATCGCGATTGGGATCGACGATACTCCCGGCAGTTTTGCAAAGGTTCTGGAACTGCTTGCGGCGCACGGAATGGATGTGGACTATGTCTACGCGTTCCTTGGACACAGTGTCCGGGCGTGTGTGATTGTGCGGCTGGAGGAGAATGAGAGAGCGCTCGCTGTTCTCCGAGAGGCGGGGGTGCGCATCTATTCGGCACAGGAAGTTTATCAGATGTAATTTGTATTTGAGAGAGCAGGTGAGACCGCAGAGTGTCTGCGGTCTCGCTTTTTGAGCGGAGGAAGTATGGAGAGAGATTTTTTTTCTCTGCCGCAGGAGATTGTGCGGCTGGGGGAGCGCGCCGAAGAGCAGGCGAGCCCCTATTTTGAAGCGGTATTAGATACTGCGGCCTATAACAGTCAGAAGGTGCTGGCGGCATTTCAACAGAACTGTGTGAGCGATACCCATTTTGTGGGAACGACCGGGTACGGCTATGACGACCGAGGACGGGATACGCTGGACCGGGTCTATGCGGACGCGTTTGGCGCGGAGGATGCGTTGGTACGGCATTTTATGCTCTCGGGAACACACGCGATCACAACTGCGCTGTTTGGCGTGCTGCGACCGGGGGATGAAATGGTCTCAGTGACCGGAAAACCATATGATACGATGGATAGTATTATCGGGCTTACCGGCGAGAAAATGGGCTCGCTGCGCGAGTTCGGCGTCCGATACCGTCAGGTGGAACTCGGTGCGGACGGGAGGGTGGATCTCACCGCAATCGGCGAGGCGGCAAAAAAACGGCCGAAGATGGTCTACGTCCAGCGCTCGCGCGGATATGCGGTGCGGCCGACGGTGACCATCGAAGAGATCAGCGCCATCTGCCGGACGGTAAGAGCGGAGAGCCCGGAGACGATCATAATGGTGGATAACTGCTACGGTGAATTTGTGGAGCGGCGGGAGCCGGTAGAGGTCGGGGCGGACCTCATGGCGGGGTCGCTCATTAAGAACCCGGGGGGCTCGATGGCCGAGTGCGGCGGATATATCGCGGGCCGGGCGGAGCTTGTGCGGCAGTGTGCCTACCGGCTTAACTGCCCGGGGATCGGCCGAAAAGCAGGACCGAGTCTGAACGAGAACCGGAATCTGTACCGCGGTTTCTTTTTTTCGCCGCACATCGTCGGACAAGCGCTAAAGACGGCAATCTTTGCAGCTTCGCTTTTTGAGCTGTTGGGTTTCCAATGTACGCCGCGCTATGATGAGCCGCGCAGCGACATCATCCAGTCGGTGATCACCGGAAGCCCGGAGGCGCTCTGCGCCTTCTGCCAGGGGATTCAGAAGGGATCGCCGATCGACGCGTTTGTCTGCCCGGAGCCGTGGGCGATGCCCGGCTACGACGACGAAGTCATTATGGCGGCGGGCGCCTTTGTCCAGGGGGCGTCGATCGAGCTCTCTGCGGACGGGCCGATGCGCGCGCCGTACACCGCCTTTTTACAGGGCGGCGTGATTTACGACACGGCGAAGATCGGCGTGCTCCAAGCGGCAAAGCTCATGTTAGAGCGCGGGCTTGTCACCGTGCCGAACTTGTGATACGATACGGAGAGACTATGGTTATATTGGGAGTTGACCCCGGGGTCGCCTCGGTGGGCTATGGAGTGATCGAATACAAAAATTTTAAGTTTCGTCCGCTGGAATACGGGACCTTTCACACGGGGAAGGAGTTCGCGCTTCAGCTGCGATTGCTGCAGATCGGGGAATTTCTCGACGAGCTGATCGGCAGATGGAAGCCGGACTGCATGAGTGTGGAGGAGCTCTTCTTTAATACAAATGTGAAGACGGCGATTATGGTAGGCCATGGGAGAGGGGCGATTCTGCTCTCCGGGGCGAAGGCGGGGCTTCCCATTTATGAGTACACCCCGCTGCAGATCAAGCAGTCGGTGGTTGGATACGGGAGAGCGGACAAAAACCAGGTACAGCAGATGGTGAAGGTACTTCTGAATCTAAAGGAGATTCCGAGGCCGGACGACACGGCGGACGGACTGGCGGTTGCGATCTGCCACGCGCACGCGTCGAACTCGAGGTTGCCCTATCAGATGTAGCGCTTTTTGAGAGGATTTCAATATGTACGCATTTATCAGAGGATATTTGGCGGAGAAGGACCAGAACTCCGCAGTGATTGACGCGGGGGGCGTGGGTTACCTGCTTTCGATTTCTTACAGCACCTATGCTGCGCTGCCGGAGCTCGGGGAGGAGGTAAAGCTCTACTCCCATCTCTCGGTGCGAGAGGATGCGATGGAGCTGTTCGGATTTGCGGACCGGGAGGAGCTCAGCGTCTTTAAGATGCTCATCACCGTCTCGGGTGTAGGCCCGAAGGCGGCGCTTGCGATTCTGTCCGAGCTGTCGCCCGGCAGATTCGCCCTTGCGGTCTCTGCAGGCGACGTAAAAGCGCTGACAAAGGCGGCAGGGGTCGGTCCGAAGCTCGCACAGCGGATTGTACTCGAACTGAAAGATAAAATTGCAAAATCGGGAGCTGAGATCCCGACAGGCGGCGCTGACTTTTTGGAGGCGCCGGCGGGAAGCGACGCGGAGGAGGCGGCGAAAGCCCTGGTGGTGCTCGGCTACTCCGCGAATGAGGCGCGCGCCGCTGTGGCAAAATGTCAGGGGGACACAGTGGAAGAGCTGATCCGGCTGGCGCTCAAACAACTGATGTAGGGCAGGTGAAACAGAGTTGGATTTTGAGGAAAATAGAGTGCTTACCTCGGGGATGACCGAGGAGGACAACGACATAGAATATTCTCTCCGCCCGAAGACGATGGCGGAGTATATCGGCCAGGACAAGGTGAAGGAAAATCTGGGGATTTTTATCCAGGCGGCGAAAAAGCGCGGAGACGCGCTCGACCATGTGTTGCTCTACGGTCCGCCGGGGCTCGGGAAGACCACTCTTGCGGGGATTATCGCAAACGAGATGGGGGTCAATATTCGCATCACTTCCGGGCCTGCGATTGAGAAGCAGGGGGATCTGGCGGCGCTGCTCACCAATCTCGCTCCGGGGGACATCCTCTTTATCGATGAGATCCACCGCCTCTCGCGCAGCGTGGAGGAGGTGCTCTATCCCGCGATGGAGGACTATGCGCTCGATATCATCATCGGCAAAGGACCATCGGCTCGCTCCATCCGACTGGATCTGCAGAAATTTACGCTGATCGGAGCGACCACCCGCGCCGGACAGATGACGTCCCCTCTGCGGGATCGCTTCGGCGTGATTATGCGGTTGGAACTTTACTCGAACGAGCAGCTTGCGGAGATTGTCACCCGTAGCGCCGAAATTTTGGGGATTGGGATCGAGCGCGCGGGCGCTCTCGAGGTTGCGACTCGTTCGCGCGGGACGCCGCGCATCGCCAACCGGCTGCTCAAACGGGTGCGGGATTTTGCTGAGGTTGTGGGCGACGGTGTGATTACCGAGGAGGTGGCAAAGCTCGCGCTCGATCGGCTGGAGATCGACCGGCTTGGCCTCGACATGGTGGACCGGCGGATGCTCCTCTCAATCATTCAGAACTTTAACGGTGGTCCGGTGGGACTCGACACCATCGCGGCGACCATCGGTGAGGAGACAGTGACGATAGAGGACGTCTATGAGCCATATCTGCTGCAGCTGGGCTTTTTGGCACGGACGCCGCGGGGCCGTATTGCGACGCCGCAGGCATATTCCCACCTCGGGCTGCAATACAGTAAGAGTGAACCGGACGGGGAGCAGGAGTCGCTCCTCTAACTTAAAAAGAGAGAAAGGGTTTCGATATGGGTAGATTATTTGGTACCGATGGCGTCAGAGGCGTTGCAAACGCCGAGCTCGACTGCGATCTTGCTTTCCGCCTGGGACAGGCCGCGGCGACAGTGCTCACAGAGACCACACGGCATAAGCCGAAGATCTTAATCGGTAAGGACACGAGAATTTCTTCCGATATGCTGGAAGCGGCGCTGACCGCAGGTGTCTGCTCAGTGGGAGGCGATGCGGTTTCGCTCGGGGTGATTCCGACTCCGGCGGTGGCCTATCTCGTGAAGGAGTACGCGGCGGATGCCGGATTTGTAGTTTCCGCCTCCCATAACCCCTTTGAACACAACGGGATTAAGATATTCAACGGTGAGGGCTACAAGCTCTCTGACGAGATTGAGGAGCGAGTGGAGAATCTGGTGCTGGACGGCGGCATTACGCTGAAAACTGGTGCTGAGATCGGGCGTTCCTCAGTCGCAATCGGTGCGTCGGATGAATATGTCCGGCATCTCTGTTCGGTGGCCGGGGAGCTCTCGGGGATGAAACTGGCATTTGACTGCGCCAACGGCGCTTCGAGCGAGACGCTGGTGAAACTGGTGCATACACTCGGCGTGAAAGCGCATATCATCAACAACGATCCGGACGGACTCAATATCAACACCAACTGTGGCTCCACCCATCCGGAGGAGCTCTGCCGCTATGTCAAGGAGAACGACTGTGAGGCGGGGTTTGCCTTTGACGGGGACGCCGATCGGATGCTCGCCGTGGACGAGAACGGGCGTTTGATCGACGGAGATATGATTCTCGCTATTTTTGCGAATTATATGAAGGAGAAAGGGACGCTTGCGAACGACACCCTCGTCTGCACGACGATGAGCAATCTCGGACTTTTTGAGATGTGCAAGAACAACGGGATTGGGACGCTGGTGACCGATGTCGGGGACCGGTATGTACTGGAGGGAATGCTGGAAAAAGGACATCTGCTGGGGGGAGAGGCCTCCGGTCATGTGATCCTCAAGTCGTTTGCGACTACCGGAGACGGTCAGGCGGCAGCTGTATTCCTGATGAATATCATGCGTGAGAGCGGGAAAACGCTTTCTGAGCTTGCGAATGTGATGACTCGTTATCCTCAAGTGATGGTGAATGCCAAAGTGACTCCTGAAGTAAAAAAGAGCTTCAGAGAGGACGCTGCGGTGAAAGCCGCAATCGCCGCTGCAGAGCGCCAACTCGGGGAGGCAGGGCGTATTCTGGTACGCGCTTCCGGCACCGAGCCGCTGGTGCGCGTGATGGTGGAGGGAAAAAACCAGGAGGAGATCACCGAGCTTGCAAACCGTGTTGCAAATCAAATCTTGGCACTGGTATAATAAAAAGGCTCTGCAAAGGCAGGGCCTTTTTATAATATAAGCACCCGTAATTTCATTTGATTTCTTGGTCCAGATTTTCAAATAGAGGGGAGTCAAAGAAGCTGCTGAGTGTGAGCTCAAGTCCGTCGCAGACTTTCTTGATCGTTGAGATTGTTGGATTACTACTGCCGTAATTCATAATGTTGTTCAGCGTGGATTGGGTGATGCCACAGATTGTGGAGAGTTTGTTGATGGTGATATGGCGCTCCTGACAGAGCTGAAGAATTCTTTCGCGCACCGCAAGTCCCACATTCATATCGCTAATCCTCCTTTAAAACTTTAGTCTACCGAGTTTTTCAGGAAAAGATTAACTATATATGGTTTTAGGTAAAACTAATATATGGAAAAATGGGTAAAAAAGGAATTATTTAACGAAAAAGAGGACCTATTTATACGAGGAGACTTTCAGATTTTTTCCGGGGTTTGGGAGTGTGTAGAAAAAAGAAAATCTATTATTTGATCGAGATAAAGTCTTTTTAAGCGCATCGCTCAAAAAGACAAAAGCCACAGCGTGCAGTATCATCGCTGTGGCTTTTGTTTTTGTTTTAACGGCGGAGAAGAGAGCGCAAGACAGACAGCGTAGACCTGGGCGGCGCCTGCGGCGCGCAGAACTCGGGCACACTCCCCAAGCGTGGCGCCTGTGGTGCGGACGTCGTCCACAAGAAGTACGATACCGGAGACCGGATGAGCCGCCTGAAATGCGCCGATTAAATTTTTTTGCCTCTCCGCAGCGCTCAAGGAGTGCTGATCCTCTGTGATGCGGATCTTAGTTAGCGTATCAGCGTAAGGGATACCGAGCCGGGCAGCTGTCGCCTGGGCGAGCCGCTTGGATTGATTAAAACCGCGGCGCCGCTCTTTTTTGCGGTGCAGCGGAACGGCGGTCACTGTAGAAAAGAGAACCTCGGGAAAATCGCGTCTGACCGCCGCGGCAAGATAACCGCCAAAGAGTGCGACATCCTCGACGCCGGCGCGCCTTTTGAGGCGGATGACTGCGCGTTTTGCGGCTCCGTGGTAGAGCATGACACCGGAGATACCCGAGAGCGCGGAGGGAAGAGGCCGGCAGCGGCACAGGGCCAGCGGAGCCCCACAACGGTGGCAGAGCGGCGGCCGGACGAATTCAATCTCGGTAAGACAGCGTTCACAGGGACGAACGTAGTCTCCGGTGAGTCTGCCACAGAAGGGACATCGCGGAGGGAAGAGCAGATGTAAGAGCGAGCAAAATATGGGGATAGAATTCACCTCCTACTGAGAATAAAGTCGGCTTATCCATTCAGCTCCGCTTTGGAGTCGTAATATTATTTGAGTAGCACGCCATAAGTTGCAGCTAGAACCTGCTGAAAGAGCGTGCCGATCATGACAGGGAACATCACCTCGGGAGGAAAATAGGAGGCCGCAAGCACCGCACCCGCGCTGATATTCCTCATGCCGGAGCCAAAGGTGAGTGAGACGACCGCCTCCCGTTTTTGCCGGGTAAAAAGGCCGATCAAAAAACCGACTGCGTAGCCGCACGCTGCGAGAAGAAGAATGCAGACTGCTACGGCTACAAGCTTTGGCGTGAGATTGCGGATATAGGGAGCGACTTTAGAGGAGTTACAGGTTACCACAAAAATAAGCGCAAGCTTGGAGAACGGAGCGAGCCGACTCGGGAGGTACTCTTTGGAACGACCATGGGTGAATTCGTTGAGGAGCATGGCGGCAACAGCGGGGATCGCGATCATAAAGAGCAGCTGGCGCATCATATCGGCCGTATCGATAGAGACGGTGGAGCCGAGCAGCAGTTTTAAACTGAGCGGAATGAGAAATGGGGAGAGCAGTGTATCAATTACAACAACTGAGAGAGAGAGGGGGCTGTCACCGCGGTAGATCGAGACCCACATCAGGCTGACCACTGCGGTGGGAACCACAAATTCAAGCACCATGCCGGTGATGAGATTGGGATCGGAGGAAAAGAAGAAAAGGCCGACGCCACAGGAGGCGAGCGGCAGTAGAATATGTAAGGTGCCAAGCGTCATCAGAAGCGGAAGCGGCCGCCGGAAGACATTTTTGAGGTCGCAAAACCGGGTATTGAGGCCGCCGATAAAACTGATCAGACCGAAGACAACCGGTACAAAAGGAAGGCCGCGACCAGTGAATTCAGGGAATAAAACTCCGATGAGAAGACAGAGTGGAGTGACAAGGGCCATCCATTTTTCCACCAGACGGTTAAATGCGTAGAGCAGTTTCACTGCAGAATTCCCCCCATCCATTTTTTATCAGTTTACTCCTATTTTTGAAAAAAAGCGACAAAAATAAAAAAGAGACACACAAAATGCGCCTCTTTTTTGATATGCCTACGCGTGATGAGAGTGATGGAGCTCATCGTGATGATGTTCCTCGTGCGGTTTAAATAGCAGAGAGATACACCAGATTCCCGCGAGTCCCACCACGGTGTAAATCACTCGAGATAGGATGGAACCCGCCCCGAAGAGGAAGGCGACCAGATCAAAGCTGAAGATGCCGACAAGCAGCCAGTTCAACGCTCCGATGATCGCAATGGTAAGCGCAGTCTTGTTCATAGCGTTCATACATAACTCCTTTTTGTATCCGCCGCGAGTCCGCCTGTGCGGCGACGGGCAGAATGCCCAAAATACAGTAAATTCAGACGCCGCCAAGCGGCAGCCTGTTGACAGGAGTTAGTATGCCCGCTTTTGTTGATTTTTGATGACTTTGAGCCTGACAAATTCTTCCCGTTCCTTTTCTTCAAGGCTTTCGGCAATGAATTTGATATTGCCCTGATACATCGGAATGATAATATCAGAGAGCGCGTTTGCACGCTTCTGAGTTTTTTTGATGCTTGTCGCGAGTCGGTAGACCGAATTTTCGATCTCGGCCTGCTTGCGAATGAGGTCTTTGACCTTTAAAAATTTGATATAGGCCTCGTCAAGCGAGCTGCCGCCGAGCTCAAAGCCAAAACGCGGCTCAGGGATAGAAGGCTCCTGCGCCAGGGAGGGAATTTCGACCCCCATGACGCTACGAAATTTGATTTCTACCGACGTATCCTCCGGACTGCAAAGAGCGGCACTGGAGATGTTTTCAATGCCGAAGAGCGTATTGGTCTCCTGCAGAGCGGCATACGCCTCGGAGAAAGTCTGATCGATCTCGCTCTGAATTTCGGCTGCGCGGTCGATCAGACGCATCATCTCCATGATCATGACATTACGCTTTTTGTCCATCAGCTCATAGCCGAGTTTTGCGAGTCCGAGCGAGCGCTTCATGAGAAGCAGATTTCCCTTGGTCGGAAACAGAGAGGGATTCATAGTGTGAATTCAACTCCCTTCTCAATTAGTCGCCGGTGTAGAACTTGTCGAGCGTCTCCTGATCGACCCGCTCAAGTTCGCTGCGCGGCAGGAGAGAGAGCAGCTGCCAGCCGAGCGAGAGCGTCTGATCCAGCGTGCGGTTCTCGTTTTGCCCCTGATTGATAAACTCCTCCTCAAATCGCGCGCCGAACGCAATATACCGCTTGTCGGTCGGGGAGAGCTCATCCTCGCCGATGACCGAGGCGAGACTTCGCGCCTCCTGCACTTTGGAATAGGAGGAAAAGAGCTGGTTGGAGAGATCCGGGTGATCCGCCCGTGTGTATCCCTCGCCGATGCCGTCTTTCATCAGACGGGAGAGAGAGGGGAGCACCGAGATCGGCGGATAAATGCCCTGCTGATCGAGGGTGCGCTCGAAGACAATCTGTCCCTCGGTGATATAGCCCGACAGGTCGGGGATCGGGTGGGTGATGTCGTCGCTCGGCATGGTCAGAATCGGAATCTGCGTGACCGAGCCGCGGCTGCCCTTGGTCATCCCCGCCCGCTCATAGAGCGAGGCGAAATCCGAGTAGAGATAGCCCGGGAATCCTTTACGGCCCGGGATTTCCCCCTTACTGGAGGAGAACTCGCGAAGAGCCTCCGCATAGGCCGTCATGTCGGTCATGATGACGAGAATGTGCATGTTGTGCTGGAAGGCGAGATACTCCGCCGCAGTGAGCGCGCAGCGCGGGGTGATGATACGCTCAACGATCGGGTCGTTCGAGAGATTTAAAAACATCACCACGCGCGAGAGCGCTCCCGATTCGGAAAATTGCTGCTTGAAATAGTCAGCCACGTCGTTTTTGACGCCCATAGCGGCGAAAACGACCGCAAACTCGCAGCCGTCGTCCGCGGCGATATCGGCCTGACGGGCGATTTGAGCCGCGAGATTGTTGTGCGGCAGTCCGGAACCGGAGAAGATGGGCAGCTTCTGACCGCGAATCAGAGTTGCGAGACAGTCGATCGCGGAGATACCGGTGCGGATGTAGTTCGAGGGGTACTCGCGGGCGACCGGATTAAGCGGCATGCCGTTGATATCGCGCCGCTCTTCGGCATAGATCTCTCCGAGACCGTCGATCGGTGTGCCGACGCCGTTAAAAACCCGACCGAGCAGCTCCTTGGAGAGCGACAGTTCCATCGGGTGTCCCGAGAAGGTCACCGTACTATTTTTGAGCCCGATACCGGTGGTACCGCCGAATACCTGCAGCACCGCTCGTTTGCCCTCGATGGCGACGACCCGCGCGAGGCGGACGTCGTTTCCCTTATCGCCGACGACGATCTTCACCATCTCGTCAAAGGCCACGCCTTCGACATCATCGATAATGACAAGAGGGCCGTTGATCTCTTTTAAGCGGATATATTGTGTTGCCATAGCCGTCCCTCCTTACACTTTGTTCTTGACGATGATCTCGTCACAGATGGAATCAATTTCGTCGCAGTAACCGGCGAGCGAGTCGATATGGTCGTTGTCCACATCGAATTTGATTTTAATCAGTTTTTCTCCGATTCCGCTCTCGATCAGCCGGGCGAGCGGAATAGACGCTCCGACAATTTCCTGCGCACGGTCGTAGTAGTGCAGGATAACCTTCATCATCCAATACTGTTTTGTGAGCGGCACATAGGTGTCCACCGGGTGGAACGCGTTCTGCTGCAGGAAGCCGGAACGGATGATCCGAGCTGTTTCGATGATCAGTTTCTGATCGTCCGGCAGGACATCGGTACCGATCAATTTGACAATCTCCATTAGCTTGTTCTCCTCGGAGAGGAGCAACGAGATACGCCCACGGAGCTTTGTAAAATCGGGGGCGATGTTCTGATCATACCAGCCGGAGAGGTCGTCCGCGTATTCACTGTAGCTCGTGATCCAGTTGATCGCAGGGAAGTGCCGGGAGTAGGAGAGTGCGCGGTCAAGTGCCCAGAAGGTGCGGATGTACCGCTTGGTGTTCTGAGTGACAGGCTCAGAAAAGTCGCCGCCCTGCGGAGATACAGCGCCGATAATCGAGACCGAGCCGTCGCGGCCGCAGAGCGTCTTGACGTGACCGGACCGCTCATAGAACTCCGAGAGACGGGAGGAGAGATATGCCGGATAGCCCTCTTCGGCGGGCATCTCCTCAAGCCGTCCGGAGATCTCGCGCAGCGCCTCCGCCCACCGGGAGGTGGAATCGGCCATAATGGCGACATTGTATCCCATGTCGCGGTAGTACTCCGCGAGGGTAATGCCGGTGTAGATCGAGGCCTCGCGGGCTGCGACAGGCATATTCGAGGTGTTGGCGATGAGAACGGTGCGATCGGTCATCGGCCGCCCGGTTTTCGGATCGACAAGCTCGGAGAACTCCTCGAGCACCTGGGTCATCTCGTTGCCGCGCTCGCCACAGCCGACATACACAATGATATCTGCGTCACACCACTTGGCGAGCTGGTGCTGGGTCATCGTCTTACCCGTGCCGAATCCGCCCGGAATGGCGGCCGCGCCGCCTTTGGCGATGGGGAAGAGGGTGTCGATGACCCGCTGGCCGGTTACGAGCGGCTGGGAGATCGGATAGCGGGAGAGCAGCGGACGGCTGCGCCGGATCGGCCAGCGCTGGCAGAGGGTGAGCTCCCGCTCGCTCCCGTCGTCGAGCTTCAATTTTACTACCGTGTCACCTACGCGGTAGGCGCCGTTCGGAGCGACGAAGGTGACCTCGCCCGACACGCCGATCGGGCAGAGACAGCGGTGCTCGACAATCGGGGTCTCGGGCAGAGTCGCATAGATCTCGCCCTCGCGCAGCGTATCGCCCACCTGCACAGTGAGCGTCACCTCCCACTCGCGCTCAAAATCGATCGAGGGAATGTCAAGCCCACGGCGGATGAAGTCGCCGCTCTGCTTGTAAATCTCGGAGAGCGGCCGCTCAATGCCGTCGAAAATGTTGCTCATAATGCCCGGACCGAGCAGGGCCGACATCGGCGAGCCGGTGCCGACGACGGGCTCGCCGGGATGGAGACCGGTCGTCTCCTCATAGGTCTGGATGGTGGTCATGTGGTCATTGATTCCGATGACCTCTCCGATCAGTTTTGAATGACCGACATACACCATCTCCATCATCGTGAAATCGTCGGTGTCGCGCACCGTGACGACCGGCCCGTTGATGCCGTATATCACGTTTTTATTTTCCATAGTGTGCTCCGTTTCTGCCGCGGATGCGGCCGGGTGTTAGTCAATCGTGAGGCCGGAGTTCTGCTTGAACTCCTCGCGTTTTTGTGCGAGACGGCTGTCAAAAGTGCCGTCGATACTGATGTGCTTTTCGTCACAGCGCAGGATGAAGC
Organism: uncultured Clostridia bacterium; assembly: GCA_904420075.1. Classification (GTDB taxonomy): domain Bacteria; phylum Bacillota; class Clostridia; order Oscillospirales; family Feifaniaceae; genus CAJFTX01. Next base: position 8,128 of record CAJFTX010000051.1, on the reverse strand, counting down.
CGCCGAGGCGGATATTGCCGGCCTCGACGCGGCACTGGGTAAACAGGGAGCAGAGCTCCTCCGAAAGCGGCAGATCGCTCCGGCGCAAGAAAAGGGTGCAGGGAAGCGTACGATAGGGAGCACCCGCCTCAGTGAGCTCTTTTTTCAGGCGGAGGCGGTACTCCTCGCCGCTGGTATAGGAGAGAATTTTCTCCTCAGCGGCGGCGAAGATGGCCTCTTCAATCTGCTGCCGGCGTTCCAGAAGCTGCCGGCGGGATTTCTGTGTCTCCTCCGAGAGTACCAGCTGGGACTGGTTGCGAATTTTCGCGATTTCACTCTGGATGGTGTGGTAGCACTCCCGCAGCAGCTGGTCTTCAATTTTGGAGAACTGCTCCTCCTTTTTTGCGCTCAGCTCCGCGAGCGTCGCTTGTTTTTCGTTTTCTGCGTCGGCGTAGACAGCGTCGGCAAAGCGTTTGAGATTGTAGTCAAGCTGATCCATATGGCTCCTCTCTTTCTTCGCACGGCCGCATTACATCTTCAGGCCGATGGCGCTCTCGATATAGTTGGATACAGAGTTGCGGTCGCGGCCAAAACCGTGTCGATCCGGAATCTCCACAATCAGTGGGAGATGACGGTTTTGAATAATATCGGTAACCGTGTCAGAGCAGAGCTTCCGTAAGTTCTCAGTGATAATGAGAATGCCGATGTCCGGATCGGCCATAGCGTCTCTGATTGCCTGCTCTGTCTCATCCTTCTCGTGAACCACAACCCCGTCGATACCGACCAGCCGAAGCCCGGTTTTGGTATCGACGTTGTCTGAAATGAGAAAGTACTTCATAGACTTAACCCAGCTGGTTGAGGATCATGAAGCTCATCAGCAGACCGTAGAGAACAATACCTTCGCCGAGCGCGACGAAGATGAGGCCCTTGGAGAGCATCTTCGGGTCCTCACTGGTGGCGCCGATCGCGGCGGAAGCGCCCGCGGCGACCGCGATGCCGGCGCCGATGGTGGACATACCGGTCGAGAGCGCGGCGGCGAGATAGCCGAGGCCGTTTGCAAGTCCGGAACCGCCCGCCTCAGCGGCAACTTCGCCCGCCGCAGCGGCATTGCCGGAGAAGACGAACACAGTGAGAATGATGGCAAAAATGGCGAAAACTCCGATGTTGCCGAAGACGGCGAGACGCGGATTCAACTTCTGAAGCGCACGTTTGACCGGCGGCAGGAAGGGAATCACGATGAGAAGCGCAGCGAGAACAAACATCACAATAATCATTTTAAAATCTCCTTATTTCAGTTTACTTGAAAGTTTGTTGATCGGCCGGAATTCGCGGCCCTCTCCGCTGAAGAAGCGGGAGAATAGCTCATAGAACTCAAGGCGCAGCGTCTGAATACCGACGATAAAGCCCTCAAGTCCGATGACGATGATATTTCCGATAATAACAATCGCGAGATTCTCGCTTCCGCCCATGCGCGCGAGGATGAAAACAAACATCATCATACCGGCGTGGTTAAGCGCAAAAGCCGCGATTCTAACAAATGAGATCGTATTTGTGATATAGGAGAGCAACACGTCGAAGAGCTCAAAGAAATTCTCCAGAATGAATTCGCCCTTCTTTTTGGGGACGACATCTTTCTGACGCTTTACGAGCTTGCCGAGCGGTTCTTTCAGGAACATCGCCAGCAGCGGCAGAACCACAAATACGAGAATATACGGCACGGTGAACACGCTCTGGCCAAAGCCGAACAGTCCGAGCACTCCGACGACGATTGCGAGGTAGAAAAGTACTCCGGCGATGCCGTTATTGCCGAACAGCCCCTCGGTGAAATTTTTTCGCCGGATGCTGTTGATGATGTTAATTGTCATCGTGACAATAATGAGCACGACGCCGAACCCGATCGAGGCGAACATCATCATGTTAAAAAGATTACTGTCCTCCAGCGGCCGGAGACCTGGCAGTACCTCATAGCCGAAGACCGAACCGTAAAGGAATCCGCCGGCGACGGAAAAGAGGCCGATCGAGGCCAGAATCTTTCCAAAATCTGCCCGTTTAACGCGATACATGATAAAACCGATTGCCGCGATTACTGCGCCCTGGCCAACGTCTCCGAACATCAATCCAAACAGGATACAGTAGGTGAGGGCGACAAGAGGCGTCGGGTCGATCTCACCGTATCTCGGCAGCCCGTACATTTTAACAAAGGTTTCAAACGGCCGAAAGAACCAGCGGTTTTTCAACCGAGTCGGGGGAGTGGGGAGAGCGCTGTTATCCTCCGGCGCCTCAGTGATACAGGTGATGCCGTCGAGCGACTCGAGTAGCTTCTGAAATTCTTCGGCGCGGTCTTTGGCGACCCATCCGCCAAAGAAGAAATTGTTTGCGGTGCGCATAGCGAGCTTGCGACACTCGAAGAGATCACTGTGATATTGGAGAACCGCTGTGGTCTCAAGCATTTTGTCGCGGTGCTCCGCGAGGAAAGCGTCGCGCTCCTTCTGCAGCTTCTCGATCTCGAGGGAGAGCGTTCGCTCCTCCTTACCGAGAATATCGTATACCTCGGAGGGAATCCCGTCTGCACGGCTGGAAATCCAGATCCGCTCGAAGTGGAGAGAGGCGAAGGTGGCGTCCACCCGCTCAATCGCGCCGCGCGGCGCAAAATAAATTCCCCAGACGTATTCCTCCTCAATGGAGGAGGGCATATAGATAAACTGCTGGCCCTCACGCCCGATCATCACTTTTTCGTAGCTGTCGCGCGGAAGTTTTCCAAAACGGAATTTAATGTACTCCAGGCCAAAAATTTTGGAAAGCGGCGTTTTGATCCCGAGCATCGGGGCGATCTGTGTGAGAATTTTGTCGTCGCTGTCGATGAGATCGCGATTTTTGGAGATTTGACCGCTGAGCTTGTCGAGAGACTGTGTGGTGCGGTCGATAAAATCTGAAGCGCCGGAGAGATCAAGAGCTCCATCCTTGGGTGCGAGCGGCGTAAGCTCCGCACGCGAGAGCATCTCAGTTGCCCGCGAGAGTGGGCTGGAATAGGGATTGGGATCGGCGACAGGCATAAACCCTTTGTGACCGCCGACAAGCTCGGAGGCTGTTTCAGGGTGGAACCCGTTGAAATCAAAGCAGAGTTTTACCGCGCTGTCAAGCTTCCCAATCGGCCCCATAATGTTGACAAAATTGAGCTTTTCTATTGCCAATGGATAGCTACCCCCTTCTGTGATAACCGACGAGCTTCTGCACGATTGCCTCACGACTGCAGCCGTAGCGTTTGCCCTCGATAATCGTAATAATATTGTGGATTTCGATACGCTTGAGGTTGAGATAGGCGGGGACACACAGAATGGTGGCGCCTCCTCCGCTCAAAATGCGGCGGGAATCCCGCTCAAGATAGACGAGATACGCGTTGTCGAGAAAGGCCTCTCCGCTGAAATAGCGCCCGTATCGCGTCTGCTGGACAACGGCAAGCGCAGCATCGTAGTCGCGGGCGGAGAGAAGTTCCTGTAGCACCGCGCCGCGGATGCGATGACCGCCGCGCAGCAAATATTTGGAGATCTCTTCGCCGGGATAGAATTTTTTCAGACGCAGAATGCGCAAAATGTTGCGGAAATCTTTCTCAACCTCAAGCTGCTTGACGATCACAGAAGCATCCTCCTTGGAGAAAGAGGCCTCGATCAATCTGGCGGAACAGTCAAAATAGTGCTCCACCAGCCGCCGTTCAATCTGATTGTAGTCCGGCTGTTCGCTGCGCAGCAGATCAGAGAGAAGCGCGCCGTACTGCGTTTCGCTCAAAACATCCGCCGCCTCTGAAAAGCTGTGGCAGGCGGCGAGCTGAGCATAGGGAACCGCGGAGTGAACACGGACAAAGTCGTTTCCGGCGAAGAAAAATTCCGCGTCTCTCTCTGAAATAAGATGTCTAAAGTAGGCGAGCAGGTTCTCTTTTTCATACTCGTAGAGCAGAAGAGAGAGAATATCCCGCTCTTTGCCGAAAATCATACCGGCCAGCCGCATGGATTGTAAAATAAATGAGCGCCCCAGCTGGTACTCCAGCTGTGCGCGGTGTACCTCCCCGCTGCGCAGACTGCTCAGATGGCTGCCGCAGCTTTCGCTTGTGAAGAGATACTCCGCAATCTCCGGGACGGTGCCCTTGGAGAGCAGCGCATCGTAATCTTTGTCGCGCAGCATTTTACCGCGCATGGCGCTGACCTTTGCGCTGACTGCCCCGTATTTGTTGGCGTTGTTTTTCATTGTGACACTACTCACCACCTCTCATCCGAAGCGCCGCCGCTATGCGAGCACAGAGGCGACAATCTCCTCGACAAACTGATCCTTTTTTTCACGATATATTTTGTCCAGGTGGGCGAGCTGCCGCTCGGTCTGGGCGCGAATCTCAGAGACGCTTCTGTCGAGATGTTCCTGTTCTGTCGAACGGACGATTGCAAGGCGTCTCTCTACACGGGCGGCGTATGTCTCTTTTCGCTCTTCTGCTTCACGTTTGAGTTCATCCTCAAAGTGCAGTTTTTGCTCTTTGACACCGTCAGTGATCTCAGATGCTTTTTGTTCGATTTCGAGAATTTTTTTAATAATCTCTTCCACTAGGCAAACCTCCTTTTCTTCTCAATCCCTTATCCTACTCCGATGTTGCACGAGATGCTACGAGCATTCTGCACAAAAAAGGGAGGAATTTTTAGAAATTTTAAATAAAATAGCAGACACTACCATTTGGAAGATGGTAGTGTCAGGAACAATTCCCAAAATAAGTGGAATATTCAGTTTTTGAGACTCTGCAGCGGAGCGGGAATCCGCCCACCGCGGCTGATGAAACGCTCTGCGGAGAAGGAAGAGATCGGCATGACCGGACCGGAGCCGAGCAGTCCTCCAAACTCCAACACGTCGCCGACCTCCTTTCCGATGGCAGGAATCACACGTACGGCGGTCGTCTTTGTATTGACCACACCGATGGAAATTTCGTCGGCGATCAGCGCGGAAATGGTGGAGGCGGAGACGTCTCCGGGGACGACGATCATGTCGAGTCCCACCGAGCAGACGGCGGTCATCGCCTCCAACTTTTCAAGCGAGAGCGCGCCGCACTTGACCGAGTCGATCATACCCGCGTCCTCGGAGACGGGGATAAACGCGCCCGAGAGGCCGCCGACATGGGAGGAGGCCATTGTGCCACCCTTTTTTACCGCGTCGTTTAGAAGGGCGAGAGTCGCGGTGGTGCCCGGGCCGCCGCAGCGCTCGAGCCCCATCTCCTCTAAGATATGGGCCACTGAGTCGCCAACCGCAGGGGTCGGCGCGAGGGAGAGGTCGACAATGCCGAACGGGACGCCCAGCCGCCTTGAAGCTTCGTTTGCCACCAGCTGGCCGACCCGGGTGATCTTAAACGCAGTTTTCTTTATAGTGTCGGCGATCTGGGTGATATCGCAGTCGCCCGCTTTCTGAATCGCGTGATGCACGACGCCCGGACCGGAAACGCCGACGTTGATCACCGCATCGCCTTCGCCCACGCCGTGGAACGCGCCGGCCATGAAGGGGTTGTCCTCCGGCGCATTTGCAAAGACCACGAGTTTTGCAGGGCCAATGCAGCCGTTCTCCGCGGTGAGTTCCGCCGCCAGTTTGACGACTCGTCCCATTTCAGCTACGGCGTCCATATTGATGCCCGCCTTAGTGGTCGCGACATTGACCGAGGAGCAGACACGCTCGGTGGTCGCGAGCGCTTCGGGAATGGAGGCGATCAGCCGGTGATCCCCCTTGGTATACCCCTTGTGGACGAGGGCGGTAAATCCGCCGATAAAGTTGATTCCGAGAGCCTGCGCTGCGCGGTCAAGCGTTTTGGCGAAGGGAACCAGGTCCTCCGTTTTGCAGGCGTTGCCGAGGATGGAGATCGGCGTGACCGAAACCCGCTTGTGGACAATCGGGATGCCGTACTCCTTCTCAATCTGCTCGCCGACCTTGACAAGGTCGCGCGCCGTCTTTGTGAGCTTGTCATAGACCCGCTCACAGGCGACGTTGATATCGTCCGAGATACAGTCGAGCAGCGAGATCCCCATGGTGATCGTGCGGATGTCGAGATGCTCCTCGGTGATCATATTGATAGTCTCTAAAATAGAGTTTGTGCTCAGCATATGCATAGTCTTTTACCCCGATTATATTTTGTGCATCGAATTGAAGATGTCCTCGTGCATCACATGGATGTCGAGATGATTCTCCCGGCCGATGGCTCCGAGCGCGTCGACGGTGTCGGAAAAAGCCTCGGTGCTCGACTCGAGGTCCACCAGCATGACCATACAGAAGAACTCGGACAACACGCTCTGTGTGATGTCTACAATGTTGATCTGTTTCTCAGCGAGATAGGCACTGACTTTGGAGATGATGCCGACCGTATCCTGGCCGATCACGGTGATAACTGCTCTCATGGAACTGCTCCTTTGTGAATTTTTCTTTTCTTCTCTTTAAATCTCTGGTAACATAAGAATTATAATAACATATTTATATTGGATTTTGAAGATGTTTTTCGAGAGAGGGGGCGGAAAGAATGTATCTCTGCGACTATCACACCCATACGCACGCGTCGCCGGACGGAAATTCCCCGGCGGAGGAGATGGCGAACGCGGCGCTCGAGCGCGGCTTTTCCGAGATTGTGATCACCGATCACTTTGACGTGGCGGAGGAGCCGATTCCTGAGTATGCGGATTTTGTATTTGACCTGCCGAAGCTGAAGCGCGAGGTGGAGGAGGCTGCGGAGAAGTACCGGGGACGGCTGAAAGTGAAGCTTGGAATCGAGCTCGGACAGGGACACCACATCCCGGAGATGACGCGGGAACTGCTGGAGAGCGCGGAGTTTGACTTTGTGCTCGGCTCGCTGCACAATGCGTTTCGCAAGCGGGACTACTATTTTATCCCCTACCGGGAGATCGACTGCGATGCGCTCATATCGGAGTATGTGGAGGAGCTCTACGAGATGGTAAAGACGGTGGACTTCGATTCTGCGGCCCATCTAACCTATCCGCTCCGATATCTCAAACGGGAGCTTCCGGAGTTCTCGCTGCGCCCGTATTACGACGGGTTTGCGCAGGTGATGCGGGTGCTGATTGAGCGCGGCAAGGCGATGGAGGTCAACACCTCTACATTGCGTAAAGGGGCGGGGTTCACCATGCCGCCGGACGAGCTCATCCAGCTGTACCGCGAGCTCGGCGGGGAACTGCTCACCGTCGGGTCAGACGCACATGCACCGGAGGACGTCGGGGCGGATGTGGCGGAGGTGCGCCGCCATCTCTCGGAGCTGGGATTTCGGTATCTCACCGTCTACGAACGGCGTAAGCCGAAATGTATCCCTTTGATCTAGGAGGAGAGATGGAAAAGACAGTATCGATTTTGCGGTGCGCCCGGTACGATGTGGACCGATTGGAGCAGCTGATGGAGCGGCATTTTGAGTCGCTCGGAGGTGTCAGACAGTACATAAAGCCCGGGATGCGGGTGCTGCTCAAGGTAAATCTGCTGATGGCGAGAAAACCGGAGGAATTTACTACCACCCACCCCGCGTTTGTCGAAGCGCTAGGGCGGGTGATTCGCCGCGCGGGGGGCGAGATTGTAATCGCCGACAGTCCAGGCGGACTCTACAGTGAGAAAATCCTGCGCAATACCTACCGGGTTTGCGGCATGGAGGCGGTGGCTGAGCGCCTCGGGGCGGAGCTCAATTTCGATCTCGGCGCCCGCGCGGCGACAGGGGAGCAAAACGCCCTCTGCCGGACCTTCAACTTCATTGAACCCTATCACCGGTGCGATCTTCTGATCTCAGTCTGCAAAATGAAGACGCATGCGATGGCGGGCTTTACCGGGGCGGCGAAGAACCTCTTCGGGCTGATTCCGGGACTTGAGAAGGGGGAATACCACTTCCGCTTCCCGGACAAGAAGCGTTTCTGCGAGATGTTGGTGGACCTTGTGCAGACGGCGAAACCGGCGCTCTCCTTCATGGACGGGATCACCGCCATGCAGGGGGACGGTCCGTCGAGCGGCACGGCGTATGAGGCGGGACTCACCTTCGCCTCGGCAAACCCCTATGCGCTGGACCTTGCGGCCTCTTATCTTGCGGGCTTTTCTCTTTCGGAGACGCCGCTCACCGAGAGCGCAGTGGAGCGCGGACTCTGTCCCTCCT
>CAJFTX010000050.1 GCA_904420075.1 uncultured Clostridia bacterium | reverse complement strand
GGGGCTCGATGCGATCCACGACACCGTGCACGAGATGGCCCGCGACGAAGCGAGACACGGCAAGGCGTTCGAGGGCCTGCTGAACCGTTATTTCGGCAAATAAGTTCATCAGAATCGTAAAAAGCGGAGAGGGAGTTTTCCCTCTCCGCTTTTTGATCTCTCAGGCGCGCTTTTGCTCCGGCAGCCGCCCCACACTCTGTCGCGCAAAGTCCCCGTGATGCGCTTCAGAAAAGCTCGTTCTGCTGGACATAGCGCAGCTGGTTCTCCGTCAATGTCAGCGAACTTCCGTCCATATAGACAATCGAAATCTTCTTCAGACCCACTCCCCGAATCTCCAGGTTCGTAAACCCGCCCCAGTACCAATCTGAGCCGCTCTGCCCCTCCCCTTTGGCATAGGGCCCCGTCGTCTTGCAGGAGGTGACGAGCTCCCCGCCCGGATCTCCGGGTACGACATTCCCCAGAGAATTATAAAACTCGATGTCACAGTACAGCGTCTCGATCTCCTTTTCCGACTGATTGGTGAAATTCAAAAACACGCGTACGTCATAACTTCCGGCGCCCGTACATGTGATACTCTGCACCTCGAGAATCTCCCGCGCCCGCTGGAACTCCCGCGCCTCAATTTTTGCCTCGGCAAGCTCGAGATACCGCTGCGCCTGCTCTGCCGCCTCCGCGTCAGGATATCGCTCCAGCAGAGTCCGCGCCGTGGAGAGCACCTTTGTCCAATCTCCGGCGAGTTCAGCCTCCTGCAGCGCGGCCGAGAGCATCGCGCACTCCTCCTGCGCACGGATCGTCTCCATCTGCCCGATCCACTTCGCGGCCTGCTCCGCGAGCCCGGTGTCCGGCGCCAGATCGCACACCCGCCTGATCAGGGCGTTAGCTCGCCTCCAGTCCCCCTGCTCCGCCGCTTCGTTCAGCTCAGCAAGCGCCTGTTCCGCCGCGCTCCGGTTCAGCCGCGCTCTGCAGTCCGCAGCAAGCGCACTCGCCGTCTCCGCCTCGTCGGTTCTCGGGTAGTCGCGCATCAGCTGGCGTGCGAGCTCCAGCGCTCCCTCCCAGTCCTGCGCGCCGCACTCACTCCGTATCTCCTCGAGCAGCTGCCGTGGCTCCTCCGCACAGGCCGTGAACAGCGCTGCGCACAGTAAAATTCCGAGCGCCGCACCTCGATACTTCCCTCTCATCCATCCCCCTCCAAATTCTGTCTCCTCATCGCCCACCGGCGCAGGTTCCTTCTCCCGGAATGTCCCCCGTCTTTCACATCTCAGTTGCCGCCGTCTCTCTTGAGCTGCTCCCGCAGCCGCTCGACCTTCTCACAGGCGCGGCTCAGAATCTCTTCCACAGGCGCGCCCACGATATCCAGTCCCTCGGCCGATACCTCGTAAAACTGCGGAATTCCGAAGAATTTCGCAAGTCCCCGGAAGTAGTCGCCTCCAAAGTTCGCCCCCGCGAGAAAGCCTCCCGACGTCGTGAGGTAGCAGAGCGCCCGCGCCCGGCAGAGTCCGTAGGGCCCCTGCTCCCCGTAGGCAAACGTCACGCCGTTTGCGCAGACATGCTCCACATACACCTTTAGCGCCGCCGGAAAGGAGAGGTCCCAGTAGGGCGCCCCCACCACAATGAGCTCCGCCCGGGCAAACTGCCTCGCGAGCGAAAACCGTTCCCGCTCTCCCGCGCGCAGCAGCCGGTCGCGCGTCTCGGTGTCCGTCTGCCGCAGAGGCGAACATCCGAGTTCATGTACCCGCACCTCCTCAAACGCCACTCCGTCAAGCAGTCCTTGGCAGAGCCGCAGCGTTCTGGACTCCTCCCGGTCGCAGGCGTTCACAAAAAGCACCTTATTCTCCATCTCCGTCCTCCCAAAATCAGTCTCTTTCAGATTTGAAAATCGAATCGTCCGCACGCGCCGCCGCGGAGAAAGGCGTCACTCTCTCAGTCCCGTCCCGTCAAAGGCGGGGATAAAGCTCTCCGAGACCGTCCCCTCCTCCTGGACATAGCCCTCCTCAAAGCCGAGGTCAATCGCGTAGTCCACCGCACGGTCGTACTCCGAGGAGCTCACCGCCCGCCCGAGTTCCGGACAGCTCGGCTGCGGGGTGAACTGATTCATCAGACTCAGCAGAACCGTATTCCCGAATTCGCTCCAGAGCAGTTCCAGCACCCGCTTTGTGTCCTCGAGCCCGCCCGGCAGCATCAGATGCCGCACCACAACGCCCCGGGTGAGCATCCCCTTGTCGTCATAGCGCGGCCGCCCCGCCGCATCCACCATTGCGCGCAGCGCCTCCGTCGCCCGCTCCCTGTAGTCGGGCGCGCCCGAGAACTTCTCCGCGAGGGCGCCGTCCCAATATTTAAAGTCGGGCAGAAAGACATCGATCTCGTCTCCGAGCTCCCCGATCACCTCCGCCCGCTCGTAGCCGCCGCAGTTATAGACTACCGGCAGAGAGAGGCCGCGCTCCCGTGCGAGGCGGAGCGCCGCGCGTATTCCGGGCAGATAGTGGGTAGGGGTCACGAGATTGAGGTTGTGCACCCCCTCCCGCTCCAGACGCAGAAAGGTGTCCGCCAACTCCTCCTCAGAGAGAGGCTCCCCGCCCCCTCTGGAGATCGCCCGGTTCTGGCAGTAGCTGCACCGGAGATTGCAATGGGCAAAGAAGACCGCCCCCGACCCCCGCTCCCCTGAGAGGCACGGCTCCTCATAGTAATGCGGCGCCGCCCGTCCGGCGTGCAGCGTCGCATCCGCCCCGCAGAAGCCGCGCTCCCCGCGCGTGCGGTCCACCCCGCAGCGCCGGGGACAGAGCGTGCAGTTTTGATACGCCTCGTACATCTCTCTATCCTCTCACGACAAAGCAGCACCAGCCGTCGAGCAGCTTTTTCTCAACCGGGGTAAATCCCGCCTCGCGGAGCGCCGCTTCCACCTCGTCCGCCCGCTCCTCGATGATTCCGGAGCTGATAAAAAGTCCGCCCTTTTTCAGCACAGCGCGCACCCGCGGCGCAAGTGCGATGATAACATCCGCCACAATATTCGCCACCACGAGCTCCGCAGGCTCCGCCGCGAGCTGCGCGAGCAGCCGCTCCTCGGTGACCAGGTCGCCCGCCTCAAACCGGCAGCGCCCCTCCACATGATTACGCGCCGCGTTCTTCTCCGAGATCTCCGCCGCGTTGCTGTCGATATCGATGCCGCGCACCTCCCGCGCGCCGAGCAGCGCCGCGATGATGGACAGAATCCCGCTCCCGCAGCCGAGATCGTAGACGAGCTCTCCGCCCGCAATCCGCTCCTCGAGCGCCTCCATGCACATCCGGGTGGAGGCGTGCGAGCCGCTGCCGAATGCCATCCCCGGGTTGTTCAAAAACACCACCCGGTTCTCCGGATTCTCCACCTGTTCCCACTCCGGGACCACCAGCAGTTTCTCGCCGATCTTCATCGGCTTGTAGTATTTCTTCCAGGCGTTCGCCCAGTCCTCCTCCTCGAGCGCGCCGTCTTCAAGCCGCAGCTCCGCCCGGAAGTCCCGCTCCATCGCGGAGAGCGCCGCGCGCACCGCCTCCAAATCGGAGAATCCCTTCTCATTATCCGATATGTAAAATTTCAGCCGGCAGACGCCCCGCTTCTCGCGGAGCAGCTCCTCGTCCACATAGTCCCAGTACTTGGTCCCCTCGGTCAAAAACTCCTCAAAATCCCGCTCGTCCTCGACCACAAAGCCGGGCAGCGCACAGTTCACCAGAAGATTGGACAGCGGCTCAATCCCCGCCGGTTCCGTCTCAATCACACATTCTCTCCACTGCATTGTTCTTCCTCCTTTTTACTCGTTCCCATCGTCCTCGTCCGGCCCGCTCACCGAAAGGCTTATCATATATCTCTCCCTCTGATCGTAATCCACTACCCTCTCATAGATCAACCCAATCCTACTGCTATCCTCCATCTTCCACTGATGCATTCTAGCCTCACGCTCCGGGCCCACTTTGGGCACGTCCAGCGCGAACACCTCCCGCGGAACGGGGAACCGCGCTTCTATCGTGTTCAGAAGCAACTGTTCCATGTGCTCTCCCGTCCACTTCTCCCCCGTATAAAAATAGGCCGTGCCATAGCTATATGGACCGTCTTTCTCAAAATAGTAGGTCTCGCTCGCATCGAGCGGAGATCCTTCCACATGGAAATTCCGTTTTCTTTCCGTCGTCTGAAATTCCCGGCGAACCTCCCCGCGCCACAGCCCCGCGATCTCCAGAATCTCCTCCCTGCTGCTTCCCCAGGGGATGCCTCGGTAGGTCACGCCGGTCTGATCCCCTACAATCAATTCGTCCAGGTCCACCGTTCTCAGATTGGGCATCAGAAGCGCCGCTATCGCCACTCCGAGAAGCAGCACAACGACAGAGAGCCGCTTTCTCCCCATATCAAACACCCCTTTTTGTCAGTATACCATGTCCCCCACAAGAAAAAAAGAGCCCCGCTCTTTCAAGCGGGGCTCACAGGGACCCAACCACGGCTGACAAGCAAAAAGAGGGCGAGGCTGCACCCGAGTGGGGCCATACCGCAGGCGGAGCCCTCTTCTCCCTCTCAGAGCGTAAGACCTCCCCGGGGACAACCGTTCCCCCGGGAGGTCTCGCCCGTTTCACACAGGACCTCTCCCAATTCTTTTCCCGGAGTTCGCCCTCGCCGGGGCTCCCCGTTATTCCTTAAACAGGTCCTTCAATTTGTCAAAAAACTTGCTCTGTCTCTGATACTGACTCTTCTTTTCCTGTCCGGAGAACTCCCGGATGAGCTCCTTCTGCCGTCCCGAGAGGTTCTTCGGCACTTCGACAACCACCGTCACAAAGAGGTCGCCCCGGCCGCTCCCGCGCAGGCGCGGCACACCCTTGCCGCGGATACGAAACTCGGTGTGCGACTGGGTCCCCTCCGGGATGTGGTAGCTCATCTTGCCGTCCACCGTCGGGATATCGATGTCCGCGCCGAGCGCCGCGTCCGCAAAGGTGATCGGCACCTCGCAGAAGAGATTGCTCCCGTCTCTCGTGAAGATGGGGTGCGGCCGCACCCGCACCGTGATATAGAGGTCCCCCTTCGGGGCGCCCTGTTCCCCGGCGTTGCCCTCGCCGCGCAGCACCAGCGTCTGTCCGTCGTCGAACCCCGCCGGAATCTTCACCGTGATTTTCCGGCTCTTTCTCACCCGGCCCTTACCGCCGCAGCTCTTACACGGACTTTTGATGACCTTGCCCGTGCCGTGACAGGCGTCGCACTGCCGGGTGGTGGTCATAAAGCCGAGCGGCGTGCGCTGCTGCATCCGCACCTGTCCGCTGCCGCCGCACTGGCTGCAGGTCTCGGCGCGGGTCCCCCGCTCCGCCCCGCTGCCGCCGCAGCTGTCGCAGGACTCAAGTCGGGTGACGTCGATCTCCTTCTCCCCGCCGAACACCGCCTCGTTAAAGTCGATGACGATCGAGGTCTGGAGGTCCTCGCCCGGCTGGGGACCGCGCGGTCGGGCAGAGCCGCCGAAACCGCCGCCGAAGATGTTGTCAAAGATATCGCCAAATCCGCCGAAACCGCCAAACCCGCCGAAGTCGCCGTATCCGCCGCCGCCCGCGCCGAAGTTCGGGTCGACGCCCGCGTGCCCGTACTGGTCATAGCGATTCTTCTTCTCGGGGTCGGAGAGCACCTCATAGGCCTCGTTGGCCTCTTTGAATTTGGCTTCCGCCTCCTTGTCCCCGGGATTTAAATCCGGATGATATTTTTTTGCGACCTTCCGGTAGGCCCGTTTAATCTCGTCCTCAGACGCGCTCTTCGAGACGCCGAGCACCTCATAGTAATCTCTCTTATTCGCCATGCTCTATCCCCGCAAAGGGGGGCCAAAATCCCTTTGGCCCCCGCTACTCTCTTATTTCTTGTCGTCGTCAACCTTGTAGTCGCCCGACTCGTAGGTGCCGCCCTTGCCGGCGTCGCCCGCGCCCGGATTCGCCCCCGGGTTCGCGCCCGCGTCGCCCTGCGGCGCCGCATTTGCGTACAGCTTCTCCGAGAACTTATACATCGCCTGGGTCAGTGCCTCGGTGTCCTTCTTGATCGCCTCGGTGTCGGTGCCTTTCATCGTCTCCTTAAGCTTGCCGATCGCCTCGACCACCGGGGTCTTATCCGCCTCGGTCATCTTGTCGCCGTTCTCATTTAAGGTCTTCTCTGTGCTGTAGATCAGCTGGTCGGCCGTGTTGCGCACGTCGATCTCCTCACGGCGCTTCTTGTCCTCCTCGGCGTACTGCTCCGCCTCTTTGACCGCCTTGTCGATGTCCGCGTCAGAGAGGTTGGTGGATGCGGTGATGGTGACCTTCTGCTCCTTGCCCGAGCCGAGGTCCTTCGCCGAGACGTTCACGATGCCGTTGGCGTCGATGTCGAAAGTGACCTCGATCTGCGGCACGCCGCGCGGAGCCGCCGGGATGCCGTCGAGCCGGAAGTTCGCCAGCGTCTTGTTGTACTGCGCCATCTCGCGCTCGCCCTGGAGCACGTGGACGTCGACCGAGGTCTGGTTGTCGGCCGCGGTGGAGAACACCTGGCTCTTCTTGGTCGGGATGGTGGTGTTGCGCTCAATCAGCTTCGTGAACACACCGCCCATCGTCTCAATGCCGAGCGACAGCGGGGTGACGTCGAGCAGCAGCAGGTCCTTGACGTCGCCCGCGAGCACGCCGCCCTGGATCGCCGCGCCCATCGCGACGCACTCATCCGGGTTGATGCCCTTGTAGGGCTCCTTACCGGTGAACTTCTTGACCTCGTCGAACACGGCCGGGATTCTCGTCGAGCCGCCGACCATCAGCACCTTCGAGAGATCGTTCGGGGTGAGGCCCGCGTCGCTCATCGCCTTGCGCACCGGCTCCATCGTCGCCTCCACGAGGTCTGCTGTGATCTCGTTGAACTTCGCTCTGGAGAGGGTCATATCGAGGTGCTTCGGGCCGGTCGCGTCCGCCGTGATAAACGGCAGGTTGATATTCGAGGAGGTCACGCCGGAGAGCTCAATCTTCGCCTTCTCGGCCGCCTCCTTGATCCGCTGCATCGCCATTTTGTCGCCCGAGAGGTCGATTCCGGTCTCCGCCTTAAAGCCGTCGACCAGCCATTTCATGATGCGCTCATCGAAATCGTCGCCGCCGAGACGGGTGTTGCCGTTGGTCGCGAGCACTTCGATCACGCCGTCGCCAATCTCGAGGATGGACACATCGAAGGTGCCGCCGCCGAGGTCGTAGACCATGACCTTCTGCTCGTGGTCCTTGTCGATGCCGTAGGCGAGCGCCGCCGCGGTCGGCTCGTTGATGATACGCAGCACCTCGAGGCCCGCGATTTTACCCGCGTCCTTGGTGGCCTGACGCTGCGAGTCGGAGAAGTAGGCCGGCACCGTGATGACCGCCTGGGTGACCGGACTGCCGAGATACGCCTCCGCGTCCGCCTTCAGCTTCTGCAGGATCATCGCGGAGATCTCCTGCGGGGTGTAGCTCTTGTCGTCGATTGTCACCTTCTCAGCGGTGCCCATCTTTCTCTTGATCGACGCGATGGTGCGGTCGGGGTTTGTGATCGCCTGACGCTTCGCCACCTGACCGACCATCCGCTCACCGTTCTTCGCAAACGCGACGACCGACGGGGTGGTTCTGCCGCCCTCGGCGTTCGGGATGACGATCGACTCGCCACCCTCCATCACCGCTACGCAGGAGTTTGTTGTTCCAAGGTCAATACCAATAATCTTGCCCATATCTATTTCCTCCATTTTTCAAATCAAATTAGTTTGCCACTTTGACAAGCGAGTGCCGGATCACCTTGCCGCCAACCTGGTAGCCCTTCTGGAAGACCTCACAGATGCTGTTTTCCGGCAGGTTCTCGTCCTCGATATGCATCAGCGCATTGTGCAGGTTCGGGTCAAACTCCCCCTCGTCCGGGATGAGCTCCACCCCGCTCTTGCCGAGACCGTCGAGCAGCGTCTTTTTCACGAGCTCGATCCCCTTTTTGAGGCTCTCGACGTCGGCGTTTTCAATCTTCTCCGCCGCATCGAGCGCGTCGAGCGCCGGCAGCAGCTTCTCGATCGCCCCCGCCACGCAGAAAGCGGAGAGCTCCTCCTTCTCCTTCACCGTCCGCTTGCGGAAGTTGTCGTATTCCGCGAGAGTACGCAGATGTTGGTCCTTGAGCTCCGTGAGCTCCTTCTGCGCCGCCTCGAGCTCGGCCTTCAGTTTCTCGCTCTCCTTGCTCTTGGCCGGCTTTTTCGAGGGCTCCTTCTTCGGGGCGGGCTTCTTCTCGCCCGTCTCCGTCTCTTTTTCTATCTTTTCGTTCTCTTTCATAGCTCCTCCGTTCTTATTCGCTCTCAAAGATATCAAACAGCAGTCTATTGAGTTCCTTCGTAAAATATTCCATATGGGAGACCACCCGCCGGTAGTCCATCCGCACCGGACCGATGACGCCGATCGCGCCGACCACCCGGTTGCCGATCTTGTAGTTGCCCATCACGACGCTCGCGTCCTTCATCTCGCAGGGTTTGTTCTCGTCTCCGATCACCACCCGAATGCCGCCGTCGCGGATGACTGGGGCCAAAAGGCTCTTCATCCCGCTCTCATTCTTAAAGAAGGAGAGCATCTCCTTCGCCTTCGAGACGTCCTGATACTCGGGCAGATCCAAAAGATTCGCCGCCCCGTCGATGAACACCTCCGCGTCCGACAGCTCCTGCAGAGTATCCGCGATGTAGTCGACCACCGGCTGCACCACCGCCTCATAGGAGCCCATCGCCCGCCGCAGTTCCAAAATTGCGGACAGAGTAACCTCCTCGACCGTTTTGCCCGCAATCTTTTCGTTCAGGAGCTTCGAAAGGGTCTGAAGCGCCTCCTCCGGAATTCCTCCCTGCACCCGGCAGACCCGGTTCTTGATCATCCCGCCTGAGAGCACCATCACAACGATGAAGTTCTCCCGGTCCATCGGCAGCAGCTCAATCCGCTTGAGCACCGCTTTTGAGACGAGCGGCGTTGTCACCACTGCGGTGTAGTTTGTGAGGCTGCTCATCGCGTGGCCGGTCCGCTCGATCAGCTTCTCGAGCGCGGTGAGCCGCGCCGACATCATCTCGTGCGCCCGCTGCATCTCCTCGAGCGACATCCGATAGTTATCCATCAGCTGTCCGACGTACATCCGGAACCCCTCCTGGGAGGGAATCCGTCCCGCAGAAGTGTGCGGCTTCTCAAGCAGTCCCACCTCCTCGAGCTCCGCCATCTCATTGCGCAGCGTCGCCGACGAAAGCCCGAGGCCCGACCACTCCGCCACCGCCTTCGACCCGACCGGCTCGGCCGTGTCGATATAGGCGTCCACAATCGCGTGCAGGATCGCTTTTTTTCGATCGTTCAGTTCCAATCTTTTCACCTTCTTTAGCACTCCATTTATCCGAGTGCTAATTCCAATTCTTACTTTAGCACCCTTTGCCCGTTTCGTCAACAGCAAATATCCTAAATTTACTGTGACCTAATTGTTAACACATCCTAAACAACTCATAACTTCCACTGTGTTATACTAAAAAATAAAGTAGAGGAAAGGGGGCGCTCCGATGGACGCGCTGGTCAAATTCGAGGGGGTCAGCAAGCGCTATCAGATGGGCGAGACGGTCATCACCGCAGTGGACGACGTGAGTTTTGAGATCGGACGCGGGGAGTTTG
>CAJFTX010000049.1 GCA_904420075.1 uncultured Clostridia bacterium | reverse complement strand
CGGGATATAAAAAAACGGTTCCCGCGGCCGGACGGTGCGGGAACACGACTGGAACAGGAGGAGAGAGATGATCACCTATCAGCCTAAGAGTAAATATCAGTTGCCCCACAGCCTGTATATGCAGGTGCTGTGGAAGATCAAGGACTATGAGAGACTCAAGCGGGAGCGGGCGGATGTGCTCTACGGAGGCGGCGTTCCGGCGGACGGGATGCCGCGCGGCGGAGAGATGGGGCGTCCCACCGAGCAGAAAGCGCTGAGGCTTGTGTATATCTCCGAACAGATGGAGGCGGTGGAGGGCGCCTGTGCGTGGATTCGAAGGGAGTATTTTGACCGGATGCCGGAGGAATTTGATCCGCTGACGGCCTTTGAGAACTACGGATACTTCAACTGTGCCTACCGCCGTGCGGACGCGGGCGACCTCGGAGCATCTACGCGGACCTGGAAGTATTACCGGGCAAAGCTCTGCTACAAAATTGCAGAGAATCTGAAAATGTTCTGATGAGTCTGTAAAAGTTGCACTTTTTACAAAAATCAAGAGGTAAAATGGGTACAGTGGATAAAAAACAAAACAGGTCGGGAGTCTCCTGCTCCCGACTTTTTACACCTTGCGATCACGGGGCGGGGGATAGATTGTGGTAAATTGGGCGGGCTGTAAATCCCATAATGCGGCAGGTAAAATGTGTGCCCGAGCGGGACGGCGCCGTCGCGGCGAATACCGGAAGGAGAGATGTGTGCTGCCTTCGAGCGGCGGAGCACCTTTTTTAACCGGGGAGCAGCGAAGCGCCGTGCGCCGGGAGACACAGCGGGGGGCCGGGGATTTGTTTTTGAGGAAAGAAAAGATGCTGTACATTTTTTGAGATGGATCTTGGAACGGACTGCGTCGCGCCGTCCGCCGCGTTTTCCGCGCGGCTATAAATCTACATATAAAAGTGGAGAGCGTGGGAAAATACGGAGTCAAATGGCGGACGCCGTGAGATAGGGCGGGGGGACGGCGCAAGCGCTGGCGAGAGGCGACGGCTCCCGGTTGAAGCGAGAGAAGTTGCAGAGAACGAGTATGAGCGGACGAACACAGGAGAAGCGGCCGGCGGGACAGCTGCCGCGCCGGTGTGTTACACGATGAGCCCGGTCTGGAAATGGAGGAGATGGTAATGCTGCAAAGAGCTGTGCCGTGGGTCGAGGAGGCGGCCGGAAGGGTACTGAATATTGGAGAGAAAAAGGATACGCCGGGGACAGAGGTCCCGGACCGTCCCGAGATGTGCGCAGAGATCGACCGGTGGTGGTCGATGTTTCAGGGGCGCGCGGAGTGGCTGAACGGGGGCACACGGTCGCTGGGACTCCCTGCGGCGATCGCCGGGGAGATGGCGAGACTGACGGCCGCGGAGCTCAGAGCGGAGATCGCGGGAGGTGCGCGCGCGCAGGCGCTGAACGGACAGCTGCAAGCGGCGCTTGGAACGTTGCGCGAAAAGCTCGAATATGCGGCGGCGACTGGCGGAATAGCGCTAAAGCCGTATGTGAACGGAGACCGCGTTGTGGTCGACTGTGTCCGAGCGGGGCGTTTTTTTCCCACGGCATGGAACGGCCGCGGGGAGATCACCGGCGCCGTATTCATCGAGCGGGTGCAACAGGGGCGGGCGTTTTACACCCGGTTTGAGCACCACCTGTTGACGGACGAGGGGTATCTCATTCGCAATCTGGTCTATCTGGCTCACAGCGGGGAGCAGCTGGGGACGCCGGTCCGCCTGGATACGGTGGACGAGTGGGCGGAGCTGGAGCCCGAGCTCGTTCTGCGCTATGCGGATGGGACGGCGCCGGAGCGGCCGCTGTTTACGTATTTCCGCATGCCGTTTGCCAATTACATTGACGGGGACTCCCCTCTCGGAGTGTCGGTATACGGACGGGCGGTCGAGCTGATCCGCGAGGCGGACAGGCAGTATTCGCGGATTCTGCGGGAGTATGAACGCCCGGAGCTCGCGGCGCGCCGCGGGAGATTGTTTCGGAGGTCCGCGGCGGATGCCGGGGAGGGCGCGCCCGGCCGGGACCGCGCACTGATAGACGGGCTCAATTGGCTGCTCCGGCGGATCGAATTTGCGTGCTATCTGCCCTGTGGGACGCTCTCCGACCCGGGAGAGGGAGACGGGACGGAAGCGGCGTGCCCCAGCGCGAAACAGCGCAGCGATTCAGCGGTGCATGACGTCCGGCGCGCGCTGCGGGGGGCCCTGGAACACCTCGTATGGGCGATGGACTTCTACATGACGCTGTATCAGCTCGCCCCGGCGGGCGCGTATCAGGCGGCGTTTACCTTCGGGGACGGCGCCGCGGCGGATGCGGGCTGCGCGCGACGGGAGAGTCTTGCGCGGCGTCCCGATGAATTTTGACCGGCCCGAAGTCGTAAAACTACGGGAGCGCAGGGGAGGCGACCCCCGACAACAAAGCGAGGCGCGAGGAGGAGTATGGAGCGAAAGTTTTTGGAGGAACTGGGGCTCAAAAAAGAGGTCATCGATAAGGTTTTGGACCGTCACAGCCGGGAGATTGGAAGACAGAAGGCTGCGGCGGAGAGCTGGAAGAGAGAGTGCGCGGCGCTGAGAGCGCAGCTCGAGGAGTGGAAAGACCTCGATGTGGACGCGATCAGACGGTCGGCGGAGGAGTGGAGGTCAAAATATGAGACCGAGACTGAGACGCTCAGAAAAGCGCTTGAGGACAGGGTGTACAGCGACGCACTCAAAGAGGCGTTGTCCGGGCTAAAGTTCTCAAGTGAGAGCGCGAAGCGATCCTTTCTGGCGGACCTGACCGAGCGGAGGCCGCCGATGAACGGCGGCAAGCTGATAGGGCTCGATGACTTTGTAAAGGAGTACCGGAAGCGAGATCCCGACGCGTTTGCACCGGAGAAACAGGAGAAGATCCCGGTGGCGGTACGCGGCGCCTGGTCGGGATCGAACACAGGCCTGGACACCGCGCTTCAGATAGCGTTTGGGCTGAAGTCGGAAAAAGGAGATTGATCGGAGTTGGCAAATACGATGGAACTCGCGATGCAGCGCATATCTCTTGGGAGATGCAGGCTCGCGTCGCTGACGGCGCCGCTCAACAGAGCGGTCAGAGTTGCAGGAGGGAAAAGATGAGTGTAATCGAGGGACTTGTCGCCTATCTCAGGAGCTGCCCGCTGGTGGCTGAGGCGGAGTGCAGAGAGCCTTATATCGATCTCACAGCGTCTGACCCCGCCAGTCCGGCGGCGCAGACGGCCGGCCGGAGCATAAAAAAACAGTATCTGGACGGGACAGAGGTGATCGAGGCGAACTATCCGCTGCATATCCGGCGGCAGACGGATGGGAATCCGGTGCGCCGGGAGCAGACTTTCTTTCTCGAAGAATTCCGGGACTGGGTCGCCGCACAGAATCGGGCCCACAGCTTCCCGGAGATCGGAGAGGAGCGGACGGTGCGGCATATGGAGATGGTGGGAGGAATCCCGCTTGCCGTTTCGGACGGCGCCGGAGAGTATCAGATACAAATCAAAATCATTTATTTACAGAAAGGAAGAAACGTATGACAGTAAAAGAACTGATGACAGGTAAGACCCCGAACCCCGATTTTGAGGGATTTGTCACAAACGACGATTGGGTACTGGCGGTTGACATCGGCGAGACCCCGGCTGAGAGCGAGGGGGACTATGTCGTCGCGCAGATGGGCGTCGCAGGGCTCGACGCGCAGATGAACCCGATCACCCAGGATAAGCAGTATATCCGGGCGGGCCAGTCGTCCACTAAGACCGGCACCCAGCGCACCTTTAAGGTGACGGGCGACCGCTATGTGGGCGATGCGTTCCAGGACTACTGTTTCTCCCACAAGGTCAAGTACGGCGTGGGCGAGGCGGTCTCTGTGGACTATATCTATTTTAACATCCTGAACGGCCAGGGCGAGAAGGGACGTGCGAGCATCATCGTCAACTCGGACGGCGGCGGCAACTCCGGCGAGAACGCGGCGGTTGATATCGACGTGAAGAAGACCGGCGCGCTTCCGGAGGAGTACACCTACACTCCCGCTGGGGCATAAGGATAAGGAGGAAGAGCCATGAAACTGAGAGATGTGGAATTTGCCTTTAACGCACTCGATGCGGACGACATGCAGCGGTTTGAGGAGACGGCGAAGGCGCTGAGCGAGGTCAAACTGCCGGAGGGGCTTTCGATGGTCGAGAGCATCCGCCGTCAGTGTGCGGAGCTCGACAGATTTTTCGACGGAGTTTTGGGCGAGGGAGCTGCGGGCAAGCTGTTTGCAAAGGCCGGCGACCTCGGCGACCGGGTGGAGTGCGCGGCGGAGCTGAGCCGCGCGGTTCTTGAGGAGCAGAAAACGGCTACGAAGGCGCTGAACAAAGTCGCCAGAAACAGAGCGAAATGAACCTGCTTTTGGAGGCCCTTCCGGAAGAGGTGAACGGCTACCCCTGCAACACCGACTTTCGCGTGATGGTACAGTTTGAACTGATGCTGCAGACGCCGGATGTCGATGTGGAGCAGGTGCTCAAGGAGGCGTTTCGGCTGTTCTACATCTCGCCTCCGCCGTCTCTCGAAGAGGCGGCGGAGGGGCTCCTCTGGTTTTACCGCTGTGGAAGAGAGGAGAGGCAGCCGGAGGGCGGCGGCAGGAGCGCGGCGCAGGCGTATTCGTTTGATCAGGACGCCGGGTACATCTACGCGGCGTTTTTGGCGCAGTACGGTATTGATCTCACGGGCGTGAAGATGCACTGGTGGAAATTCCGGGCGCTCTTTTCCGCGCTTGAGAGCGGCAATGTTATCACCGAGATCATGGGATACCGGACGGTCGACACCAAGGGGATGAGCCGGAGAGAAAAGGCGCGCTACGACCGGCTGAAGAAAATTTACGCGCTGAAAAATACCTCGCGGCGGGCGCGGATGAGCTGCGAGGAGTATAACCGCCAGATGCAGAGTTATGTGGAGCGGCGGTACCGGGAAAACAAGATGTAGCGCGGACTCTTTTTGCTGTGTGACAAAACGGAAATTGCCGCAGAGAAGGAGAACTGCTGGGCGAACCCGGGAGGCCTTCTGCCAAAAGAGCACTTGCAAAAGCTGCGGGTGCTCTTTTTCAAACCGGGAAATGACAACCGGGAGAGCGGCCGCCTTTGGGTGCGCCGGAGTGATCCGGCTCCGCCGCGGTAGAACTGCGGACGAGAATGGTTCTGAGCGGATCGCCGAATGAGATGGCACGGAAGCGGGGCGAGTGTAGTGCCCTGGCGCTATTTTTTTAAAAGTACACAGCTGAGTTTTTGCAGAGCATCTCCGCGATTTGGATTGGGCTTAGCGGAGATGGAGAGAATCCCGGACAGATTGAGACTTCCCAAACTGCTTGAGGGGAAATCTGGTTTGGACGAAGAGAGAGGACGGGACGGTGGATCGCCTGGATATCGGAAACGGACAGGCGGGCTGCCTGTTCTGATCTGAGAATGGGCAGAACAAGAAATTTTTTAAACGGTAGAAAAAGAGCGCCTGCAGAGCAGCGGGAGCTCTTGCTGAGAAGGGACGATGACGATTGAGAAGGTGACCTGCCCGTACTGCGGATACAAAATGCCGATTATGTACGGCAAAGATGCAACTGGCAGCGGCATTTTTGTGAAGTGTAAGGGAAAAAACTGTAAAAAAATTTTTGAGATAAAGATCAACATCAAGTAGTGCCATTATGTGCCGATGATGTCCGCTGGAGGTGGGAGTATTGGCAGATGGTAAACTGATTTTTGAGACGGAAATAGATACAGGCGGCTTTGAAAGCGGCATGAAAAAGGTGGAACAGATCGCAAAGAGCGGGCTGAAGGCCGCGGCGGATATGGTCGGAGAGCTGTCGGCGGCACTCGGAGAGGCTACGAAGAACAGCACAGCATTTGGGGCGGCTCTGGAGGCCTCGACTGCAAAGCTCTCCGGGGATTTGTCGGCGGGGGCTTCGGCCGCGGGAGATATGGGAACGGCGCTGGAGGCCGCAGGGCAGAGCTCGCAGCAGCTTGCGGGAGATCTCGCGGAGGCCTCCGCAAGCGCCGGCCAGGCCGGAGGCACCTTTTCGGAGTATGTGGCGCAGATGCAGGAGGGAGCTAAGAGCCTCGGCGCCGCGGTGAGCGAGGATCTGAAGGCCCCCCTGGCGGGGATCGCGGCGATAGGCGCAGAGACGATCGGGTCCCTTACGGCGGTGTTTGAGAAGGACGGAGCGGCAGGGCTTGCGGCGGCGCTCGGCGGGGCGCTTTCGCAGATGATGGAGCAGCTTTCTGCAGCGATCCCGCAGATGCTTGAGGAGAGCACGGCGCTCGTACAGGCGCTGGGCGACGGGATTCAGAGCGGGATTCTCTCGCAGCTGCCCGAGCTTACAACAATGGCGATGCAGCTGGTCACTGAACTTGTAAACGGCATCACAGCGGCGCTTCCGGCGCTGCTTACGGTGGCGGCTCAGGTGATTGTCATGCTGGTGCAGGGGCTGGCCGAGAGTTTGCCGATACTGCTTGAGTCGGCGATTCTGATTGTCACAGAGCTTGTCAACGGATTAATTGCGGCGCTTCCGATCCTGATTGAGACGCTCCCGGTGCTGATTGAAAGCGTGCTTGCCGCGCTGGTCGAGAGCGTGCCGCTGCTGCTTGAGGCGGTGGTACAGATCGTCACGCTGCTGCTTGAGGCGCTGCCGGACATTATTACCATGATCGTTGCGGTGATTCCGACGATTATTGAGAGTGTGGTTGCGGCGCTGCTTGAGGCGGTTCCGATGCTTGTTGAGGCGACTCTACAGATTATTACGGCGCTGATCGATGCGCTGCCGGAGATCATCGAAGCGATTGTCGCGGCAATTCCGATGATTGTCGAGAGTGTGATTGCGGCGCTGCTTGAGGCGGTCCCGATGCTTGTTGAGGCGGCTCTGCAGATTGTGATGGCGCTGATTGAGGCGCTGCCGGAGATCATCGACACCATTGTTGCGGCGATTCCGGTGATTGTCGAGAGCGTGGTTGCGGCACTGCTTGAGGCGGTTCCGCAGATTGTCCAGGCGGGCATTGAGCTGCTGATCTCGCTGATCGATGCGCTGCCGGAGATCATCGACACCATTGTTGCGGCGCTGCCGATGATTATCGACAGCGTAGTTGAGGCGCTGCTGGGGGCGATTCCGCAGATTATCCAGGCGGGGATTGAACTGCTGGTCTCGCTGATTGACGCGCTGCCGGAGATCATCGACACCATTGTTGCGGCGCTGCCGCAGATTATCAACAGCATCGTCGACGGACTGGTCGGCTCCATCGACAAGATCATCATGGCGGGCGTGCAGCTCTTTGTTGCGCTGATCGAAAACCTGCCTACGATTATTGTGGAGATCGTCAAGGCGGTGCCGGAGATCATCAGCGGCATTGTGGACGGCTTTATGAGCCTTTCGGGTGAGATTATCAACTGCGGCTACAACCTGATCACGGGAATTTGGCAGGGAATCTCAAATGCCGCGAGCTGGCTGTGGGACAAGATCAGCGGCTTCTTTGGCGGGATTGTCGACGGCATTAAGAACTTCTTCGGCATCCACTCCCCCTCCACCGTCTTTGCCGAGATCGGCGGCTATACAATGCAGGGCTTTGCAAAGGGCATGGAGGCTGAGAGCGGCGAGGTCATCGACACGGCCAAAAGGTTGTCCGGAGAGATACGGGACGCGTTCGGCAGCGAACTGACCGAGGAGAAGGGACGCGAGCTCGCGCGCCAGATCATCGAGGGGCTCGGCGAAGGGACGAGCGATGTCGGGGCCAGCTTTGAGGCGCTGTCGGAGGCGGCCTGGGCTGTTGCACAGAGCGCCGGCGGCACATACAAGGAGATCGGTCAGACCTATATCGATCTGATGACCGAGGGGATCAACGCGCGCGCCGACGCGCAGATCACCGCGATGCAGGAGCTGGTCGACAGGGAGCAGGAGGCCTATGTGGCCGAGGTCGAGGCCGACACCGAGGAGCGGGTGCGCCTGGAGGAGGAGCGGTCGGAGCAGATCCTCGCACAGATCGGCGAGCTGTCGGAGAACGCGAGCGAGGAGGAGCGCAAGGCCCATGAAAAAGCGATCGAGGATGAGAAGGCGCGCGCCAAAGAGGAGATCGCCCGGATCGAGCAGGAGGGCGACGACAAGATCGCGGCGTATAAGGAGATGGGCTCCGAGACGATGAAGGCCTATACCGAGGCGGTCAACGACGGAGCGGAGGAAGCCAGACAGCTGGTCAACGAGAAGATCGGCGCCATCACCGAGGAGTTTGAGAGCCAGATCAAGGAGCTCGACCAGAAGCGAAACGCGATGGCGAACAAGTTCTCGAGCTACGGCGGCCTGTATACCAAGGGCAGCGGCGGCGAGATTGTGCTCACCGACTTCAATAAAAATATCGCCAATATCCAGAAGTTTAAGAACTATCTCGTCGATCTGGAGCGCTACGGCGCGTCGAAAGCGCTGCTGGCACAGATCGCGGCGATGGGAGTGGACGAGGGCACTGCCTTTATGGAGGCGCTGTTCGCTCTGCCGCCCGACGCGTTCGAGGCGTATATCACCGGATATGACGAGCAGCAGAAGGTTGCGGACGATCTCGCCAATGACTACTACGCCGACCAGTATCAGACGGTTGAGGACAACTTTTTTGCGAAGATGGACGAGGCGATGGCCGAGATTCCGATGGATATGGAACAGGCCGGAAAGGACGGCGTCCAGGGCTTTATCGACGGCTTAAACAGCCAGCGGGAGGCGGCGACCGCGGCGATGAGAGGCCTGATGGACGCGATCGTCGCGGCGGGCAGAGAGGCGCTTGACGCGCACAGCCCGAGCAGGCGGACGGCGGAGATGATCGGCGTACCCGCGGCGCAGGGCGTCGGCGTCGGCATCCAGGAGGAGCTGCAGCGGGTGTTTGAGCAGATGCGCCGCACGGTGTACGCGGAGACCGCCAAGCTCTCGGTCAGCGTGGGCGGTCAGTCGAATGTGCAGACCGCGGCGGCGCGGTCTGTGGCGGCCTCTGCCGAGGCAAAGAGAGAAGTGGTCACAAAGGAGAAGGTGATCGGCATCGAGTTCCGCGGCACGGGGGCGGGAATTGCCCGCATGCTCAAGCCGGAGCTCGACGCGGAGGATCGCCGGATTGGAACAAAGCTTGTGCTAGGAGGGGTGTGATGATTGCAATAAACGGCGAGGTATATGATGTGGAGGTGGCGTCGCTGAGCCGCCAGATCCAGTTTGTGGAAAAGTATCGCGAGATGACCGAGGACGGCGCTTACCACCGGGAGATACAGGGGGTGTATCATCAGTATACGCTGGAGCTCGGCAACATTGACCCGGCGGAGTACGACCGCCTGGTCGCAGCCCTGTCCTCCTATGCGGAGTATCAGACGGTGACGCTGCCGTCCGCGCGCAACAGCACGGTCACCTTCCGGGCGATGCTGGAGAACATCACGGACGGGGTGATCGCCCAGGATGAGGACGGATATTACTGGGACAACCTGAGCATCTCGTTTACTGCGAAGGAGCCGGAGGAATGAGAACAGATACAGAGATAACGTACAGCTTGATCGATGTGACGGCGGCGGACGATGCGGCGCTGGACACTTTGGACCGGCAGGAGTTCTCGGATCTCTCCGACCTGCTGGAAGAGGAGAAAAAACAGGGGAAATACAGTACGCTGGAGAAAGGCCAGTTTCTGCTGGACGGGACGTTTGAGGCGTTTCCGGACCGGCCGAATGGGCGAGTGCACGGGCTGTGGTCGCAGAGTATGAGCGATGAGCACGGCGCCTTTGCGGCGCCGCCCGAGCTCACCGCGACCTTTTCGCAGAACCACAGCAGCGTGGGAATCACGCTGCGGTTTTACGAGCTCACCGGCGACTATGCGGACGAGGTCGAAGTGGTCTGGTACGGCGCGGGCGGCGCAGAGCTGCAGCGGACTGTGGTGCGGCCCGACCGGATTTCCTATTTTGTGGACTGCCCGGTCGAGGACTACTACAAGATCACGGTCAGATTTTTGCACACCAACAGGCCATATCGCTACGTAAAGTTGTGCGGCATTATTTTCGGAGCGGTGACGAAGTTTGAGGGCGGCGATCTGATCTCAGCCGAGGTTCTGGAGGAGACAAATCCGATCTCGGAGGAGCTGCGGATCAGCACGTTGAACTTCTCCTTTTACAACAGTACGGGCCGCTTTGAACTGCTGTCCCCGACGGGAGTCTATAAGATGCTTCAGCAGCAACAGCAGGTGGAGGTTGCGGAGATTGTGGACGGCCGGAGGATCGAGTTCGGCACCTACTATCTTGAGACGCCGTCCAGCGAGACGGACGGGATGACCGCCCTCTCGTGCGTGGATCTGCTCGGGATCATTGATAAGACAAACTACATGGGCGGGATCTACAGCGAGGTCGAGGCAAGTGTGCTGATCGCCGACATCATGCGCTCCGCCGGAGCGGAATATGAGCTCGATTCGGCGCTCGCCGGGGAGAAGCTGTCCGGATATATCCCGATCTGCACCCACCGCGAGGCGCTGCAACAGGTGGCGTTCGCGCTGGGGGCGATTGTGACAGGCGGGCGGAGCGGCAAGATTGTGATCCGGCTGCCGGAGACGGAGCCGGACGGAGCCATCGGACCGGAGCGGAAGATCACGGGGCAACAGATTGGACTTGAGGAACTGGTGACCCGCGTGGAGGTCACGGCGTATGAGTATGTTGTGTCAAAGGATGAGCGTGAGGTCTACCGCGGGGAACTGCCGGACGGGGAGACGGTGATACATTTCAGCGCTCCGGTAAAAGACTTCAGTATTAACGCCAATATTCTCGAGTGGGGAGCGAACTATGCGAGGGTCTCGCCCAATCTGAGCAGTGAGGTTGTGGCGACCGGAACGGTCTATGAGGCGTATGCGACGGTTGCGGGAGCGGCCGAAATTTCCCCGCTGCCGGCCGGAGCAAAACCCAATATATTGACAGTAGAGGGGGCGACGCTGATCGATAAGACGAGAGCACAGGCGGCGGCGGAGCGGATTCTCGACTACTACTCCGGACGCTACACCTATAATGGGAGAATCCTTGGTGCGGAGGAGACAGCGGGACAGTATCTGGAGATAAAAAACAGCGGCGGAAAATCTGTGGCGGGACGTATCGAGTCGATTTCTTACGACTTGACCGGAGGCCATCTGGCGACGCTGAAACTCCGCGGAAAAGCGGTGGATGCGGCAGAGAGGAGGATTTGATGGAGCAGACAGAGAGGCTGAAACTTGAGAAGCCGGAACTGGATGAGAACTACGATATTGAGGTCTTTAATCGGAACAGTGAGAAGATCGACGCGGCGTTTGGAAACGCCGCGGAGAAGGACCTTGGCAATGTGTCGAGCGAAGATTTTGCACAGAAGGCGAGTGCTGCGGGAGTCGGCGCGAAGGGGGACACCGGCCCGGCCGGTCCGAAAGGGGAACAGGGACCTGCGGGTCCGGCAGGCCCGACGGGACCCGCGGGCCTACAGGGAGAGCAGGGCCCCGCTGGCCCGCAGGGGCCTGCGGCGACGATTGAAGTGGGAACTGTCACGACCGGCCCGACGGTCTCTGTTGTAAACAGCGGAACCAGTACGGCCGCCGTTTTTGATTTTGTGTTTCCGGCGGGTTCGGGAAGCGGGACGGAGATCGGAGAGATCCGGAATTTTGGCTGTGCCTATGAAAATGACGGCTATCTGCTCTGCGACGGCGCAAAATATGCAAACAGCAGCTATCCGGCGCTCGCGGCGAAGCTCGCGGACAAGGATGTGACCAAGGAGAGCGACTTTCTCTCCCCGGATGGGGACGTCTACGGGATCTTCGGAGGGTTCGGCTGGTACATCGTGGACATGGTAAGAGAGCCCGCGCGCTCGAAGAACATCGCGGGCGGCTGGGAGTTTGTG
>CAJFTX010000048.1 GCA_904420075.1 uncultured Clostridia bacterium | reverse complement strand
TCTGCGCACCATGGTATAGACCGGCAACAGCAGCAGCAAAATCAGCGGCAGCAAAAAGAGCAGCGAGGAGAACTCCGGGCGGCAAGCCTGTGAGAACAGCGTCCCAAAAAACGGACTGTGACTGTCATATTTCCCCTTGACGTACAATCCCCCGCTCTCAATCACACCGCCGTCCAACCCCTTCACGCTGACCGAAGTCTCGTCGCAGCTCGACACCAGGGCAAGCTGATTCTCCTTGCCGTCGCTGCAGAGCACAAGCTCGTTCACCCGCAGCTCGGCACAGCTCGCGACAGAGGTAAAGAGTACGAGATCCCCCCGCTCGATCCCGTAGGACGGGATACGCTCTTCGGTGAAGAAGAGCCGCCGGGAGAGCAGTGTATAGTCGGGGTTCTCCGCCACCGAAACCGCCACCGAGAAGAGCCCTCCCAGAACCAGCATCAGCAGCACATCCACCACCATGGCGAACATCACAAACCCCGCGAGCACCCCTCTCTTCTTCGGGTGCGCCTGCTCCACCTCTCCGGTCCCCTCGGTCTCCAACATCCGCAAATACGCCTCGCGCTTCCGCTTCGCCTCCTCCGAGAGCGGCTCCGGCTCCGCGACGTCGAGCGCCTCCGGCGGGGGCGATACCTCAAACTTATCCGCCGGGCGCCGGGAGGCGGGCTGCCCGCCGTCCTCCGCCTCGCGCAGATCGGTTCTTCTGCCGCTCGGCGTGGGCTCCACCGGCAGAGCCTCGGACTTTTCCGGGCGCGGAATCTCCCGCGTATCTCCGCTCTCGTATCCGAGTTCGGACAGCATCTGATCCAGTTCCCTCTCTCTCACTCTTTTCCCTCCAACTTCTCCTCGGATTTGGCCACAAGCTCGCCCACACAGAGCCGCCGGGCCGCGGCCTCCAACGCGATCTCCCCCGCAAAGGCGGCGTCGCCCTCCGCCCGGGCGCAGGTCTCCCGCAGCGCGCGCTCCACCGTGTCGCAAAAGCGGTCGTATCCCGCGGCGAGCCCGTCCGGCGCCTCAAATGCGGGCAGCAGCGCTCCCGCTACCGGCAGAGGCACCACCTGCTTCAAAACACAGGTCATCACCAGCAGCGCCAGGTGTTCTCGGCCATACCGCTTGTGGCTCGGTCTCGGGATCACGCCGAGTTTCACATAGTTGTTGATCATACTCGGCGTGATGAGCTTGTTGTCCCGCAGCACCGGCCGGAGTTCCTTCTCCAGAAAACCGATCACCTGGTCCATATACAGCTCGATATCCGGAAGCTGATCCCATCTGCGGAATCGGTGATTCAAAAAATCCGGGTCAAAATACGCCATAGGTCAGCCTCCCTCTTCTGATAAAAATGATTATAGCAAAAAGATGAACATTTTACAAACGATCTTGTGGCGCCCTTGAAAAATTTACAATTATGATATAACATAGTTTTATAAACCAGATTAGGAGGTCTAAATAATGACTTTTAATAAACTCATTGTCTGGGGCGACTCCATCGCAAAGGGGGTCACCTTCAACTCGGTCACCAACCGGCTCGCGCTTCTGCGGGACAGCGGAGTCCGCCTGATGGCGAATCTGCTCGGCCTGGATCTTATCAACCACGCAAAGCTCGGCTGTACGTTGCCCGCGGGGCTTTCCATCATCAAACGCGATCTCGAACAGCAGAGCTGCGCCGAAACGGCGCTCATCGAGTTCGGCGGAAACGACTGCGACTTTCGCTGGGACGAGGTCGCCGCCGACCCCACGGGCGCCCACCAGCCGAACACTCCGCTTCCGCTCTTTGAGTCCTCGCTGTGCCAACTGGTGCAGAGCGTCCGGGAGCACGGAGTCTCTCCGGTGCTTGTCACCCTCCCGCCGATCGACGACGAGCGCTATTTTTCCACCATCTCCCGCGGACGGGACGCCGAAAACATTCTCCAGTTTCTCCACTCCCCCCGCCGGATCTACACCTGGCACGAGCGGTACTCCCTCGCGGTAGGCCGCGTGGCAGCGCGGCTCTCCTGCCCGCTCGTAGAACTGCGCGAGGCCTTTCTCTCCACCTGGGACTACCGGGACTATATCTCAGACGACGGCATCCATCCGAACGCGAAGGGCCAGCAGCTCATCTCCGAGGCGCTGACCGATTTCTTCTCAAAGGAGCAGGCCGCTCTCGCCTGACCGGTCCCCGCGAACAGGGGAGCGCGCAAGCGTCCGTTCAGCGGACACGGAGGCCGCGGCGCGGCGCCTCCCGCCCCCCGTGCAAAGACCGCTCCCTCCGCTGAAACACTCCAGCAGTCTCCCTTTCCTCGGTTTTCCCGTCGCCCGGCGCCAGGCCTCATAGTGCTGCCGTGCGTTTTTTCGAGCGGCCGGCGGTCAAAAGGGAGAAAAGCGAGAAAAGACGCGAGAGGCCGCACAAGGTTGCGCAGCGATAAAAAACAGAGGGAGTGCGCTCTGAAGCGAATCAGAGCGCACTCCCTCTGTTTTTTGGACAACGGAGACCCTGTCAAAACAGGAAGAGCCGGCGGCTTATCTCTGAGCCGCCGGCCGGTTTCTCTCTCCCGTTTTTACAGCGTTTTCGCCGGAGGCCTCTCTCACTGGTGATAGCCGTCCAAAAAGTCCGCGATCTTCTCCACCGACTCCTTCAAAATCTCGACGCGCGGCAGATAGACCACCCGGAAGTGGTCCGGCTGTTTCCAGTTGAAACCGCCGCCGTGGATGAGAAGAATTTTCTTCTCCCGCAGCAGATCGAGCGCAAATCTCTCGTCGTCGGTGATGTTGAATTTTTTCACGTCCAGCTTTGGAAAGATGTAGAACGCCGCCTTGGGCTTCACCGCGCTGACGCCGGGAATTTCGCTGAGCGTCCGGTAGATAAACTCCCGCTGTTCATAGATCCGGCCGCCCGGCACGACATAGCTGTTCACGCTCTGATGTCCGCCGAGCGCCGTCTGCACGACCGACTGCGCCGGGACGTTGGAGCAGAGCCGCATGTTGGAGAGCATTTTGAGCCCTTCCATATAGTCCCGGGCCACCTTTTTGTTGCCGCTGAGAATCATCCAGCCGATCCGGAATCCCGCGATCATGTGCGACTTTGAGAGCCCGCTGTAAGTCACGCAGAACAGGTCCGGCGCGAGCGACGCGATTGAGACGTGCTCCTCGCCGTCCATCACCAGCCGGTCGTAGATCTCGTCCGAGAAGATCATCAGCTGGTGCTCTCGCGCGATGTCCACGATCTGCTGCAGCACCTCTCTGGGATAGAGCGCGCCGGTGGGATTGTTCGGATTGATGATCACAATCGCCTTGGTCCGGTCGGTGATTTTGCTGCGGATATCGTCCATGTCGGGGTACCACTCCGCCTGTTCGTCGCAGAGATAATGGACCACCTTTCCCCCCGCGAGGGTCGCACATGCGGTCCAGAGCGGGTAGTCCGGCGACGGAATCAGAATCTCGTCCCCGTCGTCGAGCAGCGCCGACATACACAGGTTGATGAGCTCGCTGACACCATTTCCCGTATAGATGTCGTCGATCGAGACGTTCGGAATCCCCTTGAGCTGCGCGTACTGCATGATGGCCTTCCGCGCGGAGAACAGTCCCTGCGCAGGGGAGTATCCCTCGCACTCGGTGAGCTGCCGGCTCATGTCGTAGATCACCTCGTCCGGCGTACGAAAGCCGAACGGGGCGGGGTTGCCGATATTCAGCTTCAGAATCTGTGTCCCGCTCTCCTCCATCCGGGTCGCCTCCTCGACCACCGGTCCCCGCACGTCGTAGAGCACGTGGTCGAGCTTCGATGATTTCTTAAATTCGCGCATCCTCATTTCCTCCCTCTTCTCTGTCTCCTCCGCGGGCCGCTCGCCGCAGAGCCAGCCCTCCTCCACCCGCAGCGCATCCGCGAGAAAGCGGAGGATCTCCGCCCGCGGAACGGTCTTCCCGCTCACATACTGGCTCATGTGGCTCTTGCCGAGCTTCACGCCCCGCCGCTCCGCCTCACGGATGAGATCAACCTGCTTGAGGCCCTCCCGCTCCATCGCCCGCCGCAGCCGGTCCGCAAATCTGTCCTGCGCCATCCGCCCGCCTCCTAAAAGTTCAATTTCTATAGCCGCAGTATATCATATTCCCATATTTAGTTCAATAGAATCGGTAAAATTTCTAAAAGTTCAATTTATAAGTTCAATTTCTTCTTTTTCTGTTGACAGTCTCTCCTCCCTCACACTATAATGGTTCCGGCTATCAAACCTATTTTGGAAGGAGCGAATCCTCTGTGTCTGATTTCAACCGGGGACTGCGCGCCGGGCTTCCGATCGTACTCGGCTATCTCCCCGTCTCCATCACCTTTGGGATGACCGCGGCGAGCGGCGGCCTCCCCCCGCTCGCCGCGGTTGTGATGTCGGCCACCAATCTCACGAGTGCCGGACAGTTCGCGGGCAGCGAGCTCATCCTCTCGGCCGCCTCTCTCGTGGAGCTCATCTTCACGATGCTGGTGATCAACTTCCGCTATTTCTTCATGTCCCTCTCCCTCTCGCAGAAACTCGCGCCGGGCTTTACGGTAGGGCAGCGGATGCTCTTCGCCTTCGGCGTGACCGACGAGGTGTTCGGCGTTGCCTCCACAGCAGAGGGGCCGCTCACCTTCCCCTACACGGCGGGACTGGTGCTCGGTCCGCTTCTCTCCTGGACGGGCGGCACCGCGCTCGGCGCCTACTGCTCCGGCCTGCTCCCGGGTGATCTGAGCCGCGCGCTCGGAATCACTCTCTACGCGATGTTCATCGCGATTCTCATCCCGAACTGCCAGAAGAGCAAAAAGGTGTTCGCGGTCACCGCCGCCGCCGGAATTCTCGGCTGCGTCTTCTACTATCTGCCCCCGCTGTCACAGCTCTCGAGCGGCTGGACCATTATCATCATCTCGGTGCTGGTTTCGGCTGTGGCCGCCGCGCTCGAGTGCCGCAGAGAGGGGGCGCGCCCGTGAGTCTGCCGGTCATCTTTCTCTACATCGCGGTGATGGCGCTTGTGACCTACCTCATCCGCGCGCTCCCGCTGCTGTTGGTGAAAAAGCAGCTGCTCTCCCGCTTTTTTACTCTGTTTCTGAACTACATCCCCTTCGCGGTCCTCTCCGCGATGACCTTTCCCGCGATCGTGTACGCCTGCGGCGACCCCTTGGCCGGACTGCTGGGGACGCTCGCGGCGATTCTCCTCGCCCTCTGGAGCAAAAATCTGCTCCTGTCCGCGGTGGGCGCCTCCGCCGTCGCCTACCTTGTCATCCTGTTTCTCTGACCTCCGACTGTTTCTTCTCCGAGCGCGCAGGCGGAAGCTGTTCCGCCTGCGCTCTCTGATCGGAGTACAGCGGAGTTTTAAAAGGCAGGCACAGGGCTGCGCCCGTAGATGCGAGAAACGCTCGGCTATCTTCTGCCGCGGCGGCGCTGAAGTTGCCGGGAGTTTCAAAGCCACACATCAAAAAGCTGTGCGCGCAGGCGCAACAGAATTGGTCTGTTCCTCGATGCGGACACAAAACCGGCCTCGGAACCGATGCGGCTTCTCCCGCCCGCAGGCGTCCCCTGCTTTTCACAAAAAAGCCCCGGTGTGCTCACCGGGGCTTTTACTACTTGAGCGGGGTCGCGCTCCGCTTCCAGCTTCCGCACAGATAGAACACAGCCGAGAGCACGGCCGACACCGCCCAACCGATCGGCCAGGACCACCAGATCCCCACAAGTCCGAACGCTCCCGCCAGCGCGAAGGCGAGCAGCACCCGCAGCAGCAGATCGGTAAAAGTGCTGGTCATAAATTGGAGCATCGCGCCCGCGCCGCGCAGCACGCCGTCGATCATCAGCTTTGCGCCGATGACAAAATAGAAGGGCGCTACCACCCGCAGAAACTGTTCTCCCGTAGAAAACGCCTGCGCGCTTCCCTCATTTAGGAAGAGGCGGATCATCCCCTCCCCCGCAAAGAAGAAGCAGAGGAAGAACGGCGCCGTCACAATCACCCCCATCAGGACTCCCATCCGCAGCCCGCGGCCGACCCGCTCCCGCTTCCCGGCGCCGATATTCTGCGCAGCGAAACTCGAGAGCCCGTTTGAGAGGGTGGTCAGGCAGGTGATGGCAAACGTATTGAGTTTTACCGCCGCGGAATACCCTGCGACTGCGGAGGAGCCGTACCCGTTGATCAGTCCCTGGAGAAAGATATTTCCGACCGAGACGAAGCTCTGCTGGAGTACGCTGGGCACCGCAAACCGGCCGACCCGGCTGAGCATCTGCAGGCTGAAATGCCGCACAGGCTCGTCCGTCTCCACAGCGCGCAGCCGGCGCAGCAGGGTCACAAGCGCGAGCAGGCAGGCGGCCCCCTGCGCGATAAAGGTCGCCCATGCGACGCCTGCGACATCCCAGTGAAATCCTGCGACAAACAGCAGATCGAGCAGGATATTCCCCACCGAGGAGCCGATCAGAAAATAGAGCGGCGTCTTGGAGTCCCCGAGCGACTGGAAGATTCCCGTCGCAATATTATAGAGGAAGAGAAACAGGAATCCGCCGATATAGATGCGCAGATAGAGCTCCCCATCCGCAAAAATATTCTGCGGCGTTTGAATCAGCCGCATGAGCGGCGCGCTTGTCACAAGCCCCACCACCGTGAGTACCGCGGCGAGCACACAGGAAGCGACAAGCGTCGTCGATACGGCGGTCTTCATCTCGCCGTACCGCTTCGCACCGAACAGCTGCGAGATCACCACCGCGCAGCCGACGTTGCACCCCACTGCAATCGCCATAAAGATCATGGTGATCGGGAAGGACGCCCCCACCGCGGCGAGCGCATCCTCCCCCGCGAACTGCCCGGCGATTACGCTGTCCGCCATACTGTAGAGCTGCTGGAAGATGACGCTGCCGAACATCGGCAGCGAAAACCGCCAGAGCACCGATTCCACCTTTCCCTCGGTCAGATCTTTTATCATACCTTCTCTCCCCTTTTCCTCTCTCTGATACCGGCGAAGCTCCCTCCTGTAAGCGTACCATTCTCACAACAGAGAGGGAATCAATCGTCAATGCCGCTCCATCAAAGGATCAGCCATCCGCCCCGCCCCTTCTCTTTACGCTTCCGACGCAAAGCGGTCCGGCGGAAGCGAAAAAGAGCTTTTTCTCCTCCAACTGCTTACGCAGAGAGCGCTCCACCAAGCGACGCCGGGCAAATCGCCCCTTACAGCCCGAGATAGCACCGGTCGAGTTCCACCACCGCGTAGAGATGTTCATCGATGCGCGAAACTGCGTGCTGGATGTCGGCGATCAGCCGGGAGTCCTCCCCCGCGTACTCCTGCGGCACCGCCACGTCGAAGATCACGTTGGTGTGGTACACCCCTTTCACCATCCGGAAGTCGTGCAGCGAGAGCTTCGGATGGATCTCCCGCAGCGCGGCCTCCACCCGCCCCCGCAGCGCGCTCACCTCCGCGTCGTCGGTCACGATCGGGTCGAGATGCACCACCATCGAGATTCCCTCCCTTGCGAAGTCCCGCTCAATCCGGTCGGTGATATCATGACTCTCCATCACGTCGTTTTTGTAGTCCATCTCGGCGTGCAGCGACGCAAACCACCGCCCCGGACCATAGCTGTGCACCACGAGGTCGTGCACGCCGAGCACCTTGTCGTAGGAGAGCACCTTCCGGTAGATCTCCTGCACAAGCTCCCTATCCGGCGCCTCGCCGAGCAGCGGACTCGAGGTCTCCAGAATGAGCTTAATTCCGGACACAATAATAAAGACGGCGACGAGCAGGCCCGCCACCCCGTCGAGGTCCACTCCGGTGAATCGGAGCAGCAGAGTGCAGAGCAGCACGGCCGACGTCGCGCAGACGTCGTTTCTGCTGTCGGCCGCGGTGGCCTCAAAGACAGAGGAACCCGTTCTTCTGGAGAGATTCTTATAGAAGTGGGAGAGCCAGAGCTTCAGCAGAATCGATCCCGTAAGCACCGCCACCGAGAGCAAAGAAAACTCAGCCGCTCCCGGATGCAGAATCTTCTCCACCGAGCTCTTCACGAGTTCAATGCCCACATAGATAATCAGAAAAGAGATCAGAAGCCCGGTGATATACTCCAGCCGCGCGTGACCAAACGGGTGCTCCTTGTCGGCGGGTTTCGCCGCCAG
This sequence comes from uncultured Clostridia bacterium, assembly GCA_904420075.1. Classification (GTDB taxonomy): domain Bacteria; phylum Bacillota; class Clostridia; order Oscillospirales; family Feifaniaceae; genus CAJFTX01. Next base: position 18,350 of record CAJFTX010000048.1, on the reverse strand, counting down.
CTTGAAGCCGAGCAGCGTCACAATCGACGAGCCGGCGTCCGAGAGATTATTCACTCCGTCGGCCAGCACCGCCACGCTGCCAAACAGCAGCCCCACGCCCATTTTGGAAAACGCGAGCAGCAGATTGACGCAGATCCCGACCAGCCCGCCGAGCCTGCCGTACCGCTCCCGCACCTTCGTGTTCTTCACATCTCCGGCATCCTTTACGAAATGCCGCACCAAAAAATCGGTCATACTTTCCTCCGTCCCCCCGATTGACTTACCCCTTCCGGGGTGGTACACTGTCATGTAAATTTATGCTATGAAAAGGAGTGTCTCTATGATACGCGATATCCGTCCCGAGGAGCGCGAGCTCTTTCTTGCCCTCTGCCACGACTTCTATCACAGCCCCGCCGTCTCGCATCCGGTGCCCGATCAAAACTTTGAGCGGACCTTTGCGCTCGCCATTGAGGGCAGTCCCTATGTCCGGGTGCTGATGCTGCTCGCAGGCGAGACTCCGGCAGGCTTTGCCATCCTCTCCCTCACCCATTCCAACGAGGCCGGCGGTCTCACGGTGCTGATCGAAGATCTGATGGTCAAACCCGAGTTCCGCGGCCACGGACTCGGCAGTGAGTTCTTCCGCTTCCTGGAGGAGTCCTACCCGCACGCCGCGCGGTTCCGCCTCGAGGTGATGGAGGAGAACGCGGGCGCCATCCGACTCTACGAGCGTCAGGGTTTCGTCCCGATCACTTACCGTCAGATGATAAAGGAACGTCCCGCACCAGAAGAAAAATGAGGCCGTTTCCCGTCCCCGTGACCAGTGACACCAGCAGCAGCGGCGTGAGATAGGAGAAGAGCGCCGCGCTGCGCAGCAGCAGCGCGGCCACCGCGAGCTGTCCGAGCTGGTGCGCAGCCGCTCCCGCCACCGAGACCCCCGGCGGAGAAAAGCGTCCGCACTTGCGGCAGAGCGTCATCGCAAGCAGCGCGCAGGCCCCGCCCCCGAGCGAGTAGAGCGCGGCCGCCGGAGTCGCAAACAGCAGGCTCGAGAGCAGGATGCGCGCCGCGAGCACCAGCGCCGCCTCCGCCACTCCCACCCGGTAGAGTAAAAAGAGGGTCACCAGGTTCGCAAGCCCGAGCTTCACCCCCGGCAGCGGGACGACCGGCGGCAGCAGCCCCTCGAGGTAGGAGAGCACCAGCGCCACCCCCGTCAGCAGCGCGAGGCGGCAGAGCGTCCGCGTGCCAAATCGTCTATCCGACATAGGCGTCCACCTCGCTCTCCCCCGTAATCTCCGCGACAAACTGCTCCGGCAGGCAGACGATCGCCTCCCCCCGCTCCCGCCGCGCCCCGGTGTGAACGCAGGTCTGGTCCGGACAGGGGGAGCTCACCACCGCCACCGCGCCGTCCGCCACCCGGAGAGCGATCTCCCCGTTCCCGGTTGGAACGGTATAATCTCCCGGGACGTCCAGCGGAAGCCGCCGCACCGTCTCCCCTTCGACTTTGATCTCGACCGTCTTTCCCTCCTCCCCCCGCGGGAGAAGCGGGAGCGCCGCAAGCGCCAGAACCATCCCCACAATCAGCAGGTCGCAGGGGCGCCAGATATTTCCTTTTTTTCTGCGCATAGTTTTCCTCTCCCTGTAGACAATAAGGAGCAGAAGGGCCTCAAAGCCCCGAACTGTTTTCACATCGCTCTGTCATGTTCGCGGTGTTCGCAATCGTTCGGCGAGGGAGGCGGCCTTCTAAAGATAGGCTGATTTTTCTTTTTCAAGAATACGCATTCGGAGCGTTTTACAGGCGTCCCGGCGGTCATCTGTCGCCCTGACTCTTGTCACCGGCCATTTGAGCAATTCCCGCCGGCGCGCACCATCTCTTTTCAGATTTCTCAAAAAGAAGGCTCCGCCGTACCCTTGAATAAGATCGATCGGTCAGAAGCGCCGGAGGAACACTCCGGCGCTTTTTTGCGGCTCTATCTCCCCCGGCGAACGCCGCCGGTTCCTCCCGGCGCGGGAATTGCATCCATCTCGCAGGGCGCAGTCCCCACTCCACCGCTCTCAAAAAATTCCAAATTTGTTCCATCCCGCAGCTGTTCTCTTTTACAGCGCGCCTTTGAGCGCGAAAGCTCCGCCTTCAACCCGGCAAAAGGCGCCGCGGATTTCCGGCCTTTCCGCCGGATATTGCTCGCCCGGAAGTTCCGTCTCCGCCGTCCCGCAGGGCCAGCATCGCCCCTAAAAAGGGGAAAAGCCTCCTTTTATGGGACAGGTTTTTTCAAGCCCTTCCGGCGCTCTGAACCCGCCCGCCTCCCGCGAGACATGGTCTCACAAAAACGCGGACGGCAACGCCCTCCGTTTTTGCTGACATAATGTGCTCCGAAGCGGTCAAAAATTCCGGCTTCATTTCCTCCCCATGAGATTATGATACCATAAAAAGCAAAGCTGCTGAAAGCGCAAACAGCAAGGCGGTCTGAAGGGGCATTATTTCCTGTTTTTCGTAACAGGCGTTCTCTAAAACAGCCGGGAACTCCAGTTTCACAAGGTTATTATACCACAAAAAGAGATCGCCGAAGGCGCGGACGGCAGAGCCGTCCGGCGAGGGGGGGAAAGCCCCCATTTTTTGTGATTCCATGTTCTCCGAAATTCTCAAAATCTTTGATTTTGTCAGTATTTCGTGAGATTATTATACCACAGTCTCGAACAGTGTCGGGTAAAATTTTTGCAATTTTGTCCCACCTGTGGTAGAATTTTGATAGACTGTAAGTTGTGAGGAAGTTATGGCTGAGAACTACAAGATAATCGCGAATAACAAGGCCGCTTTTCACGAGTACTTTGTGCTCGAAAAGCTGGAGTGTGGCATCAGCCTCTCCGGCACCGAGGTCAAATCCATCCGGGCGGGCAGGGTCAACTTAAAGGACTCCTTCTGCACGGTGGACAGGGGGCAGCTTGTGGTCCACGGGATGCATATCTCCCCCTACGACCACGGCAACATCTTCAACAAGGACCCGCTGCGCGACCGGGTACTGCTCGCCCACCGGCGGGAGATCGACCGGCTCTACGGCTGCCAGAAAAAGGACGGCCTCGCGCTGGTGCCGCTGCGGCTCTATTTCAAGGGGTCCCATGTGAAGGTTGAGCTCGGGCTCTGCAAGGGCAAAAAGCTCTACGACAAACGCGCGACACTTCAAAAAAAGCAGGCTGATCGCGAGATCGCCAGATCGCTAAAGGAGAGAAACCGATGAACTATTTTGAGCGCTCGGTGTGCGAGCTGCCCGGCGCCCCCGAGGGGGCACGCGGCACGCTCCACGCCTACTGCAACACCTACACAGGGGCGATCGCCCCGCTGCCCGCGGTTGTCATCTGCCCCGGCGGGGCCTACGCGGAGACCTCGGAGGACGAGGGGGAGCCGGTCGCGCTCTCTCTGCTTGCGAGCGGATTCCAGGCGTTTGTGCTGCACTACTCGACCGCACCCGCCCGATTCCCGACGGCGCTTTTTGAGCTCTTTGCCACACTGCGCTATCTGCACGACCATCATGAGGAGCTCCTGATCGATCCCTCCCGGATTGTGGTGATGGGGTTCAGCGCGGGCGCCCACCTCGCCGGCTGTGCGGGCATCCTGCACGACTGTCCGGAGCTTGCGGCGCAGTTCGGCGACCTGCTGCCGAGATTAAAGCCCGCGGCGATGTGTCTCTCCTATCCGGTCATAAGCTCCGGGCCCTATGGGCACGCGGAGTCGATTGAAAATCTGACCGGCGAGAAGGGCGGCGCGCTTACCGACCGGCTCTCGCTCGAGCAGGCGGTAAGCGGAAGCACCGTCCCCGCTTTCGTGTGGCATACGGCAAACGACGCGGTCGTTCCGGTACAGAATTCGCTGCTTCTGGCGGAGGCTTTCGCGCGCGAAGGCGTCCCCTTTGAGCTGCACATCTATCCCGACGGGCGGCACGGGCTCTCGCTCGCAAACGGTCTCAGCCAGCACCAGAACCCGCCGGTCTCCGGCTGGTTTGCCGACGCCGTGCGCTTTTTGAAGAGTCAGCTCGGGCTGTAAGAAGAAAAATCTGCCGGGGGGATGATTTTTCTCCCCGGCTGTGGTAAACTATTTTTGTATCTGGGGACGTAAAGGCTTCGACGGGGAGGAAGGAGCTTGTCAAGCGGGCCGAGGTGCGGTACCTCGTAAAAAGCCGCAATTTTACAAATTAAAGAACAACGATAACGTTGCTTACGCGGCCTAACTAAGGCCGCCGTCTCTGCCGGGAGGACCACGGCCCGGTAAGAGGCGTCGATTCGTGGTGAACGTGTACGCGTTAAGCTTTGCGCGCGTCATGTAACATGAAGCTACCAGACGCCGATCACCTGTCCTTTGGCGGCGGCGCGAGGGAATGTAAAAAAAGGACTGCGCCCGGAGAAACACTTGCCGATTCCTCTTCGGACAGGGGTTCAATTCCCCTCGTCTCCACCAATACCGCCTCTTTTGAGGCGGTTCTTTTTTTGCCTATTATGGCGCGGTTCTTAGAGCTACAAGGCTTTTGAGCCTTCTCTCTCCGTTTTATCCATTGTCAAAAATTAGCCAAAACTACAATACATAAAGCGTAAAATCAGCATTTTAACACTGAATGCAACACGAAAATATTGCTAAAAACTTTTCAACCCCTCTTGGTTTTATACGTATAACACGTATAATATAGACATAGAGAAGTGGGAAACAAAATGCCGATGAAGCCTGATGAAATCATAAAGCTCTTGAGAAAAATGCGTCCCGGCACAGTCCGTTCAAGCAGCTCACATCGAACTTACAAACACCCAATACCAAGCATATCAGTCACAGTGCCTTATCACCGACAAGAATTAAAGAAAGGAACAGAAAATAGCATACTTAAACAGGCGGGGCTCAAGTAGTCCCATCTATCCATATGTCAACTCTATCGAAGCCATCGGAATCAATCTCGAGGATATTGCAGCTCCTAACAGCTTTCCTACTCCATCTAATCCCGCAACTATCACTATTCCTTCCGGGGATTTTATTGCACTTATTGAATTTGATATGTTGGACTACACACGCCGTCACAGCACAAAATCGGTCAGGAAAACTCTTACCATCCCGTCTTGGCTTAATGCAGAGAAGCGCAGCATATCAATCTTTCGAGCGTATTACAGTCCGCGCAGCAGCCCGGTATCCAATAAAAGGCAGAGATACGGATGAAAATCTCGTTTAGAAGCGAATACACAAAGCTCGGGCTCAATCTCTCATACTACAGAAAGCTCCGCGGATATGTCCAGGAGTAACTCGCTGAAATGGTCGATCTTGAACTGAACTTTATCTCAAAAATCGAGAACACAAAGGCCAGTGTTTAAAAAAGGGAAATCAGTATGAACAATGAATATTACACATATATTGGCGCACTGAGAACTTTTCATGATTTCAGTTGTCAAACAAACAAATATGCCTTTACATATGATTATAATGCACCCGGATATGAGAAGCTAAGAACGAAGTACAAAATTGATGAAGTTGCTGGTAATGGTTCAGAGATTGACAAGGCTCTGAATTTGATGCAGTGGTGTTCAGAAAATGTTCTTCATAACGGCGGAACTAAAAACGTCGATTTTATTCCGAAAACATCAGTTGATATTCTCGACTACGCATTTCAAAAAGGCAGAGAGTACGGTGTTTACTGCCGACTCCAAGCTATAGTACTTACAGAATGTTGTCTTGCACTCGGAATGAAATCACGAATTTTGCACTGTTTGCCATTTTCCCCATATGATTTTGACACACATGTTGTATCAATAGTGTATATACCCGATATGGCAAAGTGGATTATGTTAGACGCATCAAATAATAGATATTTTGTTGATTCGGATAAAACGATTCTATCACCAATAGAAATTAGAACTAAACTTGCATATGATGATAATATTGAATGCAATGTATCTGATGATAACTATAAAATGTATATGGCAAAAAATATGTTTTACTTTAAGTCACCACAGATCAACACGTTTGGTTCGGATTTACTGACAGATCAGAAAACAATTTATTGTATTCCCGCTGGCTTTAATGTACTGGACAGAGAAATTGCTTATTGTCAATACGCAATTAAAAACACATCGGAAGAATTTACAGAAGATTGGAAAAGAGCTTTATCGGAATGTCAAAAAAGATCGTCCTTTGATTGTTTACCTGTCAATCTATTCTTCGCATAATAACCACTATTTTTATTAGATGCAATCGAAAAGAATTTGCGGAAGCTTTTTCGCAACATAGAGGCTCTGAGCTGAGCACTATAAATAAACGGAATCTTTCTCAAAAATCAGTATCGTCGCTAGCGGGAGGAACAGCATGACAATACACAAAGTCAGAAGCTGACTTTGTGTTGATCTAAATAAAGCAAAAAACAGAGAGCATAAGCTCCCCACTCATCAGGAAGGATATAGAGCGTTTTTGCAAAAACAATGCCGAACTCCCCGGGGAGTTCGGCATTTGGAAGAAAACAGCGGAGCCAGATGCGGCACAAAGGCATTACCAGCATCCACGCGCCATTTCAAGGCGAGCCTGCGCACCACTCGTTTCACGCAGCGGCTATGCCAGCGCATTTGCACCGACGCAAATCCAGGCGGTCCACATCATCGCGGTAAATACGCCCGCCCAGTTGCTGTTGGTCTTGTTTGTAATATAGCAGTTGATCAGATTGCCAATCAGGAGCGCCGGCAGCATAGCAAAAATGCCGTCGCAGGCGATGTATCCTCGATCCTGTGCAAAAAGAACTACGCTCTGATTCCAGAGCACAAGTTCAAAGACGAGGAACAGAAGGCCCATACCGAGCACACCGATCAGCCCGGACAAAATCAGGGAGTTGCGCATCCCCTTGCCGCTCGTCCGCTAGCCGTTATTGAGACTGATGCTTCTGCCCGCCACCGTCGCCACAAAGAAGAACGGAAGCTGAAGCAGGAAGTAGAGCGGGAACAACGGCGCGCGGATGAAGGTAACCGGCCGGAGGGTCGCAAGCCAGATGTGGATATCCCCGCCGGTAATACCGTACATCAGCAGATAGACGAGGAAGGTTCCGCCCACCACAAGCAGCGCAAAGAGAAGCGCCTTGAGAAGATACTTGATCCCAATCCGGTTCTTCTCCGGCTCCGTCGCAAGGCCGTAGGTCATCAGGTTTCCGCCGTGCTTCCTACCGTGTGTGAAATGGAAGATCAGGAAGAGCACGAGCAGAACCAGCGCGCTGACAGCGCCCCAGATCGCAAAGCCGTTGGCGTTCGCGTCCATGCCGAAGAACTTCGGTATGGTGTGCCGCTGGGTAATCGTCCAGCTGGGCACATAGAGAATCGTCGGCACAAACAGGAGGATTCCGAGCGCGAGATACCACTTCGCGGATTTCGTCTTATAGCCGACAGGCGCGCGGACCGGCAATTTCAGGGACTGGAAGAATTTCAGATCCAATGCCGCCACCGCCAGAAGGAACATAAAGAGAATGAGACCCACAAACTGGATCGCCATGCCCACGTCCTTCACCTGCCAGATCTGGTCGCTGCCCGGGAGCGGGGCCGGAGCAGGAATCGCTTCATTCATGATATTGATATAATCTTCGATTACTTCCGCCGTCACCATTGCACCGGCGTGTGTCGCCTCCGGGGTAACCACCAGCCGGCCTGTCTTATCCTCCCAACTGCCGTATAGCTTTCCAATTTCTATTGTAGACCCTTCCGGCAGTCCAAACGTTTTTAAAACACTTTCATGGTTTACGGCCGTCATCAGATCATTGTTTGACGTACGCAAATTGCTTTCATCATGCGTCCCTAAAATCAGAGCATAATTGGTACGGAACGGAATGCTCATGTCATTTCCAGTGGGACGCCACCCGACCATAATGTTCAGCGCAATATTATCCGGATGTGCCTGCGCAAGCCCATATGTAAGCCGGGCTCCCTGCGAATGTCCTGAGCAGCCGATTTGAGAGGAATCCACATAGGGAAGAGCCGTCAAAAAGTTGTATGTCGCCTCGCCGCCAAGAGACCAGGAATCCAAATCAAAGTCCTCCGAACCAATCGGAGTAATCGGACGGTTTTCAGAGCTTCCGGTTCCCGCCGCATCGTAGGAGAGAACGACATAACCCCGGCGGGCCAGCTCCACATTGTAGCTGCTCTGCGCCTCCAGAGACGCCCCGCCGCCGTGAGCTGTGATCACACCCGGCGCCGGGTGATCTTTGGTGGCCGAATCGGGCTTATAGAGCAAGGCGCTAATACGATATCCGGCGTTGTCCGTGTACGAGACGCGCTGCACTTTCACGCGGCCGAAATCGGTGTCGATCGACTGGCGAATCACGACGCCGGCCACCATAAACAGAATTGCGAGGAATAGGCACAAATAACGTTTGCGGTTTTTCACTGTGATCTCCCTTTCTGTTTCAATTTTTCTCAGGGTTGCGCGCGGAAGAACTCTCCCCCCTTCTCTTCTGTTCTTCTGCGAACCGAAAGCAGCTCGGATTCACCTGTTATTTTTTTGCGTGCTCTTCCAGCCAGCACTGCAGCGCCCCGATCAGATTCGCATCGTTCTGGAACTTGCAGGCCACCACTTCGGCCCGTGGAATTTGATACGGGCAGACCGCATACAGCCGCTCCAGCTGTCCCCGAATGGCGGTGAGCAGCTCCGGTCTGGCGCTGATTCCACCGCCGATGGCAATGCGCTCCGGGTCGAGCACCGTCTGCAAATTGAAGATCTGGACGGCCAGCTCGTGACAGTAGACCTGTAGACAGGCCGCCGCATCCCGGTCCCCCGCGTCCAGCGCGTCAAAGACCGCCACTCCGTCCACCTGCTCCTCAGGCATCCCCTTTTTCCGGGCAAAGTTCCGACAGAGTCCGGCGATGCCGCACCGGTTTCCGAACACCTCCTCCGCAACGGGCAGCCCATCCCGGACGGTCGCAATATAGCTGACCTCTCCGGCCGAAAAATGCCTTCCGCGGTGGAGTCTGTGATCTTTGATAAAAGCTCCGCCGATCATCGTCCCCAGCACCAGCACGAAGCCGTCCGACACATCCTTTAAGCTCCCGAGGGAGGCCTCCGCCATCGCCGCGCACTTGGCGTCGTTCTCGATGTGGATGGGCAGCGGGCACCGCTGGTAGAGCGCATGGCGCAGGTAAAAATCGTCATTGTAGCGCAGCGCGCCGCCCATGGCGACATATCCGTTGGCCGAATCCACAATCCCCGGAAGCGCAACGGCGATCCCCTCCGTCTCCGGATATTCGGAGCAGATCAGCGCCAGCGTATCGATCAGCTCGGTTCGTCCGCCGCGCGGCGTCTCCACCTTCCCGCGGCTCAGCACGGACGCAGATCTCTCCATCAGCGCGTATTTTATGTAGGCCCCCCCGATGTCCACAGTCAGTACAGCCATACGATCCCCCCTATTTTCCCATCGCTTAACAGCCGCGTTCAGAACTGCTGCTCGGTGCGGTCGATGATATCGTCCTGCGTCCTGCGGGACAGCACATTGAAAAAGGCGCTGTAGCCCGCCACCCGGACAATCAGGTCCCTGTGATTTTCCGGGTGGACCTGCGCGTCCAGCAGCGTCTCTCTGGACACCACATTGAACTGAACGTGGTATCCGTGGAGCCGATTAAAAAAGGTGCGCAGGAGCGAAATGAGCTTCTCCCGGTTCTCCGCTCTGGCGAGCAGCTGCGGCGTGACCTTCTGGTTGAGCAGCACCCCGCCGGTGATCTCCCCGGTCGGCAGCTTTGCGACGCTCTTGAACACAGCGGTGGGGCCGTTTTTGTCGGCGTTGTGGCTGGGCGAGCAGCCCTCGGCCAGGGGCTCCCCCGCCCTTCGTCCGTCGGGCGTAGCAAGCGTGCCCGCGCCCTGGGGCACGTTGGCCGAGATGGACGACGTGCCCGCGTAGTACACCCCGCCGATGGGCCCTCTGCCGTAGCGGGTGTTGTGATATTTTTTCATCTCGTCGATGTAGACCTGATAGGCGTCCACCACCAGCTGATCCACATAGTCGTCGTCATTTCCATATTTTGGAGCAGCCTCCAGCAGCTTTTGAATCCGCTCCCCCTCCGGGCCCTCAAAATTGTTCTGCAGAGCCTCCCAGAGCTGGGACGGCGTAACGACCCGATCCTCAAAGACCACCTTTTTTATGGCGGCCAGGCTGTCGGCCAGATTGGCGATTCCCACCTGCAAATCGCTGATAAAGTCGTAAACCGCACCGCCCTCTTTCAAATTCTTTCCCCGCTCAATACAGTCGTCGGTGAGAGCGGAGCAGAGGATGTCCGCAGTGTCCTGTTCGAGCACCATGTCGCAGGTCGCGTCAATGATCGTACACTGACGGCACATCTCCCGGATCACTTTGTCCCAGCAGGCCAAAACCTGATCGAAGGAGGTAAACTCCCGAAAATGGCCGATCCCCTGGCACAGCTTTGTGCCGGATGCGGGGTCCACCCCGTCGTTCATCGCGATGAGCAGCGCCTTCGGAAAGTTGAGAAAGCTCATGCCGGTGCAGCGGTAGCCCCATTTCCCGGGGACGGCCGTCTCCACACAGCCGATGGCGCTGTAATTATAGGCGTCCTCCGGCTTTACTCCGCGTGAGAGAAAGCTCGGAATAATAATCTCGTCATTGTTGAAGGCGGGCATCCCAAAGCCGCAGCGCACCACCTCAATACACTCCCGCATAAAATCGTCGGGCAGATTTTTGTGATAGCGCACCGTCAAATTCGGCTGGGTCAGATGGCACTGCGCGACCGATTTCAAGATCATCCAGCTCATCGGGTTGGCGGCATCTCTGCCGTCCGGGGTCTGTCCTCCCACTGTGACATTCTGGTACAGCGGAGAGCCCGCGGAGAATTGGGTGTGGCTCCAGGAGCGAATTTTGTTGATGGTATAGGTTTTGAGCCACAGATTGCACATCAGCTCACAGGCCTCGTCCTCTGTGATTTCGCCACGCTCCAGGTCCGCCTCATAGTATGGATTCAAATACTGATCCATGCGGCCGTAGGAGAGGCTGTGGCCGTTGGACTCGATCTGCAGCACCAGATGCACAAGCCAGAGCGCCTGTATCGCCTCCCGGAAGTTGGAGGCCGGCTCATAGGGCACCTTTCTCAGCGCCGCCGCCATACGCAGAAGCTCCGCTCTGCGGCTCTCCCCGGCCGACGCGGCTTCCCGCTCCGCCAGCGCGGCAAAGCGGGCGGCAAACGCTCTGACCGCCTCCACCACGATCACAACCGCGCGGTAAAAATAACTCTTTTGAATATTTTTGTAATCGGTCAGATCCAGCGCCTCCAGCTTCTCCTGCGCCCGGCGCGCGTAATCCTTCAAGCCGACCCGCATCATCCGGCCGTAGTCCACCGCGCAGTGCGCGTCTCCGCTGGTGATGTTCCCCTCCGACTTGATGATCCCCAGATCGTAGTACAGTTTGGAGTGGGGCGGGAAGGCGGCGAGCCCCCGGTCGAGCAGCGTATTGTGCTCCCAGAACGGGGCGATCTCCCGCAATTTCTGTTTGTTCTCCTCTGTGATATGAAACGCGTCGCCGTCCCGGCTGTCAAATTGATCCAGTTCGTCGATCACCCACTTCATCGCATACTCCGGAAAAATCGGCGCGCTGCGGTTGCTGCTGGCCTGATTGCCCGCGATCAGCGTCTGCGGTTCAATAAAAATTGTCATCCGCTTTAAAATCTCGTTTAGCATCAGGGCTCGTTTGAGCGCCAGCGGCTGATCCTGATTTTCCCGGTAGACCTCCGTGGTAATCAGGGCGCGCTCCACACAGACCTGAGGCTGTGCGTTCAGCAGTTCCTCCCGAAATTGCCGCATTCTAGGAGTCAGATCCCCAAAATATCCTCCCATACTCTCGCCTTTCATTAAGAAATATATTTACTTTCATTCACAAGATTATACTAGCATCACCCCCGCAAAAAGTCAACAAAAATTTCAAATAAATTTAAAAATTTTTTATTCGAAATTTTACATCTTTCTATTTGAAAGATTATATGATACACTGATCTCAAACAGGAGAGCGGTGATTTTTCCGATGTTCGAAGTATGCGGCACCATCTTTAATATTCAGAAATTCAGTTTGAACGACGGGCCTGGAATCCGCACCGTAGTCTTTTTAAAGGGCTGTCCTCTGCGCTGCAAGTGGTGCGCCAACCCCGAGAGTCAGAGTAGAGAAAGGCAGCTTCTCTGGGATGCGGAGAGATGTCTCCACTGCGGGGCCTGTGCAGAGTGCTGTCCCGCCGGCGCCCTGCGGTTTGAGGGGCCCCGCCTCGTATTTTCAGGCGGGCGCTGCGTCGCCTGCCGGAGCTGCGAGTCGCTCTGTCCCGCCGGCGCTCTGGAAGGGGCGGGCGAAATCAAAACCGTCTCCCAAGTGCTCGAGCTCTGCCTGCAGGACCGCGACTTCTATGAGGAGAGCGGCGGCGGAATTACCCTCTCGGGAGGGGAGCCTCTGGTTCAGCCCGAGTTCTGCGCAGCCCTGCTGAAAGCGCTCAAGTCCGAGGGGCTCCACATCGCCATGGAGACCACCGGATACGCCTCCCCCGAAACGTTTCAAGCGGCGACTCACGACGTGGATCTGCTGCTCTTCGATCTCAAGCACTACAAGAAAAAAAACTACCGCGAGGGGACGGGCGCGGACTTTAACCTTATATGGGACAACCTGACCGGCGCAGTCTCCCGCGGCCAGGACATCCTGCTCCGGCTGCCGGTCATTCCCGGATTCAACGATTCTCCGGAGGATGCCAAAGGGTTTTCTCATCTGCTGCACAAAATTGGCCTGACCCGGATTCAGCTGCTGCCGTTTCACCAGTTCGGCGAGAACAAATACGTTCGGCTGGGGGTCCCCTATTCTTTCGCCGGCGTTTCCGCTCTCCATGAGGTCGATCTGATCCCCTTCCGGCAGATCCTCCGGGAGCAGAAGATCGACGCTTTTTTCTAATACTATTTCATTCATAACTCTTTTGAATTGAATCGGAAAGAGAACTGTGATATGATTGTGACAAACAGGGCAGGGGGTGTCTCCATGAAAAGCAATCGGGAAAATCAGATTCTGGAACTCTTAGCGGTGGAGAAGCGGCTGGAAGTCGCTCAGCTCTCTGAACTTTTGAACGTCTCTCAGGTCACTATCCGCAAGGATCTGGACGTTCTGGAGCAGAAGGGAATCATCCAGCGCGAGCACGGCTGGGCCGTGCTGTGCAGCACGGACGACATTCACGGCCGCATCGCCTATCACTACAGAGAGAAGCGCAAAATCGCGGAGTGGGCCGCTCATCTCATCAAAGACGGCGACACCGTAATGATCGAGAGCGGCAGCTGCTGCGCGCTTCTGGCCGACGTGCTGGCGGAGACGCGAAAAGACCTGACGGTGATCACCAACAGCGCTTTCATCGCCGCCTATATCCGGGGAAAATGCCAGTTTCAGATCATCCTGCTCGGCGGAATCTATCAGCCTGACGCCCAGGTGATGGTCGGCCCTATGGTCCGCCAGTGCGCTGAGAATTTCTTTGTCGATCTCTTTTTCATCGGAGTGGACGGATACTCCGAGCGGACGGGCTTCACCAATCAGGACCAGCTCCGCGCCCAGGCCGTCCGCGACATGGCGCATCAGACCGAGCGGATCGTAGTTCTGACCGAAAGCGAGAAGTTTTCCCGTCATGGGGTGGTCCCTATGAATTTGAAAGTCCCCGCCGTCACAGTCGTCACCGACGACAAGCTCGACAGCGGAATCAAAGCCGCGCTACAGCAAAAAAACATTCAGGTTCACACTGTCGAGGTGGACTGAACAAGCCCCCACTCCCCATCGAATCGAAAACAGTCCCGCTCTGCGAAACGGCAAAAAGCCGCCTTTTCAAAAGCGCGGCGACTCAGGAAATAGAGCAGGGACGGCCGATTGCCGTCCCTGCTCTATTTCCTACCCCGCCGTCTCTCGGGGCGATTTTTGTATAATCAGTCAAATTTAAGCTGCACACGCTCCCCAAATATGTTACAATAGACACAAATATAAGTGCAGATTGGGAGCGATAGGATGAAAAATGTTGGGTATTACAACGGCGTCATCGGACCGATCGAGCAGATGACCATTCCGATGGATGACCGCGCCGTCTACTTCGGCGACGGCGTCTACGACGCGACCTATGCCGCAAACCGGATCATCTTTGAGGCGGACGCGCATATCGCGCGCTTCTTCCGCAGCGCACAGGCGCTGCGCATCGCGCCGCCGGTGACGCCGGAGGCGCTGAAGTCGGAGCTTCAGCGCTGCGTGGAACTGATCGACTCCGCAGGGGAGGTACAGGTCTACTTTCAGTGCACCAGGGGGACCGCCCTGCGCAGTCACCCTTTCCCCGAGGGGGCCGCGAATCTCCTCATCACCGTGCGGGAGCTGCCGCTCACTCCGCTCTCCCAAAAGGGGCGGGCCATCCTCGTCGAGGACACCCGTTATCTCCACTGCAACATCAAGACGATCAACCTCCTGCCAAACGTCATGGCAAATCAGCGGGCAAAGGAGGCCGGCTGCTGCGAGGCGATCCTCCACCGCGGGGAGCGGGTGACCGAGTGCAGCCACAGCAACGTCCACATTCTGAAAGACGGCGTCTTCCACACCGCTCCAACCGACCATCTCATTCTCCCCGGTATCACGCGCGCCCATCTGCTCCGCGTCTGTGAGCGGCTTGGGATTCCGTCTGTGGAGGCCCCCTTTACGGTGGAGGAGCTCCTCTCCGCGGATGAGGTTCTCGTGTCGAGCGCCGGGATGCTTGGCCTCGGAATCTGCGAGGTGGACGGCCGGTCCGTGGGCGGACGCGCCCCGGACCTGCTCGCGGCTCTGCAGCGCGCCATGGTGGACGACTTCTGCCGCGAAACAGGCTACCGTCTCCCGGTTCTTGACTGAAGAGACATCTCACCCTTCGAGGCGTCGCCCATAAACCCAGGGTGACAGCGCAGACTTGTTCAAACGTAAAATTCCCGGGACGGCCGCCCCGGGAATTTCTTTTTTTCATTCAAACCGTAAATTCCAAATGTATCGCCCGTTATGCACACCGGGACTCGCTCATTTATAAGGAATAGCTCTTCCCTTTTGGCATGTCTGTTTTTTCTTTTTCATCTTCTCACCCTCTGTATCCTGTTCGGGTATTCTACCTAAAACATAGCTCGTCGTCGTTACAGTACACAGAGGTTTTCTTCGCACCTTTTTCACAGCAACTACCCTCTTTTACAAACTACAGTTCGTCTTTATCTGTATCATATCACGCTGTGTCATTTCTTTTCAAGAGAAAAAGAGAGCTGCGTCCCGGCGCCTGCGCAGGCGCCAAGGCGTGACCGCGCCGCAGGCCTACCGCGCTTTCTCTTCCCCGTATCACTTCTTTAGGAGCATCGCTCCGCCCTTCTCTCTCCATCTCTCCCACCGATGCCGAAAATCCGCCCATTCGTGCATCCGCTGTCTTTCTCACTGCTCCAAGTGGTATACTCAAATCATGGAGGGATTTTGATATGAAACGGCACAGGGCAACCTACTCTCTTTTGGACAATTTAAAGTTCATGTTGGCGCGGCTCTGGGCGTGCAGCCGCAAGCTCACCGCGCTGCTCTTTCTGCACGCGCCCGTTCTGGTGGCGTGCTCTCTGCTCAGCATCTACCTCTCGCGTACCGTTGTCGCCGCGGTGGAACAGCAGCTCTCCCCGGAGCAAATTCTGCTCACAGCGGGCGTCGTCGGTCTTCTTCTGCTGTTCCTTTTGACCTCGGAAAAGTTTCTCGCAGCTGCGCTCGAAAAACTTATGCTCACCTTCGAAAATCAGATTCAGTTCGATCTTATGAGCACGCTGATGCAAAACGACTACGAGGCGAGCGAATCCGCAGCAGGGCTCCTGCGCTTCTCCAAGGCGATGGAGAACTGCGGACGGGATAACAGCGGCGCCCGGCAGATCTCAAAGGTTCTCTCCTCCCTCGCCGCGGACCTGCTCGGACTCCTCTCCTACGCGGCACTCCTCTTCTCCTTTCATCCCGGTCTCCTGCTTGTAATCACCGTGACCACCCTCTCCGGCCTTCTTCTCCTGAGGCGCACCGCGAGCTGGAGCTATCGGAATAAAGACAACTGGAAACCCTATGACAGAAAGCTCGACTATCTGCAAAACACAGCCGGAGACTTCTCCAAGGCAAAGGACGCCCGGCTCTACGGGCTCGGCGAGTGGTTCTCCGATCTTCTCTCCTCCGCGCTCGCGGGCCGAATGCGCTGGGTCAAGCGGGAACAGCTCTATCAGTTTCGCGCCGACTGGGTACAGGCGCTCCTCTCCCTCCTGCGGGACGCCGTCTCCTACGGCCTGCTCGTTTCGATTCTCTTCGCCCGCGGGCTCGGGGGCGCGAGCTTTCTCTTTTATTTCGGCCTGATCGGCGGATTTTCCACCTGGCTCAGCGGAGTTGTAAGTGGATTCACCGAGCTCTACCGTATCCATCTCGGCGTCTGTGAAATCCGCGAGTTTCTCGACTACCCGAACCGCGCAAACCACGCCTCGGGCGTCCCGTTGCCTGAGGACACGCTCCAGATCGAGTTTCGCGACGTCTGCTATCGCCATGAGGGCAGCGCCGAGGACACCATCAAACATCTCAGCTTTACGCTCAAAAAAGGGGAAAAGCTCGCCATCGTCGGCGTAAACGGCGCCGGAAAAAGCACCCTTGTGAAACTGATCTGCGGACTCTACTCCCCCACAAGCGGCCTCATTCTTGTAAACGGACATCCGGTGGACGACTACAACTGTGAGGATTATTTCAAGCTCTTCTCCGCCGTATTTCAGGAGATCTTTGTCCTGCCCCAGTCGATCGCAGTCAATATCGCCGGCGGACGGGAGGAGACGTTTGACCCCGTCCGTCTGGAGGCCGCTCTGCGCAGCGCGGGCCTCTCCGAAAAGATCGCCTCTCTGCCGGACGGGGTAAATACTCCGCTCGTCAAAGGGGTGCGTGAAGGCGCGACCGAGCTCTCGGGCGGCGAGCTGCAAAAACTCGCGCTTGCGCGCGCGCTCTATAAAGACGGCCGGGCGCTTCTGCTCGACGAGCCCACCGCGGCGCTCGACCCGATTGCCGAGAGTCAGGTCTATCAGACCTACCGCGAAATGAGCGCGGGGCGCACCTCCGTCTTTGTCTCGCACCGGCTCGCGAGCACCCGTTTTTGCGACCGGATTTTTCTGCTCGACGGCGGCAGAATCATAGAAGAGGGCACCCACGAACAGCTGATGGCACAGCGCGGACGGTACGCCGAACTGTTTGAAATCCAGAGTCATTACTATGAAAGGGAGGCCTTCGCCCATGAGATTTAAAGAAAAGGCCGCGCTCGCCCTGCGCGGCTATCGCACCATTCACACGCTCGCCCCCGGGCTGCTGCTCGTCACCTGCCTTGAGGGAATTTTTTCCTCCGCCCTCCCCTTTCTCCAGATTTTTATGTCCGCTCTTGTCATCGACGCTTTCTCCAAAGGTCAGGCGTTAGATGAGCTGCTCTTTCTCGCGCTGCTCACCGCCGCACTGAGCGGTCTGCTCGCGCTGCTCTCCTCCGGTCTGAAAAAGTTGAAAAATTACTTCGGCCACCGCTTTTTCCGGCTGATCGAGCAGCCGCTCAAGGACAAAATCATGGAGATGGACTACAGCGCGGTGGAGCAGCTGGACACCCATCTCCAGATCGAGCAGCTGCGCGTACTGCGCGACACGATGGGCTACGGCCTGCCCCGCCTCTTCTTCTGCACCGAGGCGGCGGTCCTCGCGCTCTCCCAAATTTTTTACGCCCTCTCTCTGCTCGCGAGCGCCTTCACCGGTGCGCACACCGCGGAGGCGGGCGGATGGAGCTTTCTCTTCTCGCCGCTGGCTGCGGCGGCCGTACTGCTGCTCATCCTCTTTCATCTTGTTCTCACCGCACGCTCGGCGCGGCGTACCGCGGCGGGCACTGTCACCATCTTTCACGGGTTTGAGCGCTCCAACCGGATCATCAACTACTACATTCCCTACCTCTTCCGCTACAGCGCGGGCAAGGACATCAAGCTCTATCAGCTCGACCGGCCGATTCGCAGAGAGTTTGCCGCAATGAACCACGAATTTGTCCAGCTGATGACCCGCTTTCGACGGCTGCTCGCCCGAAACAACGCGCTCGTCACCGGCGTCAACACCGCGGTCACCATAGTGATCTACAGCTACGTCGCGCTCAAGGCGCTCTTCGGCGCGTACGGCCCGGGCAGCATCGTGCAGTACGCCGGCAGTCTCCTGCAGCTCAGTACGGGGTTCTCCTCCCTGATTGAGCAGTTCACGCTGCTGAGCGCAAACGCGGAGGCGCTGCGCCTCTTCTTCGAATTTCTCGACCGGCCGAACCGGGCGTATCAGGGGACGCTCCCAGTGGAGAAGCGGGACGACAACGAGTACGAGTTCGAGTTTCACGGC
>CAJFTX010000047.1 GCA_904420075.1 uncultured Clostridia bacterium | reverse complement strand
TACGCCCTTAGCAGGGGCGCCTCTTCGGCCAGCTTGAGTACTTCTCCATAACCGAAAACAAAATATCGTATTTTGTGATGTGTTAATTATTATACACGCTTCCGGCCACGCTGTCAAGTATGAAAAACGGGCGGGGGAAGTGCTCCCCCGCCCATCCGTTTAAATCACTCCGTGCTTCTCAAGCAGCTTTTCAATATCGCTCCCTTTTATTTTTTTCAGCACTTCTTTCAGCGCGAGCTTCGCCGGGAGCCCAAGCTCGATATCGGTCGCCTTCTTTCCGTCCCGCAGCGCGACGGTGGCGTTCAGCAGATCCCGAATATCATATGCGCTTCCCCACACCTCCGGTACGCCGCGGTCGATATCCAGCAGCGTATAGACCGCCTCCATTCCGGTGCGGACCGAATACTCAGTGGTAAAAATGGTGTCGCGCTCCGTCTCCGCAAACTGCCCCACAAAGGCGAAGTTTACCGCGCCCTCCGGCACCACCTGCGGGCGGTCTCCCGCCTCACGCGGCATAAAAAACGCCGTGATATAGGGCATCATACAGGGGATGGTGTTTGCGCTCTCGCTGGCGAGCTGTTCGATCTCCGCCTCCGGCACCCCGATGTGGTAGAGCCACTCCATGCAGATCTCCTTGCCGGTGCATTCGCGCATTGGCTTTTTCACATAGTTACCGGGCCGGTCGCTGAACAGTCCGTAGATCCAGCCCACCAGCTGTCCCTTCGGCTGAGAGCGGAACTGCGGTTGACGGTTGAAGGTCCAGCTCAGCAGCCAGTTCGAATCCTTCGCAGTCACAATTCCACCGGTCACCACCCCGCCGGAGAACGGATCGCGTTTGCAGATCCGCTTCACATAGGGCGGGATTTTCCCGTCCAGAGTGGTCACCGTGGCGCTCATCCAATTGCTCTGTTCCGGATTGGAACAGAATTTGTCCGGCCGTCCGAAGGAGGGGTCCTGCGCCGCGATCCTGCGCCACAGATCCCAGCCGCCTCCCTCACGGAGCTCTGTCCGGAAGGCCGCCGGAGTATCCTGGCTGCCGAGCGCGGAGTTCTCCACGCAGCCGCCGTTGGTGAGAAAGACGAGATCGTCCTCTGTGAGATCGATCGCCTCCCTGACACCGTCCCGGAGCACCAGAATCCGCTTGGCAAGCTTTCGGTCCGCACGGATTTCGAACTCCACATCGACCACCTTCACCCCGTAGTGGAACTGGACGCCGTGCGTCTCCAGATAGCGGATCATCGGCAAAATCATCGACTCATACTGGTTATACTTGGTAAACCTTAGCGCAGTGAAGTCGGGCAGCCCTCCGACATGATGGATATACCGCCGGATGTAAATCTTCATTTCGAGCGCCGAGTGCCAGTTTTCAAAGGCGAACATCGTCCGCCAGTACATCCAGAAGTTGGATTCAAACACTTCGTCGTCGAAAAACTCGTCGATTCTCCTGTTATAGAGCTCCTCGTCCGGCGTAAAGAAGAGCTTCATAATCTCCAGTGCGCCTTTGTCGGACAGACCGAATTTCTTGTCGGTGTGCGCGTCCTCTCCGCGGTTTACGGTGGCGCGCATGAGCGAATAATTTGGATCTTTCTTGTTGAGCCAGTAGTACTCATCCAGCACACTCACCCCCTCCGTCTCAATCGAGGGAATGGAGCGAAAGAGGTCCCACATACACTCAAAATGGTTGTCCATCTCGCGTCCGCCGCGCATCACATAGCCGAGGTTCTCATAGAGATAGCCGTCGCACGCGCCGCCGGGGATCGCGTCCTTTTCTAAAATATGTATCCGCTCTCCCTTCAACTGCCCGTCCCGGACCAGAAAGCAGGCGGCGGATAGCGCCGCAAGCCCCGATCCCACAAGGTAGGCCGACTTGCGATCCGCCCCCTCCGGCTTCACCGGCCGCGCGAACGCCTCATAGTTACCGCTCGAGTAATACATAGATCATTACCTCCTTTTCTGCCTCCAGTCTACTCCGCCGTCCCGAGTTCCACCATAGACAGAAAAGGCGCCGTGATAAAACTTTTATCACGGCGCCCGAATTGTATAAACTTTGATCAATCTCTGTCTCTTGACGGGGCTCTGTCGGTACGGTATTTCTCAAGCGCACGGCTGATGTCCCCGTGAATCAGCGTGCTGAGCCGACCGACAATCCGCTCCGGGTCCTCTCTCATCCCCTTACGAATCCAGTCGAGCATTAGCCCCACAAACGCAAACTTATAAAAATTCGCGATAAACTCCTTGTCCTCCTCGCTGACAGGAATTCCCTCAGCCCGTTCCTCCACCACACCGATCAGCAAATCGTAAGTCAGATGGTAGAGATAGCGCTCCACCTGCTCACGGCTGACCGAGTGATAGACGTTCTGAATAAACGGCTTGTTCTGAAGCACCGCCTCAAAAATCTGCAAAAATCCCTGCTGCCAGGTGTCGTACGTCTTCTTGCCCGCAAGCGCTCTTCCCGCCTCTTCCACGCAGGTCCACTCCACCAGGTCATAGATATCCCGGAAATGATAGTAGAAGGTCATCCGGCTGATTCCGCAGTCCTCTGCGATATCCCCAATGGTGATCTTGTCCAGCGGTTTTTGCAGTAAAAGATGCTTGAGCGAGGCTGCGAGCGCCCGCTTTGTCGTCTGGGACATCTCTTCCCTCCCTTTTCAAATCCGCGGCGGTTCGCCGGACTTCCCGCACGTTCTCCCGTGCGTCTTCTGAAGCAGCTCTTCCCGAAACGCTTCTCCACTCCGGCCTGTTCCTTTTCTCCTTTACGCTCACGCCGCAGCTGCCAAACATCTCCGTTTCCCGAGGCGCGCAACGCGAAACGTTTTTACACTTCTTCCGGGAATCCGAATCCCCAATAAAAAATCGGAGCAAGGGCTTCTTGCTCCGATCTGTCTAAGCCACATGAAAAAGATATTTTCAGCATTTCGGCGGTGGGGATTGAACCCTTGTGCATTCCGCAAACAGTTAGTAGCGCAACGAGGGCATAGCCGCATTGAGCGTGACTTTTTACGGAGAGAAGCAATGACAAAACGGTAAGCCACTCATCACGAATATCGCACCGTAGGTACGGAAATATTCAACTAATCATTTGGTGTATAAGCATTCAAAATATCTATGATACTTTCTTTATTTACATTCCCATTCAGCACATCACCGTTGGGTGAAAAACAT
>CAJFTX010000046.1 GCA_904420075.1 uncultured Clostridia bacterium | reverse complement strand
GCTGCCTCCAGACCAGATGCTCCGGAATCCCGAGTTCGAGCCCGAGCTTCCGCACCTCATCCTTGAAGAGAAGGCGCAGCGGCTCCACAATCTCTTTGAAGTCCACATAGTCCGGAAGTCCGCCCACATTATGGTGGGACTTGATCACTGCGGCATCGCCTGAACCGGACTCGATCACATCGGGGTAGATTGTCCCCTGTACAAGGAAATCAACGCGGCCGATCTTTTTCGCCTCAGCCTCAAATACGCGAATAAATTCCTCGCCGATTATCTTCCGCTTGCTCTCCGGCTCCGAAACGCCCTTGAGCTTTCCGAGAAAGCGCTCCTTCGCGTCGACGCGAATAATATTCATATCGAATTCCTCGCGGAACGCCTTCTCCACCTCGTCGCCCTCATTTTTGCGGAGCAGACCGTGATCCACAAAGATACAGGTGAGATTTTTTCCCACCGCCTTGTGCAGCAGTACCGCGGCGACCGACGAGTCCACGCCGCCGGAGAGCGCACAGAGTACCTTGCCGTCCCCAATCTTCTCCCGCAGTTCGGTGATCATCCGTTCCGCATAGCTGTCCATCCGCCAGTCACAGACACAGCCGCACACCTCCGTTAAGAAGTGTCTCAATATGTCGGTGCCGCGTTCGGTATGGTTGACCTCCGGATGAAACTGTACTCCGTACAGCTTCTTCTCCACATTCTCCATCGCCGCGGTCGGACAACTCTCCGTGTGCGCGGTCACCCGGAAGCCTGCGGGCGGAACCTCCACAAAGTCGGTGTGGCTCATCCAGCAGATACCATCCGGAATATCGGAGAACAGTTTACAGCTGCGCTCATATTGAATCTCGGTTTTGCCGTATTCTCTCCGGTCGGCATGCGAAACAGTTCCGCCAAGCAGCTCCGTCATCACCTGAATGCCATAGCAGATACCGAGCACCGGAATACCGAGTTCAAAGATCTCCCTGTCGCAGAGCGGCGCATGTTCCGCATATACACTGGAGGGTCCTCCCGTAAAGATGATTCCCACCGGATTTAGACGCCGGATCTCCTCAACTGAAATATGATAGGGCTTCACCTCACAGTAGACGCCGCACTCACGGACCCGACGAGCAATGAGCTGATTGTACTGTCCGCCGAAGTCCAGAATTAAGACATACTGGTTGTCCATATAGTCGTTCCTTTCCACTTTCTCCCTGCCAGCGGAGGGGACTTTTTTCCTAGTTTATATTTTGGCATACCCTTTCTCAAAAAACAATAGGCGACATCACTAATATTTGGCACGGTTTACCCGTGCAATTCCAGAAAAACTAAGAGTAGAATAAAAAATGGAGGATCAAATCATGAAAGGACTTTTGAAAAGCGGCGTCTCAACGTTTCTGCTCCTCTCGCTGTCGGTCTTTTCGGTCTCGGCTTATGAACTGACCCCTGGGCGCTCAGTGGTCAATGAAGAGAACATCTGTCAGCAGATCACACCTCAGAATACAGCTACCTACTTTGACTCGGAGTCGCTGCACTCCGGAAAAAACGAGATCATTATATTGGAGCTACCGGACCCGCAGAGCGGCGTGCTGCTCTGCGGAGACAACGAGGTACTTCCCTACCAGACAATCTCGGCCCAGCAGGTGAAAAAACTCTCTTTTCTGCCGAATCAGGGATATCTCGGCGAAGCTGGATTTCTCTATCGGATCAGCGGCGATAATACTGCGACAATACTCATGAAATTGCACGTCACCGACGGAGAAATTGCTCCGCCAGAAAGCGCTGACCAGACAGTAACCACAATTAAAAATATCTCGGTAACCGGCACCTTTAACCTCCCGGAGAATACCACTGTAAAACTGGAAGACGCCCCCAAAAAGGGCGAGGTCGTTATCGAGGGCTCCCAGTTCTCCTATACGCCGGCGGCGGACCAGACCGGCTCCGACCGGTTTCACTTTACTGTGGTGGACTCTTACGGCCAGTGTTCCAAACCTGCTACTGTAAAAATCAAAATTGAAAAACCCGCCTTTGACCTTGTCTATACCGATCTCGCGGGCAGCTATGCGGAACTCCCGGCAGTACAGCTCACCGAACTGGGCGTGATGGGCGGAGAGCAGATCGCTGGTCAGAGTTTCTTTGAGCCGGAGCGCA
This sequence comes from uncultured Clostridia bacterium, assembly GCA_904420075.1. Classification (GTDB taxonomy): domain Bacteria; phylum Bacillota; class Clostridia; order Oscillospirales; family Feifaniaceae; genus CAJFTX01. Next base: position 7,949 of record CAJFTX010000046.1, on the reverse strand, counting down.
CGGTCAATAAGGGAGATTTTCTCGCGATGGCGATGAAGGCCTCCAACTATCTCCCCGCAGACAGCGCACTCGGGGACGCGCGCTCCGCGCTGACTGAAGGCTATTTCGTCGAAGCGCTTTCAACTGGGCTGCTCACTGATGATGAAGTAAATCAGCTTAAATCGTCCGAGCCGATCTCCCGTGCGGATGCTGCGGTAGTTCTCGCAAAGTTACTGCCGGAGAGCGGCGGGGCTGCGGCCTCCTCCTTTACCGATGAACTGCCGCAGTATGCCGCGCAGAGTATTGCAAAATTGCAGAATCTCGGCATTTTATACGGCTACGGCGATGGCAGTTTTCGTCCTTCCAATATGCTGACGAAAGCGGAGTGCGCCGCAATGTTACAGCGGATGGTCAACTACAACGAACAACACACCGGCAGCTTTGGACTGCTCAGTTGGTTCTTTTAAAAAGAGTGAGAGGAAATCCCCTCTCACTCTTTTTCTCCCATAAAATAGAGCTGCAGCCGAAGTCCCCCGTGGAAATAAGCGGCGCGGAACGCCCCGCCCGTCTGTTCTGCAAGGGGGGGTACGGGCAATCCACAAGCCCCAGTTCTGTGGACTGCCGCTATTTTATTTCTTGTCCTTATATGCGCTGCCGAAATTTATCGGAGGTGAAGTTACTGCGATATATACAAATTCTGAATTCCCGTCATTGAGTAGCCCATGAACATCATTCTCCGCAAATCTCACAACATCACCTTCATGAAATTCTTTCTCTTGTCCATCTGAAAGCAACAATTTACCGGAGCCTTTTATGGCGTACCAAATCTGTTCAGACGTCCGGTGAGTATGCCTTGGCTGACACGCTCCTTTTTCAAGATGGACTTCTGTAAGCGTTACCCTTTTACTGAATGAATTTTCCGGGTTAATCAACTGTCTTGATATAACTCCGGGATTTGATAATTCAGCAATACATTCTTTGGATATATATTCCATCACTCGCCCTCTCCATTCTTTCAAAAATCGCTTTCTCAATAGCTGGATTTTATCACATTTTGAGAATAAAAATCCATGTTCAATGATCCAAGCAAAACTTGTACCGTGCAGGATATCAAAGATGTGCTGGATGTGCACTTTGCAGGTTTCATCTTCGTTTCTGGGGATTCCCTTTCTAATAGTTTAGGGCGGCAGCACTCCTTGCTGTCGCCCCTTGATTGCTCCGCTACCGGTATTTCACCATAGCAACGATGTAAATCTTCACGGCCGGATCTGTGTCCCAAAACGGTTTCAATCCGACCGATACAGTATTCTGGAACTCAATACTGGAACGATATTCCTGAGCGCGTTCGGCGCCGTCAAATCTATGAATTGCCTGTACTCCTCCTTACGGATAAGCCATCCTGTCCGCCGCATTCGCCCCGGCGCTCATGACGATGGCCGGCGTCTCCGCAAGCTTCGGAGGCAGCAGCTCCCCGGAGAGATCAGGCGATGTCAGATCGAGCAGCACGAGCTCAGCTCTCCGCCGCGAAAGCTGCAACAGCGCCTCCGCACCCGAACAGCACAGGCCATTTCGACTCCCTTCTCGCACAGCACCTCTGAGATATACATATCATCCGTCCACACAAGTATCCGCCTCACCGCTGCACCAATTCTATTTCTTGCGCAGTCGCTCACACAGAGCTGCATCCGGAGCGACAAAAGCCGTCTGATAGGTCGTAAACGTTACAAAGCCTGGTTTTGCCCCGGAGGGCTTGCGCAGTGTTTTAACCTGAGTGTACTGCACAGGAACTTTGGGCGCTTCAGACGCCTTTGACATCGTCGCAGCGATGATTGCCGCCTCCTCCACCGTGCGATTGGGCGGCGTCTCCCCCTCACAAATAATAACGACATGGGAGCCCGGAATATTCTGTGCATGCAGCCAGAGGTCACTCTTTTCCGCGACGCGGTGGGTCAGCTCGTCGTTCTGCGCGTTATTTTTCCCCGCGAGAATCACAAAGCCGTCCGAGGACTCAAAGAGCGCGAAACCTCGCGCAGGCTTGCTCTTCTTCTGTTGTTTGCCGCTTTTTTTCATATAGCCCGCGGCCGCGAGTTCTGCACGTATCTCCTCTGTGTCCCGCTCATTTTCCACCCGAGCGAGCGACTCCTGCACCGTCTCCAGATACTCGATCTCCTGTTCCGATTCGGTGAGCTGCGCACCGAGCATCTTCTCCGCAGTCGTCGCTTTTTGATACTTCTTAAAATAGCTCTGTGCATTCTGCTGCGGCGACTTGGTGACATCCAGCGCAATACGAATCGGGCGCATCTCATCGTAGTAGTTCTCCAGAGTCACCTCGGCCGCCCCCCGTGGAATCTCCGCAATGTGTGCGGTGAGCAGCTCCCCCTTGATGCGCAGCGGTTCCCGGTCTCGGCACTTTTTGAGGTCCTGCTTCTGATTCTCGTATTTTTTGCGCGCCCGCTCGAGCAGTGTCTTCACCCGTTTGTCGAGGTCTCCGGCCCGCTGTTTTCTGCGCTGAGCCGCATCCCTGCTCCGGAAAAACTCCTCCACAAGCGCCGAGAAGCTCTCGAACCGCTCACACTGATAAGTATTCCCAAAGTGGGTGATCTCGGTAAAGCTCAAATCGACCGGCACCCCTTCCGGATCCCGCAGCAGCACCGGCTGAACTTCCCCGCGCTGCACCGCCTGAAAGAACGCGTCGAGCGTCCGTTCAGCCTCAGCGGCATCAAGTTCGTGGAGCGGACGGTCTCCGAGCCGGTGCGCGAGCTCCCGTCCGATAAAGGGAGACATTCCCGCGATCCGTCCAAAGAGAAATTTGTCAAGCGGTTCCACGCTGTCCTCTTGCAGCAGCATATGCAGCGCCTCTGTATCAAATGGATTGACCTTCTCCGGTACCGGCGGATAGCGATACTCCAGTCCGGGCAAAACTGGACGGCCATTTAAAGTTGTAATGTCTGTATGCTTTACAGCGTCCAAAATTCGATTCTCTCCATCGATTAGAATCAAATTACTGGTACTACCGGTGATCTCAAGTACCAGACGCTTCTTCACTGGGTCCCCCATCTCATTGTAGCCGTTTACCAGCAGCTCAATTACACGGTCATAGACCGGCTGACGGATTTCGGTAATTTTTCCGCCCGCGAGATGTTTGCGCAGCAACATACAGAACATCGGCGGTGTGGGGGGATTTTCCCTGCTCTCGGCTGTGAAGTAGGCCCGCGGCATCCGGCTGTTCGCAGAGAGCAGCAGCCGGGTTTTCACCGACGGCGCGCGCAGCGCAAGTACCACCTCGTCCGGAGCCGGCATAAAGACTTTATCAATTCGCGCCCCTGCGGCGGTTCGGTTCAGCTCCGCCACAAGCGCTCTGACAAATGGGGTGTCAATTGGCATCTGATCTTCCTCCTAGATTGCGCGGACAAGTCCGCCCTGGTCAAAGGGAATCACCTCGACGCCAAGCCGCTCAAGCAGCGGCGTCAAAAATCCGGCTACCACAGGCAGTTCGGTGTGTAGATGGCCCGCGTCGCAGAGTGTAATTCCCGCATCCTGCGCCTCTGTAAAGAGATGATGTTTTACATCTCCGGTGAGATAGGCGTCCACACCAAAGGCAGCTGCCTCGGCAAAGATGTCGCCGCCCGCCCCGCCCATCAACGCCACATGCAGAATTTCGCGCCCCCCGGAGTTATATTTTACTGCAGGGGCGTGCAGCTGCTCTTTTGCGTATGCCGCAAAAGTTGCAGGCGTCATCCGCTCCGGCAGAACTCCGACGCGTGCAAAGCGCACCTCCCCCGTCTCTCCCAGTGGCCGTATTTCCGCAAGTCTCAGCCGCTCTGCGAGCAGGTCATTCACTCCTCCCTCAGCCGCGTCCGCGTTGGTATGCAGCGCAATGTGAGCAATCCGCGACTCCAGAAGGCGGAGCACTCTCCTGCTCGGCGCACATCCCCCGTTCATTTGCAGGGGCGGTTTGATGTAGAGCGGATGGTGGGTGAGAATCAGCTCACATCCGCTCTCCTGTGCGGCGCTGATCACCTCCTGCGTGCAGTCGAGCGCGGTCATCGCCCGCCGGACCTCAAGCTCCGGATTTCCGGCGATCAGCCCCACGTTGTCCCACTCCTCCGCCAAGGTACGGGGCGCCGCTCTCTCCAGCTCTTTCAAAATTGCGTTGACTTTCATCTCATCTCTCCTTGTTCCAGCTCGCGAAGCTGTGCTGCAAGCGTATCCAGTTTTTCAATCTCTGCCCGCGGCGCGCAGCTTGACCGCAGGAGTCCTGCTCTCCGTTTGGAGAGCTTTTTGAGTAGATGCTCCAGATAGTCCGCATAACCCGCCGGGCGCTCTCGTCGCGCAGCAGGACTAATCAGGCAGTCAAGCGCACTGCGCCCCTCCGGCTTCCCCGTAAACTGCGCACAGAGCAGCAGATAGAGCTTGCCCATATCCCATACGAATCGCTCACAGAGGATTTCGTACCCCGAGCGATAGAGATAAGCCCGGAGCCGGTCAGAGACGCTCTGAGGCTGTAAAATCAGCCGTTTCTCCGGATTTTTGAGTTCCGCCGCCTCCAATATCTGAACAATCGTATCTCCGCCCATTCCGCAGATTACAAGGTCGTCATAGCGTGACTCCGCAATCTCGGTAAGCCCGTCGGAGAGCACCGTCTCGATCCGAGCCCCGAGTCCGGCGCGCTCAATATTTCGCTGCGCCATCCGGAGCGGTCCTTCCCTCACATCCGCCGCAATCGCAACGGGACTGATGCCCTGTTTTACAAGTTCAATCGGCAAATAGGCGTGATCGGTTCCGATATCCGCAACTCTGCTGCCGGGCCGCACCAGATCCATCGCCGCTAACAGTCGTTTCTGCAACATGGTTACACCTATGAAAAGAGCGGCCTCCAGGTGGGGCCGCTCTCTCTTTCATTCAGACTTATTTGTCCTTGAGATACTCGTTGATGTCGGCTACTAACTTATCGCAGTCGGCGCCGTGCACCATACAGGCCTCCTCAATTGATTCGCCCGCAGCAGACGGGCATCCGAGGCAGTGCATCCCAATCGAGAAAAAGAACTCAGCCGTGCCCGGGTCTAATCTCAGAGCGTCGGTAATAATGGTATCTTTGGTAACAGATTTCATAAAGCAGTCCTTTCCGGCCGGATGTTCACGGCCTCTTTTTGAAGAGCTTCCGATTTAGACCTTAAATTTGCACTCTCTGCCCTCGAGCACGTCGATCGCGTTCTGTGCCGCCATCATGCCCATGTTGTTGACGGCGTCGCGTGTAAAGCCGCCGATATGGGAGGTAATAATGCAGTTGTCAAGCTCGAGCAGCGGGCTTCCCTTCGGGGGTTCGACTTCGGTCGCGTCGAGCGCAGCAGCGGCAATCTTGCCCTCCTTAAGCGCGGTGTAGAGCGCCTTCTCGTCAATGATTCCGCCGCGGGCGGTATTGACAATGACAGCGGTCTTCTTCATCACGTCAAATTCACGGTCGCTGATCAGGTTCTTGGTGTCCGGCAGCAGCGGCACATGGATGGTGATGAAGTCGGAGTTCCTGATAAGAGTATCTATGCCCGTATAGGTGACGCCGTATTCAGCGCCAAACGCCTCATCCGGATATTTCTCAAAGCAGAGAACGTTCATTCCGAAGCCCTTCGCGCGCTTGACGACGCCCTTACCGATCCGGCCGAGGCCGATCACGCCGAGCGTCTTCTGCCACATCTCTCCGCCCATCACGCGGCCCCAGCCGCCGTTCTTCACATCCGCATTCACCGCAGTGACATGGCGGGCGGCGGAGAGCATCAGAGCCATTGCGAGATCGGCAACCGAGTGCTCGTTTGCTCCCGGAGTGATGGTGACGGCGATATCCTTTGCTCTCGCAGTGCAGACATCGACCTTGTCGTAGCCCACGCCGTAGCGGGAGATCACCTTCAGCTTCTTTCCCGCCTCGATGACTTCCTTATTGTAGTTGTCCAGTCCGGCGATCACCGCATCCGCGTCCGCGATGTGCGGAATCAGCTCCTCGGTAGTCAGCGGCTTCCCGGTGGCGACCCGAACGACCTCACAGCCGTGCTCCTCCAGAAGCTTGATCGGCGCATCGTTGGCCTGACCGAAAGAACGTGCAGTTACAATTACTTTGTACATCGGAAAAACTCCCCTATTTTCTTAATTTTTTCCGCCCCGCGGAAAACTCTCTTACTTTCCGGCTCTAGCAGCCTTGATATTCGCAATAAACTCCTTGGCAACCCGGGTGATGCTCTCATAGTCGCCGGTCTTTGCGCCCGCAGTCAGCGAACCGCCCGCGCCCACAGCGACAGCGCCCGCCTTGATCCACTCGGCGACATTGTCGACCGAGACGCCGCCAGTCGGCATCATTCTCGCCTGCGGCAGCGGCCCATGGAACGCCTTGATGATCTTCGGGCCAAACAGCTCGCCCGGGAACACCTTGACGATATCGGCGCCCGCCTCGAGGCACTCTTTGACCTCCTTGACGGTCATTGCACCCGGCATGACCGGAATCTGATAGCGGTTACAGATCTCACACACGTCCTTGCACAGGCAGGGAGAGACGACAAACTTTGCGCCCGCGAGAATCGCCGCTCTCGCAGTCTCCGCGTCCAGCACGGTGCCCGCGCCAATCAGCGCCTTGTTCGGGTCGACCTTCTTCGCAAGCTCCTTGATAATATCCACCGCGCCGTCAACGGTAAAGGTGATCTCAATGCCGACCACACCGCCCTCGATGCAGGCCTCGCTGATCTTCAGCGCCTGCTCCGGGCTATCCGCTCTGACAACGGCGACAAGGCCGCCCTCAGAAAGTTTCGCTACGATTTCTGCTCTGTTCATCTTTGTTTCCTCCTACTTGTTACAATAAAGTTCAAGATACTTTGTAAAACGTGTTTTATAGTAGTCCGCCATCGCCGGATCGGGCTCAATCACCCGCTCCGAGCGGTCGCCAAACTCCTCAATATTGGGAAGCGCCCCCGCGGCGTGCAGCGCGAGCGCCGCGCCGCCGAGCATTGACGCCTGCTCGTTGCTTGCCGCCGTAATCGGCTGCTGCCAGATATCCACCAGCATTTTCGACCACATCGGGCTTTTCAAAACGCCGCCGGACACCTTGATGACGTCTGGCCGGTAGGCGTTCTTCTGCAAAATATCAAAACAGTGATATACGTTAAAGAGCACGCCCTCCAGGATCGCGTAAAACAGATCGCACTCGTCGTGTGAACCTGCGAGCTGGTAGAATCCGCCGCGGCGGCCATCCTGCCAACCCGGACACCGCTCTCCGAAGAGAAACGGCAGAAAATAGGGATTGTCCAAAACATACTTTGCGGCATTTTCAAGCTCGCTGTATTTTCGGTCGGTTTTCAGCACCGTCTTCATAAACCAGTCGACACAGTTGGTGGACCCTTGCGTCGCAGCACCGGAGAGATATTTGCCCGGCGCAATATAGCACCAGGTCCCGCCGTTCTCCGGAGTAACCGGGTGGTCCACCGTGAGCCGGATTGCGGCGCTGGTGCCGACCGAGAAAGTCATCACGCCCTTCTTCAGCGCGCCCGCGCCGACCTGGTTCATCGCGCCGTCGCTGTGGCAAGGCACCACCGGGATTCCCGCGGGGAGTCCGAGCGCTTTCGCAGCCTCCGCCGAGAGCGACGCCGTGCTCTCAAACGACCCGACCGCAGGCAGCTGCTCGCGCGAGAGTCCGCAGAGCTCCAGAAGCTCCGCGTCATACTCCCGCTCCTTCAGGTTGAGCAGCCCCGAACCGGATGCGAGACAGTCGGAGGTCAAAAATTCTCCGGTCAGCCGGTAGAAGAGATAATCCCCCTGACCGAGGTACCGGTCTCCCGCTGCAATCTGCCCCTCATCTCGCAGCCGCATCGCTTTATAGAGCGGATACATCGCGTGTACCGCACAACCGGTCTTCTGATAGATACGCTCTTTCAGCGCCGCATCCTTACGGATCTCCGCCGCCTGGTCCGCCGCGCCAAGATAGGCCCAAGTCT
>CAJFTX010000045.1 GCA_904420075.1 uncultured Clostridia bacterium | reverse complement strand
ACGGCAATTGGAGGCGGGCTGCTCTGCGGCCTTGTCTGCGGACTCGGAATGGTGGTGCAGACGGTGGGACTCCAGTACACCACGGCGACCAAGGGCGCTTTTATCAGCAGCCTTCTCGGGGTGCTCATCCCAATTGTGGGGCTCTGTTTCGGGCGGCGGCCACCGCTGTCCGCCTGCGCGGGACTTGTAGGGGCGACGGTGGGGCTTGCGATCTTCAACGGGGTGGTGCGCTTCGACGGAGGAATTTCCTTTGTGCTGGATGGAGCGCTCAACCTCGGGGACGGGCTGATGCTGCTCTCAGCCATTTGTTTTGCGGTGCAGCTCAATGCGCTCGACTGCTTCAGCGGGCGGTGCGATCCGATGGCCTTCTCCGCCTGGCAGGCGGCGGGAATCGCGCTACTGCCCGCCCTCCTGTGGCTCTGGGAGCCGGGGACGCGGGCGGAGCTCTGGGAACCGGCGGCGATAGGAATTTTGCTGCTGCTAGGCCCGTTCGCGAGCGGACTGCTGCTGGTGGCACAGGTGCTTGTCCAGCGGGAGATCAGCCCCGCGCGGGCGGCGCTTATCTATGCGGCGAGCCCGATTCCTGCGGCGCTCTTCGCGGCGGTGATTCCCGACCGGACGGGCTCGGTGGAACAGATCACACCGCAGATGGCGGTGGGCGGCGCAATTGTGATTCTCTCGGTCGCGGGGGCGAAGTGGCTGGAGACGAGGCGCGGCGGAGAGCTCACTCCCCGCCGTAGACCTTCTTGATAAATTCCTCGTGGGAGCGGAAGCCGCAGACCATCTCGGCGACGTCCTTCTCCGGCAGCTGTGCGAGCAGTTCGCGCAGTTTTCCGGGGTCTCCGTGGCGCTCGAGCAAGGCGTCGAGCTCGGCACGGGTCAGCTCCGGCAGCCCGGAGATCGCTTTTTCATTCACTGGTCTCCCCCCTTTCTCTGTGCAACATTGTATGAGAGGGGAGCGGCAATTTATACATTTAGGAGGAGAGAGATGAAGCTTCTGGTACTGTCCGATTCGCACGGGCGGATCGAGCGCTGTGTGGAGGTGATTGAGCGGGAGCGGCCGCAGATGCTTCTGCACCTCGGGGATCTGGTGCGGGACGCGGAGCGGCTCTCGCAGCTCTTTCCGCAGATCCCGCTGCGCGCGGTTCGCGGCAACGGGGATTTCTCCAGCGGCGCGCCGGAGCGGAGCGTCGTCGAGGTGGGGGGCGTGAAGCTCTTTCTCTGCCATGGGCATACTCTCGGGGTGCGGCAGGGGACGGACCTGCTGCTCCGGACGGCGCTCGCGCGGGGCGTACAGATGGCGCTCTTCGGGCACACCCATCGGGGGCTCTGCGAGCTGCGGGAAGGGGTCTGGATACTCAATCCCGGATCGCTGACCGAGCCGCGCGGCTGTCCGCCGAGCTACGGGCTTGTCACCCTCTCGAAGGAGGGGCCGCGCGCCCGAGTGGTCCCGTTTGAGCGGGACGCATATAGATGATAGGAGGCCCTTTTGGGCAAAAGTTTATGAGTTTGGAGGATGAACGATGTATCAGAACTTGAATCCCTCGACGGTACTCTCACCTGTGCCGGTTGTGATGATCTCCTGCCGCGGCAAGGAGGGGGAGCTCGCGCGGGACAACATTATTACAGTCGCCTGGGCGGGCACCGTCTGCTCCGAGCCGCCGATGGTATCGATCTCGGTGCGCAAGAGCCGCCTCTCCCACGGGATGATCTCGGAGAGCGGCGAGTTTGTTGTAAATCTCGTCAGCGAGAAACTGGCGGAGGCGTGCGACTTCTGCGGGGTAAAGTCCGGCAGGGAACTTGACAAATTTGCAAAACTCGGCCTTACGGCGGAGCCGATGGAGGGGCTCTCTTATGCGAAGGGGATCGCGGGAGCACCGGTGCAGCTCGGCTGCGTGGTGCGGGAGGTCAAGGAGCTCGGCAGCCACGACATGTTTTTGGCGGAGATCGTCTCGGTGCGGGCAAAGGAGAAGCTCTTTGACAGCAAGGGGAAGCTCTGCCTTGACCGGGCGAAGCTTGTGGCCTATAACCACGGGGAGTACTTCTCGCTCGGACGGAAACTCGGCTTTTTCGGCTACTCGGTGGCGAGCCCCGAGGTGCGGCAAAAGCGGATGGGCGGCGGGAAGCGTGGGTCGGCCAAGAAAAAGAAGAGAAAATAGGACAGACGGCGGGGACGGACAGCGCGGGAGACAGACCGGCGACCGTTCCCGCGCCGCGTTTTGGCAAGTTTTTTGCGCCCGCGCGGAGGACGGGCTGTGTAGTATGCATAAAAATACAAATAAATGAATAATTATAAATAAAAAGGGTTGCAATTTGCGCCGGAAGGTTTTATAATAACGGTAACATTTGAGAAGAGGAGCGGTTTTACAATGTCGGAGATTAAAAAAGCGGTACTCGCCTATTCGGGCGGACTCGATACATCGATCATCATCCCGTGGCTGAAGGAGAACTACGGCTGCGAGGTGATCGCGGTTGCGGCGGACGTCGGTCAGGGGACTGAGCTCGACGGGCTGCAGGAGAAGGCGAAAAAGACCGGCGCCTCGAAGCTCTATATTGAGGACCTCACGAAAGAGTTTGTCGAGGACTACATCTTCCCGACCATCAAGGCGGGCGCGGTGTATGAGAACAAGTATCTGCTGGGCACCTCGTTTGCACGGCCGATCATTGCAAAGAGAATCGTGGAGATCGCGAAGAAGGAGGGCGCGGACGCCATCGTTCACGGCTGCACCGGCAAGGGCAACGACCAGGTGCGTTTCGAGCTCGCGATCAAGGCGTTCGCTCCGGAGATGAAGATCATCGCCCCGTGGAGAATCTGGGACATCAAGAGCCGGGATGAGGAGATCGACTACGCGGAGGCGCACGGCATCCCGCTGAAGTTTACAAGAGAGACGAGCTACTCGAAGGACAAGAATCTCTGGCACCTCTCGCACGAGGGCCTCGACCTCGAGGACCCGTGGAACGAGCCGGACTACGACAAGATCCTGGAGCTCGGCGTCTCTCCGGAGAAGGCGCCGGACAAGGCGACCTATGTCTCGATCGAGTTTGAGCAGGGCGTGCCGGTGAAGCTGGACGGCCGGAAGCTCGACGCGGTGACGATGGTGAAGACCTTAAACGAGCTCGGCGGCAAGAACGGCATCGGCATTGTGGATATGGTGGAGAACCGGCTGGTCGGCATGAAGAGCCGCGGCGTCTATGAGACTCCGGGCGGCAGCATCCTCTACGCGGCCCACGCGAACCTCGAGGAGATCACCCTCGACCGGGACACCCAGCACTACAAGGCGCTGGTGGCCCAGAAGTTCTCCGAGCTTGTGTACTACGGCCAGTGGTTCAGCCCGCTGCGCGAGGCGCTCTCCGCTTTCGTCGACGAGACGCAGAAGACGGTCACCGGCGAGGTGCGGCTGAAGCTCTACAAGGGCAACATTATCCCGGCGGGCGTACGCAGCCCCTACACCCTCTATGACGAGGATGTGGCGACCTTCGCGGCGGACGACTGCTACAACCAGGCGGACAGCGAGGGCTTTATCAACCTCTTCGGCCTGCCGACCAAGGTGCGGGCGCTCAAGGAGCAGAACTGGAAGTAAGCTCCGGAAAATCGACATTTGACAGGCGGCCCACGGGCCGCCTCTCTATCTTGAAAAGGGAAGGACAGGACTATGAAGCTCTGGGCGGGAAGATTTCAAAAGGAGACGGATAAAAAGGTGGACGATTTCAACTCGTCCATCTCCTTTGACGCGCGACTCTACAGGGAGGATATCGAGGGCTCGATCGCGCACGCGGGGATGCTCGCCGACTGCGGGATTATCGACCGGGCCGAGAGCGAGAAGATCATCGAAGGCCTCCGGGGAATTCTGGCGGATTTGGAGGCGGGGACGCTCGCTTTTGACGCGGACAGCGAGGACATCCACATGTTCGTGGAGAGCGTGCTGACCGAGCGGATCGGGGACGCGGGCAAGCGGCTGCACACCGCGCGCAGCCGCAACGATCAGGTGGCGCTCGACATCCGCATGAATTTCAAAAAGGAGATCCGCGCGGTGCAGAAGCTTGTGTGCAAGCTGCTCTCGGTACTTGTCAAAAAAGCGGAGGAGAACCAGAGGGTCATCATGCCGGGGTACACACATCTCCAGCGGGCGCAGCCGGTCACCTTCGCGCACCATCTGCTCGCCTACTGCCAGATGCTGATGCGCGACTACGGGCGGCTCTCCGACTGCTACAGGCGGATGAACGAGCTGCCGCTCGGGAGCGGGGCGCTCGCGACCACCACCTATCCGATCGACCGGACGATCACCTGTAAGGCGCTCGGATTCGACGCGGTGATGGCAAACTCGCTCGACGGGGTCTCCGACCGGGACCACTGCATCGAGCTCTGTTCGGCGCTCTCGATTCTGATGATGCACCTCTCCCGCTTCTCGGAGGAGGTTATCCTCTGGTGCAGCAGCGAGTTCCAGTTTCTCGAACTGGACGACGCGTTTTCGACCGGCTCCTCGATCATGCCGCAGAAGAAGAATCCGGACATTGCGGAGCTGGTGCGCGGCAAGACGGGCAGAGTTTACGGCTCGCTTGTGACGCTGCTGACGGTGATGAAGGGAATTCCGCTCGCCTACAACAAGGACATGCAGGAGGACAAGGAGGCGGTCTTTGACGCGGTGGATACCGCAAAGCTCTGCCTCGACGTGTTCGCGGACATGATCGAAACGGCGACGGTGCGCCCGGAGAAGATGCGCGCGGCGGCCTCGGGCGGGTTCATCAACGCGACCGACTGCGCCGACTATCTCGTGAAGAAGGGGATGCCCTTCCGCGACGCGTATAAAATTGTGGGAAAACTGGTGGCGCTCTGCCTCGAGCTTGGAACCGACCTCGAGCGGCTGCCGCTTGAGAAGTACCGGGAGGTGAGCGACGTGTTTGCGGAGGACGTCTACCGGGCGATCTCGCTCGAGACCTGCGTCTCGGAGCGGAAGGTACTGGGCGGTCCGTCGGTGGAGTCGACCGGCGCGCAGATTGAGATGGTAAAGGCGTTTTTGAAGGAGGCAAGCGGAGATGAGTGAGAAGATTAAGGCCGGCGTAATCGGCGCGACCGGCTACGCGGGGCTGGAGCTCTGCCGGCTGCTTTTGATGCACCCGCAGGCGGAGCTTGTGGCGATCTCCTCAAAGAGCTTTGAGGGGATGGAGCTCTCGGAGGTCTACCCCGCGCTCTACCGGGAGACGGAGGAGAGGCTCTGCGACTCGGACGAGGTGATTGCGAAAAGCGAGGTGGTGTTCGGTTCGGTGCCGCACGGCCTCTCGGAGGAGTACGCGAGAAAGTGCGTCGACAAGGGCGCCGTTTTTATCGATATGGGGGCCGACTTCCGGCTCTCCGACCCGGCGGACTATAAGGAGTGGTACGGCGGGGAGTACAAGGACGCGGAGCTGCACAGCCGCAGCACCTACGCACTGCCCGAGTTTTTTAAAGAGAACTATAAAGCCTGCGACGTATTCGGCAATCCCGGCTGCTACCCGACTTCGGTGGCGCTCGGAATCGGCCCGGCGCTCGAGGCGGGACTCGTCGAAAAGAAGCTCGTGATCGACTCGAAGTCGGGCGCGACGGGGGCGGGGAGAGGGCTTTCGCAGAACACCCATTTTGCGGAGCTCAACGAGGGCTTTGCGCCCTATAAGGTGGCGGCCCACCGGCACACGCCGGAGATCGAGGAGACGCTCACAAGACTTGCGGGGGAGCGTGTCTCGGTCACCTTTGTGCCGCATCTGCTGCCGATCAACCGCGGAATCGTCTCGACCATCTATGCGGATCTTGCGGACGGGGTCACTGAGGCGCAGGTGCGCGCCGCCTATGAGGCGCGGTATGAGAAAGCGCGGTTTGTCCGGCTGCTGCCGGAGGGGAAGATCGCGAACCTCAAGTATGTCAAACACTCGAACTACTGCGACGTCTCGCTGCACTTTGACCGGCGCTGCGGGAAGCTGATTGTGGTCTCCGCCATCGACAACATGGTCAAAGGAGCCGCGGGGCAGGCGATCCAGAACATGAATCTCAAATTCGGCCTTGCGGAGGATGCGGGACTCGCGCTGATTCCGCCGGCGTTTTAAGGGGGAACGTGTGATGAAGAAAATCAGAGGAAATGTCACGGCGCCGAAGGGATATCTCGCCGCAGGCATCTACTGCGGCATCCGTAAGAACAAATCGAAAAAGGATCTCGCGCTGATTTACTCCGATCGCCCGGCGGCGGCGGCCGGGGTCTATACGACCAATCTTGTCAAGGGCGCGCCGATTCTTGTCACCAAGGAGCATATCAAAGACGGCTTCTGCCGCGCCGTCATCTGCAACAGCGGCAACGCCAACACCTGCAATAAGGACGGCGTCGCGGTGGCGGAGGCGATGTGCGAGGCGCTCGCGAAGGAGCTCGGCATCGAGCCCGAGCGGGTGGCGATCGCATCCACAGGGGTGATCGGGCAGCCGCTGCCGCTCGACGTCATCCGCGCGGGCATTCCGAAGCTGCGCGAGGAGCTGAGCCCGGACGGCGGGGACGACGCGGCGAGCGCGATTCTCACCACCGACCTTGTCAAAAAGGAGATCGCGGTGGAGTTCGAGCTCGGCGGAGTGCCCTGCCGGGTCGGCGGCATCGCGAAGGGTTCGGGGATGATCAAGCCCAACATGGCGACGATGCTCGCCTTTGTGACAAGCGACGTGCAGATCGCGCCGGAGCTCTTGCAGAAGATGGTAAAATCGGCGGCGGACGAGAGCTTCAACTGCATCAGCGTGGACGGCGACACCAGCACCAACGACACGCTGCTCGTGTTGGCGAACGGCGCGGCGGGCGCGCCCGAGGTGACAGAGAACGAGGGCTACGAGCTCTTCTACGAGGCGCTACTCACCGTCTGCACCCATCTCGCGCGCGAGATGGCGAGAGACGGCGAAGGGGCGACCAAACTCGTCGTCTGCGAGGTTTCGGGCGGGGAGACAAGAGAGCAGTGCGTGCGGCTTGCCAAGAGTGTGATCGAGTCGAATCTTGTGAAGGCGGCGATGTTCGGCGCCGACGCGAACTGGGGCCGGGTGCTCTGCGCGCTCGGGTATGCGGGCGTCGCGGTGGATGTTGAAAAAATCGACGTCTCCTTTGCGTCGAGTGCGGGAGAAGTGCCGGTCTGTGCCGGTGGCTACGGTGTGGATTTTTCCGAGGAGGAGGCAAAGAGAGTGCTCTCCGAGGGGGAGATTACGATCCGCGTCGCGCTCCACGCGGGGGCGGCGAGCGGAGTCGCCTACGGCTGCGACCTCACCTACGACTATGTGAAGATCAACGGGGACTACCGCACCTGACCGGCGGAAAAGCCCAGAAGAGGAGAGAGTGTTAGATGTTGTCCGAGATGGAACAAAAAGCGGGGACGCTGATCGCCGCGCTGCCCTATATTCAGAAGTTCTATAAAAAGACGGTGGTCATCAAGTACGGCGGAAACGCCATGGTGAGCGAGAAGCTCAAGGACGCGGTGATCAGCGACGTGGTGCTGCTGTCGCTCGTCGGGATCAACGTGGTGCTCGTGCACGGGGGCGGGCCGGAGATCTCCGACATGCTGAAAAAAGTCGGCAAGGAGAGCCGCTTTGTCGGCGGACTGCGGTACACCGATCGGGAGACGATCGACATTGTGAAGATGGTGCTCGCGGGCAAGGTCAACAAGGAGCTCGTGTCGAGGCTTTCGAAAAAGCGGGGCAAGGCAATTGGCCTCTGCGGGCTGGACGGCTCGCTCATCAAGGCGAGAAAGCTT